>QGFZ01000001.1:338170-676340 GCA_003149065.1 Ruminococcaceae bacterium R-25
TCTGAGAATTTGGAGAAAAGGCAACAAATTAAATCATTTGAACGATATTATCGAACAAAATTAAAGGCTTTTGCCCATGTAAAAACCTTCTCCAACTAGTTTCGCGCAGCGAACTGTTCGTACGTTGGAGAAGTTTTTTATTTTGGTGGAGCATACGGGACTTGAACCCGTGACCCCCACACTGCCAGTGTGATGCGCTCCCACTGCGCTAATGCCCCATCTGATTAACGATTATACGTGGCGGTGAATATTTATGCTATACTTCTCTTTAATTAAATCTTGATGGAGGTTTTGAGGAATGAGCATTACTACCAGTGATTTTATTTCAGTAAGCAATCCCGATCTTAAGGCTAAGAAGTTCACAATAACCATCGATGGCGGTTATGAGGCTTCTGTTATTACATACGGCGCAGTTATCACCGATCTTATCGTACCTGATAAGGACGGCAAGCCTACAGACATCATGCTCGGCTGCAAGGGCCTTGATGAGTATATGGGCAACGGTGCAAATCACGGCGCTGTCGTAGGTCGTTCTGCTAACAGAATTAAGGATGCATCTTTCGTTATCAACGGCGTTAAGTACCAGATCCCTAAGAATGAAGGCGAGAACAACCTCCATTCCGGCAATCCCGGTTACCACAATGTGTTCTGGGACGGCAAGATCCTTTCTGAGGAAGAGGCAGATGCTATCATCCTTGATTCAAAGATCGCAGGCATTCCCGGCTGTGACGGCGGAGCAGTCCTTTTGAGCTATACGAGCCCTGACGGAGCTACTGGTTTCCCCGGAAACCTTGATACAAAGGTTCTTTATTGCTGGCTCGAGGATAAGACATTCCTCATTCTCTATTGCGGAAAGACAGACAAGGACACGATTTTCGCGCCCACAAACCATGCATACTTCAATCTGCGCGGCGAGGCAGCTGAGGGCACAGTCAATAATGACCTCATCATGATCAACTCTGACAAGATCACTATCAAGGACGATATGAATGTTCCCACAGGCGAGCTTCTGGACGTTGAAGGAACTGTTTTCGACTGCAGAGAATACCGCTTTATCGGCGAACTCAATGACAGTGATGACCACCAGATGGTTATCTCAAAGGGTATCGACCAGAATTTCTGCCTTAACACGACAGCAGGCACATTCTCATTTGCTGCAGCAGTTACGGCACCTGAATCAGGAATCACGATGGAGTGCTTAACAGATCTTCCGGGCATCCAGATCTATGCAGGAAATAACCTTGGAAGCCCGCTCGACATCAAGACAACAAAGGCATACGGCCAGTATGACGCTATCTGCCTTGAGGCTCAGATGGTACCGAATGCTGTCAACCTTACTGGCTTTGATTCTCCTGTCATCAAGGCAGGCAAGAAGGTTTACCACGCTTGCGGTTACAGATTTGTATAAACTGTATTGCTCCACTTTAATCAGTTGGAGTATAATGCGTAGTTAATTAATAAAAACAATCTTTAAGAAAGAAGGATAGTTTTATGGAAAAGAAGAATCTCGACTGGTCAAACTTGACCTTCTCTTATCAAAAGACAGATAAGAGATTCGTAGCTAACTACACGAATGGCGCATGGGACGAAGGCGCGCTTATCGATGACGACATGATCGTCATGAGCGAAGACGCAGGCGTTCTCCAGTATGCTCAGACAGTATTTGAAGGCCTTAAGGCTTATGAGACAGTTGACGGCAGAATCGTTACTTTCCGTCCTGACCTTAACGCTGAGAGACTTCATGACTCTGCAGTCCGCCTTGAGATTCCTCCGATTTCCAAGGAAATGTTCATCAGATCAGTTCAGGAGACAGTTGCAGGCAACGCAGCTTGGGTTCCTCCGTACGGTTCCGGCGCATCTCTCTACTTAAGACCTTACATCTTCGGTATTAACCCCGTTATCGGTGTTAAGCCTGCTGATGACTATCAGTACAGAATCTTCGCTACACCTGTAGGCCCTTACTTCAAGGGCGGCGCTAAGCCGATCGCAGTTAAGATCTCTGACTTTGACCGTGCTGCTCCGAGAGGAACAGGCAACATCAAGGCAGGCCTCAACTATGCTATGTCTCTCCACGCAATCGTTACTGCTCACAAGGAAGGATTTGCTGAGAACATCTATCTCGATCCCGCTACACGTACAAAGATCGAGGAGACAGGCGGAGCAAACATCATCCTCGCAGACGGCCAGGGCACACTCATTGTACCTAAGTCCGATTCCATCCTGCCTTCTATCACAAGAAGATCATTGGTTTACGTTGCTGAGCACTATTGCGGCATGAAGATCGAGGAGAGAGAAGTTTACCTCGACGAGATCATGAGCGGCAAGTTCACAGAGGGTGGTCTCTGCGGTACAGCTGCAGTTATTTCTCCTCTCGGTTCTATCAACGATCACGGAAAGGAATTCAAGTTCGCTTCCGGCATGGAGGAGATGGGTCCTGTCATGACAAAGCTCAGAGAAACACTCACAGGCATCCAGATGGGTACTGTTGAAGCACCTGATGGCTGGATCATGGAGATCAAGCTCTGATTCACATCTGATCAACTTAAAAATACAAGAGCTGCTTCGTAATGAGGCAGCTCTTTTTTGATTGCTTGAAAGGTAATAACAGTAAATTATGAGTTTTATACACGGCTTTCGTGAGCGGTCTTTAATACTGCATAACTGAATAGACCTACACCTTCTTTTGCGTTGGGATGAAAACTGTTAAACATGAATTTATCAGTGCCTTCGGCGTCAAGCACCGATACTATGACGGGATTAGGATCAATATATTTGAAGCCTTTTTCTGCGCAAAGATCTTTTAGGGCCGAGCGGTATTGGATACCGGATTCGTTAAGTTCCTCTTTTTCGCTGATAAATGTCCATGGCGCAATAAAGTAGATCTTTGCAGAAGGAGAGATTCCGTTGATGCTTTCGGTCAGAACGGAGGCTCTCCGGGCGAATTCAGCAGGTGTTTTTGAAGACTTTACAGTATTATTAAAGAGCACATCGTTAATGCCGATTGCGATTATGTATATATCAGCTTTCGGGATGTTTGCGGTCTGGTCGATAAGATCCTGGACCATCCAGCCGCCCGTGGACAGATTGGAGATATCGCCCTTAATGTACGGTGCCATCGGGTCATACCAGTGAACGCCATTGATCTCGGTTCCGGCTGTAATGCTGTCGCCTAAAAAGCAGATTGAACGGCCGCTTTGGAGATCTTCAAAAAGATCACTGTCCGTAAGCTCATCGGTCATGCCTCCGTAGATCTTATAATTTACCTTTTCATTTGGATTTGAAAAGAATACAAATGCGAAAAAGCCGAAAACGGCCAGTAAAAAGACTATCGATAATACGATAGCGGTGGTTGTAACAGATTTTGCAGCGCGGTTTTCCATAGATTGATTTTAGCAAAAGGCCAATAAATAACCTGCACACAGGGAAAGTGTGCAGGCAGTGATTTTAGTTCTGGTAATATCAGAGCATGTGAGCTCTAAGATCCTCGCCGGAAAGAGGTGAGAGGAGTGCGGGTGCAATATCGAAAACTGTCTTGCATCCGAAATCGCCCTTTTGTGAGAGACGGTAGATAGCTCTTGCGTAAGCTGTGAGAACAGAACCTGTGAATTCAGGGTTGGAATCGAGCTTCAATGAATACTCGATAACGTGCTTGTTCTCGCCGTTAACGCCTGTCTTGCCTGTACGGAATACGAAGCCGCCATGGTTGATCCTGGAGTGGTCTCTTGCGAACTCTTCTTCGGAAATGAAATGTACTGTCGTGTCGTAATCTGCGAAGTAGTTGGGCATTTCCTTGATGGTCTTTTCGATGAGGGCGAGATCAGCGCCTTCTTCAGCAACAACGAAGCACTCTCTTAAATGCTTCTGGCGTGTTGTGAGCTCAGGCTCTGCGCCGGATCTTACTGCCTCAAGTGCTGCCTCTACAGGGATCGTGTACTGCTTGCCGTTTTTAACACCGGGAACTCTTCTGATTGCATCGGAGTGGCCCTGGGATACGCCCTTGCCCCAGAATGTGTAATCCTTACCTTCAGGAAGGATGCAGCTGCCGTAAAGACGGTTGATTGAGAACATGCCGGGATCCCAGCCGCCGGAGATGAGGGCTGTGTGATTAGAGCCAGAAGCAGCCTTATCAACGTTTGCAAAGTGTTCAGGGATCTTAGCGTGTGTATCGAAGCTGTCGATTACATTGAACATTGAAGCGAAAGCGGGTGTCTGAGTGGGCAGGTCAGTAGCTGAACCGCCACAGATAACGAGGACATCGATCTTATCCTTATAGTTTGCAGCGTCATTTGAGTTTGCGACTTCTACGCCGGGAGTAAGAGTTTTAACTGTGGAAGGGTCTCTTCTTGTGAAGACAACGACGAGCTCCATATCAGGATTCTGTCTGATCGCGAGTTCAACGCCCTTTGCGAGGTTGCCGTAGCCCAAAATACCTATTCTTATTGCCATATGGGAAATTTCCTCCTTTTGTTTAAAGTAACATGCCTGTTACTTGTATATTTCTATTCGAAAGCAATTATAACAAAAGTTTTTTCATTGTATTATAATTCTCCTATGCCAAACATAAAGTATCTGATAAGGCGCGTTACGCGCATGGACTATAAGGCGATGGGCGCCAAGATCAAGGATATCCACGAGAAGTCGGGTAAGTCCCGCGTGTGGATATTTTTCGACATGATCCACTGCGGCAGGAAATTCGGCGCGGGATACATGGATTATTGGCTCTATGAGATGTACAACCTCAATGACAAAGAGCGTGACACATATATCACCAGAGGCCGCAACTACGATCTCGTTAAAAGATATAACGATCCTAAATATACGGCTCTGATCGACAACAAGATCGAGTTTAATAAGCTTTTCGGCGAGTTTTTGGGCCGTAAGTGGCTTGAGATAAGAAAAGACAATAAGCAGGAAGTAATCGACTTCATTAATGACCATGATTTCCTTATTGCAAAGGCTGACCTGGGTTCCTGTGGAAAGACCGTTGAGAAGATCGACTGCAAGGCTGAGAAGGCTGAAGATATCTATGAGAGGCTCGTAAACCAGGAACGTCCGCATTTCTTTGAAGAAGTCATTGTCCAGCATCCGGCAGTAAGCGCGATCTATCCTTACGCGATCAATACGATAAGGATCGTTACTATCCAGAGGGAAGGCAAGGTCCATGTGGCAAGTGCCTGCTGCAGATTCGGCAATTACGGCCATAGTGTTGATAACTTTAATAACGGCGGCATGACCGCGCCTGTTAATGAGAAGACAGGTGAGATCACTGATTTCCCTATAGATAAGACTAAGGTCCTTTACGAAAAGCACCCTATGACAGGTGCTGTATTTAAGGGCTTTGTTTTCCCGATGTGGGACGAGGTCATTGCTATGTGCACTAAGGCTGCAATGGTAGTTCCCCAGGTCGGTTTTATCGGCTGGGATGTATGCCTTACGCCTGACGGACCTGTTATCGTTGAAGGTAACGATTATCCCGGACACGACCTGTACCAGCTCCCTGAGCATACCCACGATAAGATGGGTATCTGGCCCAAATATCAGTTTTAATTTAGCGCTTGATATTACGGTGACAGAAGAGTAAAATTTCGATTGTCAACTAAAAATGAAATCAGGTTTACAATGTCAGAGTCAAGTTCAAAAACCAATAAAAGCACCAAGAACAGGGCATTTATCTATGACCTTGTCCTCATATCAGTCTCAGCGGCACTTATAACAATATGTTCCTGGATCAGCATCCCACTGGGACCCGTCCCGTTTACTCTGCAAACTCTGGGCATTCTTGCCGTTATGCTTACTGTCGGCGGAAGAAGGGGAACTATAGCAATTCTGGTCTATCTGGCATTAGGCGCAGTCGGTGTTCCTGTTTTCGCAGGCTTTAAGGGCGGAATCATGTCGTTCGTTGGGCCCACAGGCGGTTTCCTCATTGGGTTTGTAATCGCAGCACTTGTATACTGGCTGCTCGAAAAGCTGTTCTTAAAGAAGCTCATGACAACGACAGTCAGGACTTGGATCTTCGGATTGTTGGGATTCCTGGTTTTCGAAATCGTTATGTATATAGTAGGTGTCATCTGGTTTATGACCGTATATGCTGCACAGACAGGTCCTGTAGGGCTTATGACCGTTTTAGGATGGTGTGTGATCCCGTTTATAATCCCTGATCTCGTTAAGATGGCAGTTGCGCTGATAATCGGCGAACGTGCCTCAAAACTCACTAAGTTTTAAGCCATAGTTAAGATTAGTACTATTCTTATTCTGATATAATGTGATCATTCGGGATTTACGGTCCCGGATAATCTGGAGAATAAGGAGATACAGCTCGTGTCTGAGAACGGTGATTTTATAATTAAAGTTAAAGACGTATCTAAAGACTATGGTAAATTCCGTGCTCTCGAATCAATGAGTTTTACCGTTCCGAAGGGTTCCATATACGGACTTGTCGGCAGGAATGGCGCCGGAAAGACCACGATAATGAGAATAATCTCAGGTCTTCAAAAACCAACCAAAGGAACCGTAGAATACGGTTTTGACCATAAGAAATTAGGTAATGTAGGTGCTCTGGTTGAGCTTCCTTCGATCTATTCGAACTATTCGGCAAGAGATAATCTCGTTTTTCAATATATGAATTTAGGCCTTAAGATCGACAGTTCCATCGATGAGAAACTGAGGCTTGTAGGACTCGGAAATACCGGAAGCAAGAGGGCAGGCAAGTTCTCTTTGGGTATGAGACAGCGTCTTGGAATCGCCATGGCAATGTGCGGCAATCCGGAAGTTCTGATACTTGACGAGCCTATCAACGGCCTTGATCCGCAGGGCATCATCCAGATCCGTGACCTTCTTACCCAACTTAATAAAGATAAGGGCATTACTATTATTATTTCGAGCCACATCCTTTCAGAGCTCTCAAAGCTCGCTACTGATTTTGCTTTCGTTGAAGCAGGAAAGGTAATCAAGGAGATAAAGGCTGAAGAACTTGAAAACGTAGGGGGCCTTGTTACCGAGTTCTATACAGGAACACCCGAAAAGCTGATCCCCGTATTGAACAGCAAAGGCCTTAAGACCACATTTGATCCTGAGAGCCGTGTCGTTTTGGCTAAGGGCTATTACAACCTGACAAATGTTGTAACAGCCGCGAGCGAAGCGGGCGTCAATATCGCACGTGTCGTTACAAGGGAAACAGACCTTGAGACATATTTCGTAAAACTTGTAGGAGGTGAGTCAAATGCTTAAGTTGATAGCTTTCGAGTTCAGACGCATCTCCAAGAGCATCTTTTTCTGGATAATTGCTGCTTTAAGCTTTATCTGGCCGCTGCTTACAGCCGGTTTCTACCGACTGATCCTTACTCTCGATCTTTTCTCTGACAAGATTCAATTTATTCCGTTAAGTGTTACACAGGATGAGAGGATCTATTTCACCTGGGTCATTTCTGTAGCGTTCATAACAACGCTGCCCACATTCGTAGCGCTGTTTACGTGTCTTCATATCGGAAGAGACTATACTGACGGTGTTGTCAGAAACAAGATCATTTCAGGACATTCCAGAGCAGATATCTATTTTTCTTATATGATCACGCAGATCTGCGCTCACGTTGTTTTGTGCCTGATATATATGCTCTCGGCATTCTTTGGGCTTGCCATTACGGGAATCGGAGTGGATACGAACAATGGCGAGATGTTCGCAAGACTCGGAGTAGCGATCGCAGTATTCCTCGTAATGACGGTTACTTTCACTGCGTTGTCCACGATCTTCAGAAAGCGTGCAGCTCCGGTCATTCTTTGTATTCTGATAGCTTATGTTTCCAATATAGCAGCTTCTGTCTTCGGTCTTTACAGCACACCTCCGAAGGCTGTTGAAGACTACATCAAGATCAGAAATACCAAGTATGAACTGATGGTAAGAGACGGCGTCATTGAAGAAGAAACCGTCAAAAAATATGAGACGGAATACGGAAAGAACAGCCTTCTCACATTCGGCTGGCATGTCTTTTATCCTGCATATCTCATTTCGCCTATAGGTTTCGAATCCGATTATGGCGCAGCAGGTGTTACAAGCCTTATGGGAGGCTCGGCTGAATATCCTCAAAATATGGATTTCGCGCAGAAGATATTCTATAAAGATGCGTCTCAGTTTGATATCTGGTATGAAACGAATGTCTTTAAGAATTTCGAAATAGATCCTGATGCTGACCCTGATTCGATTACGATTCCGGATCCCGCTACCAGTCTGACTAAATATTACATGTCGCCTGATACTTTCAAGCGCGTGGATTCAATGCATATGTCTTACAGCACCCTTAATCTTATCTATCTTGGCAAGGCCATTGCCTGGATGGTAGTAATAGGCGGCTGGGGATATATAGTTTTCAGAAAGAAGAATTTGTTCTAATGTTTTATCTTGACCATCGTCTGACAATAATAATCGGCGCATACGGCAGCGGTAAATCCGAGATTGCCGTCAACATGTCTCTTGCACAGAGAAAAGCTCTGCCTGACAAGAAACTCCTTATCGCAGATCTGGATATTGTAAATCCGTTTTACCGCTCATCTGACTGTGCATCGGCGCTCGAAAAAGCCGGCATAAGGCTTGTAACTCCTATGTATGCAGGCTCTAATGTCGATGCGCCCGTTTTACCTCCGGATATGTATGTTATCTTCGATGACGAATCTTATCAGGGCATTTTCGATATCGGAGGAGAAGACATGGGAGCTCTGGTCTTAGGCTCCCTGAAGCATAGGATCGAAAACACAGACGCCGTTATCTATATGGCTGTAAACAGTTTAAGGCCGTTTACTTCAGATCCTGAGCAGATCGCCATTATGACCAACGAACTGTCTGCTGCAGCAGGCTTTAAGATCGACGGATATATCAACAACACGAACCTTCTTGAAGAGACAACAGCCGAGATGGTCAAAGATGGAGAAACAAAGATATTGGCAGCTTCCAAGATAACGGGTGTTCCTCTTGTTGCCAACTGCGTTATGGAGGGTGTTGATATCCCCGAAGGACTGCTCGTAAATCCCGAAGTTTTAAGGATGAGCAGACAGATTTATTACGCGTACTGATAATTTGATCCGGCAGGGCGGGGTATAAGTTATGATCCTTTTTATCAATGCATGTGTAAGAGATGAATCAAGGACAAAGAGGCTTGCAGGTGTCCTGCTTTCAAAGCTGGAAGGCGATATCGAGGAAATAGATCTCGGCAAAGTAAGTTTTCCTGTTGCAGATGAAGCATTTCTTAAAAGAAGGGATGCACTTATAGAACAACAGGCTTGGGGCGATCCTCTCTTTTCCATGGCAAGGCAGTTTGCTGAAGCAGATAGGATCGTTATAGCTGCGCCGTACTGGGATCTGTCTTTTCCGGCATGCCTTAAGCAGTATTTTGAGCAGATAAACGTTCTCGGGATCACTTTTGAATACAGCCCGGAAGGCTTCCCGATACCTCTTTGCAAGGCAGAACGCCTTTACTATGTAACGACTGCGGGAGGATCTTATGTGCCCGAAGAGTTCGGCTTCGGCTATGTAAAGGCTCTGGCACAGGGCTTTTACGGCATAAAAGACTGCATACAGATACGTGTTACCGGCCTTGATATAGAAGATGCTGACGTGGATGCTCTTATGGAGGACGCCTGCTCAAAGGTAACTCCGTAAGCATATAAGTGTTTTCTGGCTTTTATATCTTTTGAAAAATTGCATTCAAGTGCTTCCTAAAATCATTGTTGTTTTATCAAATAAATGATATTATTTTTCTTGGCGGAGATATTTCGACCAAGTACCTAGGAGGAATAATTAATATGGGATTGATTAGCTTAATCAAGAATGTTGCAGGAACAACATTTGATTCTATCAGCAGCCAGATCCAGGATCAGTATCTTGAGTTCTTCACACAGGACTCTTTAGGACAGGAGATCCTTGTAAAGAAGGGTGCTAACAAGATGGAAAAGGGAAGAAATAAGGGTAATTCCGAAGTTATCTCCAATGGCTCCATCATCAACGTACCTGAGGGCTGCTTCTGTCTCCTCGTTAACAACGGAGAGATCGTAGACGTAGTATCTGACGCAGGCGCTTACAAGTGGGATACATCCACAGCACCTTCAGTTCTTGCTAACAAGAACTTCGGTGAGAACGTAAAGCAGTCCATCGGTGACATCTGGAACCGTATGAAGATGGGCGGAGAGATTCAGCAGCAGCAGAGAGTTTACTTCGTAAACAAGCTCGAGATGATGAATCAGAACTTCGGTACACCTTCACCGGTACCTTATGCAGACCCTGAATATCGTAACATCTATATCCGTTTGAACGGTACATTCTCCTTCAGAGTTGAGAATCCTGTTACTTTCTTCAGAAACATCGTTGGTAACGTAAGAGACGAGTACACAGTTGCTGACTTCATGGGTACACCCGCTAAGCCTCAGCAGCCCCGCCTCGAGTTCCTTGACAACATCACAGAAACACTTAATAAGTGCGGCGGCCCTTACCCGCAGGGTATCATGTTCTCAACACTGCCTTCAAAGCAGGGCGAGTTCAGAAGATACATGCAGGATTGCCTTGATGACGAGTGGCTCCAGAAGAGAGGTATCGTTGTAGAGAAGGTTGCTATCGCTTCCGTTACACCTGACGACAAGTCACGTGAGAGAATCGAGAAGGTCGACGAGGCAAAGCTCTATGGTTCCGATCAGGCAGCTCTCGGTGCAGCAGTTGCATTGGGCCAGACAGAGGCTATGAAGAATGCTGGTGCTAACGCTAACGGCGCAGTTAACGGCTTCATGGGTCTCGGTATGATGGGCGCAGTAGGCGGCAACAACGCTACAGCAGCAGCTCTCAATACAGTTCAGGCTAACCAGGGTCAGCCTCAGACAGGTTTCTTCGCTGGTCAGACAGCAGCACCTGCAGCAGCTCCCGCAGCAGCTGGTTGGACATGTGCTTGCGGCCAGACAGGCAAC
This sequence comes from Ruminococcaceae bacterium R-25, assembly GCA_003149065.1. Classification (NCBI taxonomy): domain Bacteria; kingdom Bacillati; phylum Bacillota; class Clostridia; order Eubacteriales; family Oscillospiraceae; species Ruminococcaceae bacterium R-25. The sequence continues at coordinate 349,109 of QGFZ01000001.1, forward strand.
ACAGGTAAGTTCTGTGGCAACTGCGGTCAGCCTCAGCCCGCTCCCGTAGCACCTGCAGCTGGTTGGACATGCGCTTGCGGCGCTACAGGCAATACAGGTAAGTTCTGCGGCAACTGTGGTCAGCCTCAGCCTGCAGCAGCTCCTACAGCTTGCCCTAAGTGCGGCTACAAGCCCGCTGACGGCGTTATGCCTAAGTTCTGCCCTGAGTGCGGCACAAAGATCGAATAAGATCTTTGGGTTAATACCTAAAACACTTATGGAGGCTGTCTCTTCGGAGACAGCCTTTTTCATTTGTTATTCTAAATAACATATTGTAAGTAAGTTTTTTGTGATAAAATTTCTTAATTAAATTTATAAAGGCGGGTTTATCTATGGGTAAATACTTTGGTACTGATGGCTTCAGAGGCGAAGCTAACAAGGCACTCACCGCGCAGAAAGCTTTCCAGGTAGGAAGATATATCGGCTGGTATTACGGCCAGATGCACGATGACGGAAGAGCAAGGATTATCATCGGAAAAGACACAAGAAGAAGTTCTTACATGCTTGAGGCAGCTCTTACTGCCGGCATTACATCTTCCGGTTCTGATGCATATCTCCTTCACGTAACAACAACACCTTCAGTTTCTTATTGCTGCAGAACAGACGGTTTTGACTGCGGTATCATGATCTCTGCATCACACAATCCTTTCTACGATAACGGTATCAAGATCATGCGTGCCAACGGCCAGAAGATAGAGGCTGAGATCGAAGAGAAGATCGAAGCTTATATCGATGGTGAGATCGAGGAAATCCCTCTTGCAGAGCGTGAGGCAATCGGTAACGTTGTTGACTACGCTTCAGGACGTAACAGATACATCGGCTATCTCATGACGATCCCTACAAGAGCATTCAACGGCATGAAGGTTGGCCTTGACTGCGCAAACGGAGCTTCCTGGAACATCGCAAGATCTGTATTTGAGGCTCTCGGTGCTAAGGTTTATATAATCAATAACCAGCCTGACGGTCTCAACATCAATACAAACTGCGGTTCCACACACATTGAGAATCTTAAGAAGTATGTTCTTGATAACGGACTTAATGTCGGATTCGCATACGACGGCGATGCTGACAGATGTCTTGCAGTTGATGAATTAGGCAATGAAGTAAACGGCGACCAGATCATGTATCTCTGCGGAAAGTACATGAAGGAAACAGGCCGCCTGGACGGAAATACGATCGTTACTACGATCATGAGCAACATGGGTCTTTACAAGGCTTGTGAGGCTATCGGCATCCGTACAGAGAAGACTGCAGTAGGCGATAAGTATGTTGCTGAGAACATGATGGCTAACGGCTTCATGATCGGCGGCGAGCAGTCAGGCCACATCATTTTCGCAAAGTATGCGACAACAGGTGACGGAATCCTCACATCCCTCATGGTACTCATGACAATGCTCGAAAAGAAGCTGCCTCTCTCTATGCTCGCAGGCGAGATGAAGATGTATCCTCAGTGCCTCAAGAACGTTGTAGTTAAGGACAAGGAAGAAGCTCAGAAGAATCCTGTAGTCCTTAAGGCAGTTGAAGAGGTTACTAAGTCTTTGGGTAGCGACGGCAGAATCCTTCTTAGAGCATCCGGTACAGAGCCTAAGATTCGTGTCATGGTTGAGGCAAAGACTGATGAGATCTGCGAAGAGAACGTTGACAAGGTTATCGCAGTCATTAAAGAACAGGGCCTTATGGCAGACTAAAGAATATTACGGCTTCGCGTGTGAATTCCATGCGAAGCCGTTTTATATATTCAAAATTAACAGGAGATGGAACTATGAGAGTAATCAGAAAAAGCAACTATGAAGAAGCTTCAATGGCATGTGCTGAGCTTATCGCTTCACAGATCAGATTAAAGCCCGACTGCAAGATCGGTCTTGCTACAGGATCAACACCTATCGGAACTTACAAGGACCTTGTAGATATGTATAAGGCAGGAAGCCTTGATTTCTCCAAGGTAACTTCTGCAAACCTTGATGAGTACAGAGGACTTGGCGGAGATCACGACCAGTCTTACAGATATTTCATGAATACAAATCTCTTCGATCACGTAAACATCGACAAGAGCAAGACATATGTACCTGACGGACTTGAACAGGATGCAGTTAAGGCTTGCACAGATTACGATAAGATCCTTGAGTCTTTGGGCCACCTTGACATCCAGCTCCTCGGCATCGGCGGAGACGGACACATCGGTTTCAATGAGCCTGCTGACGCTTTCTGCGTAAACACTCAGTGCATCGATCTTGAGAATCAGACGATCCAGGACAATGCAAGACTCTTCTTCAACGGCGATCTCGACGCAGTTCCTACACAGGCTTACACAATGGGTATCGGTTATATCATGAAGTCTACAACAGTTATCCTCATGGCTACAGGCGCAGGCAAGAAGGATATCGTTGAGAAGGCTTTCTGTGGCCCTGTTACACCTAAGGTACCTGCATCAATTCTCCAGCTTCACCCGAACGTTGTTGTTATCGGTGACGAGGCTGCTATCTCTGACGCAGTTGTTGCTGCAGCTAAGTAATTGTAGAGAAAACTTAATCATTTTAGGGCTGTCCGGATACCCGGGCAGCTCTTTTTATGGTTTGATCTGAATTAAACTAAAAACATTTGCTTATAAAAACAATCAAGTTTATAATATGACGATAATTTTAGCGTATTAAATGGCGCGTGTTATTTTAGGAGGTTCATCGTGGCAAAAGGTAAGACAACTTTTAACGAGAATCTGTGCAAAGGCTGCGGACTTTGTGTTGCAGCTTGTCCTAAGAAAATCCTCGAACTTGACAAGACAAGGCTTAACGCCAAGGGTTATCACCCCGCAACCTGCGTAAATCCCGATGAGTGCATCGGATGTGCTTTCTGCGCTACGCAGTGCCCGGACGTTGTAATCACTGTTGAGCGTTTCTGATCGGGAGGGAGTTTTTATGGCACAGAAAAGAGTATTAATGAAAGGCAATGAAGTCATTGCCGAGGCAGCGATCAGAGCAGGCTGCCGCAACTATTTCGGTTACCCGATCACACCTCAGACAGAAGTCATGCACTACATGGCTAAGAAGATGGTTCAGGTCGGCGGCAATTTCGTTCAGGCTGAATCTGAGCTAGCAGCCATTAACATGGTTTACGGAGCTGCAGCAGCAGGCTTCAGAGTTATGACATCATCTTCCTCTCCGGGAATCTCCCTCAAGCAGGAAGGTATCTCCTACATCGCAGGTGCTGAGCTTCCTGCAGTTGTAGTTAATATCGTTAGAGCAGGCCCGGGTCTTGGCGGCATTCAGCCTGCACAGGGCGACTATTTCCAGGCTACAAAGGGCGGCGGACACGGTGACTACAGAAATATCGTTATCGCACCTGCTTCCGTTCAGGAGCTCTATGAGCTTGTAGTTGAGGCTTTCAACCTTGCTGATAAGTACAGAATGACCTGCATGATCATAGGCGACGGTACTTTGGGCCAGATGATGGAGCCTGTAGCTTTCCGTGATGAAGAGCCTGTTGAGACCATTGCTAAGCCTTGGGCTGCAAACGGCAGAAAGGGCGAGGGCTTCCATCACACAGTTACATCCATCTATATCGATCCCGATGTTCTCGAAAAGAAGAACCTCGAGCTTCAGGAAAAGTATAAGATCGTTGAAGCAAACGAAGTCCGTTATGAAGCTATCTGCATGGATGATGATCCGGAGATCGTTATCACAGCATTCTCAACATGCTCCAGAATCTCCAGAAACGTTATCCGTCAGGCTCGTGAGCTTGGTATCAAGGTAGGCATGATCAGACCTATCACTCTCTGGCCTTTCCCTTACAAGGCAATCTCTGAAGCAGCTGATATGTCCAGCGTTAAGGCATTCCTCGACGTTGAGCTCAACGCAGGTCAGATGATCGAAGATGTAAGACTTGGAGTTAACGGCAAGAAGCCCGTATATTTCCACGGCAGACTCGGAGGAAATCTCCCGATGCAGAAGGAAATCCTCGACAAGATCGTTGCGATCCACGAGGGAAAAATGACAGAAGGAGGTAATTTCTGATGGCTGTAGTTTTCGAACCCACAAAAGGCCTTACAGATAAGCCTTTCCATTATTGCCCCGGCTGCTGCCACGGCATCATCCACAGACTCGTAGCAGAGACTCTGGTTGCAAATGATGCTCTTGAGACAGCTGTAGGCGTTGCATCCGTTGGATGTACATACAACTCCTATGAATATATAGCTTGCGACATGGTACAGGCAGCTCACGGAAGAGCACCTGCTGTTGCTACAGGTATCAAGAGAAACTTAAAGGACAGCTTCGTCTTCACATATCAGGGAGACGGTGACCTCGCATCCATTGGTACAGCTGAGATCGTTCATGCTGCTGCAAGAAGCGAGAATATCACTGTAATCTTCGTAAACAACGCAGTTTACGGCATGACATCAGGTCAGATGGCTCCTACAACACTCGTAGGCCAGGTTACAACAACATCTCCTTGGGGCCGTGACCCTTCATATCAGGGTTATCCTATCAACGTTTCCGAGTTCTTATCCAACCTCGCAGGCGCTGCTTACATCGAGCGTGTTTGCGTAACAGACTTCAAGAACATCCAGAACGCTAAGAGAGCGATCCAGAAGGCATTCAACGTTCAGAAGAACAAGCTCGGTTTCTCTCTCGTAGAAGTTCTCTCCACATGCCCTACCAACTGGGGTAAGGAGCCTCTCGCAGCTATGGAGTGGCTTAAGGAGAACATGGAAAAGCAGTATCCGCTCGGATGCTACAAGGGTGCTGATATCACATTCGATGCTGACGGCAAGTATGTTTCCGGCGCTATTCCTGCAACTAACAACAACTGCGTTAATGTTGGGGAGGTGAAGAAATGATTGATTTCTCTGTAATTTTTGCCGGCTTCGGCGGTCAGGGAATCCTCTCCGCAGGCAAGATGGCAGCAGAAGCTGCTCTTTATGAAGGTAAGGAAGTATCCTGGTTCCCGTCATACGGACCTGAGATGCGTGGCGGTACAGCTAACTGCTCCGTTGTATTCTCAGATGAGCCTATCGGTTCTCCCGTTGTTAACGATGCAGACGTTGTAATCTGCCTCAATCAGCCTTCAATGGAGAAGTTCGAGAAGCAGTTAAAGCCCGGCGCTTTGATGATCCTCGATTCTTCCCTCATCAAGACAAGACCTACAAGAACAGACATCAAGGTTATCGCTATGGAAGCTTCCGATATCGCTTCCGAATTGGGCAAGATGATGTTCGCTCCTATCACAATGCTCGGCTGTATGGCTACAGCTACAGGCTGCTTCACAAGAGATTCCTTCGAGAAGTCACTCTATGAGATCCTTCCCGAGAGAAAGCACAACCTGATCCCCATCAACATGGAAGCATTTGACAGAGGCGCTGCATTCGCTAAGTAATAGCCCTGATCTAAAGAATCCAAGTGTTATAATGTTCCTGCCTGAGAATTCGGGCAGGAATTTTTATTTGGGATAAGGTTATGAAAAAAGCTCTTAAGACTATTGGGATAGTAATTCTCGCTCTGCTGGCAGTACTGGTCATTGCTGTGGTTGGTATTTTTATCTGGCACAGGATAATGCTCGAAAAGGAAAAGCCGTTGCTCGAACACCCTCTGGGACAGCTGATCGAAGTTGACGGCCACAATATGTGTGTTTATACGGAAGGTGAAGGGGAGCATACATTGCTGTTCCTTTCAGGATCCGGAACGCCCGCGCCCATTATTGATTTCAAGCCTTTATACTCGCTTTTGAATGATGATTACAGGATCGTCGTAATCGAAAAATACGGCTATGGTTTCAGTGATGTGGTTGATACCGAGAGGTCATTTACCACGATCTTAAGACAGGACAGGGAAGTTCTCGAAAAGGCCGGCATTGAAGGCCCGTTCATCCTTTGCCCGCACTCTTTGTCCGGACTTGAAGCTATCCTGTGGGCTCAGGATTATCCTGATGAGGTTGAAGCCATTGTCGGTCTTGATAATGTACTCCCCAGAACATATGACAATTACGATGTTGAAGGAACCTTGAAACTCGAGGGCCTTTTTACCGCAGCAAGGGAACTGGGCCTTGCAAGGCTCTACTATTCTGACAGCTTTCTTCCGGACAGCCTTTCCAAGGAAGAGAAGGATCTCTACCGTGCCATTGCGTCAAGGAACCTGGTAAATGTGGATGTTATGAATGAGGGCAAGGCGATTTTCGATGCAGTCAGATTAATAGACAGCAAGCCCAAGCCTGATGTTCCGATTATAATGTTTATTTCCGACGGTAAAGAAACCAACGGCAGCGACTGGATAGGCAATCACTATGCTTATGCTGCTGACCTGTCAAATGCAAAGGTCGTAGAACTCGGCTGCGGTCACTATGTGCATTATTTCAAGGCTGATGAGATCGCTTCTGAGACGAGAGCTTTCCTCAAGGAGCAATTAGGTTAACCAATATACATAATAAAGATGGCCTTATAATGAAATGAACCGCCTATTTGAGAAGTGTATCGAAAACCCCTGGTTTTATTGTGTTTTCGATACAACAACGTTTTATGCTGTATCGAAAAAGGGTATTTTATGAGGTTTTCGATACAAAAACTCTAATTTGTATCGAAACGGGGTGTTTTTGAAGGTTTTCGATACAGAAAAGTGCGACCTTGTATCGAAACCGCTTGGCTTTTATGTGTTTTCGATACAAAAAGGTAATTTACCTGAATTTGCTCAAATTCTTACCAAAAACCGCAAAATAAGTGTGAAATAGGTATTCAGCCAGATCTGCAGTCTTTTACGCGAAAGGTATGAGCGTTGCAACGCCGTTTTCGATGATGATATAAGACGGTTTTGTATCTTCCTTCGGAATTGAAGGAGAGCCCGGATTCATATATCGGATCTTACGGCCGTCTTCGTATTCCCAGATGATATCTCCTGCAACATGCGTATGTCCTGTAAGAAGGATCGCATCTTCAGGCATAACGGCAGGAAGGTTCATAGGGTTATAGATATGGCCGTGAGTTACGAAGAAAACTGTTCCTTCGTCAACTAAGTAGACGTAATCTGCCAGGATAGGGAACTTTAAGACCATCTGGTCTACTTCGGTATCGCAGTTTCCTCTTACGGCAATGATCTTATCCGCATAGCCGTTAAGTAAACTGATTACCTTCTTTGGTTCGTAATGAGCGGGAAGATCGTTCCTGGGACCGTGATAGAGAATGTCGCCCAGCAAAACGAGCTTGTCGGCTTTGCTCTCTATAAAAGCGTCAATGATGCGCTGTGCCCAGTATGAATCTCCGTGTATATCAGATGCTATAAAAAACTTCATAAGATGACCTCTTCTAAACTAACTCTGAATAGAATAACACGATAAAGCAGATGCAGGCAGCGAAAAAATCTAAAACATAATTTACAATGCGTTAACCATTCCGCCGTTTCAAAGAATATAATAATTTTGTAAGTATGTGTTTTCGTGGGAATGGAAAATGAGAAAAATCGCTGTATTTACATCTCATGTTTATGAGCAGATGTCGGCCATGATGCAGAAGGGCCTCATTGATGCTGCAAGGAAATATGGCGTTAAGCTTATCTTTTTCGCGAGTTTCGGTGATTCATACAGTGCCAGGAACTATGGTGAATTTTCGAGATACGATGAAGGTGACTGCGTATCTTTCGATATTCCCGACTTGGATGATTTTGACGGAGTTATCAAGATAAGCACCTATTTCAGCCAGATTATCAAGGACCATCTGAAAAAGCTCCTTTCTGAATACGATAAGCCGATTATCAATATCGGAGGCAAGGATGAGGAACAGTTTAATGTGCGCTGCGATGACATCGCCACTTTTTCGAAAGTCGTTGAGCACGTAGTCGAGTGCCACGGCTGTAAGGATATTTTCCATCTGGCAGGCGAAAAGACTAAGAACTTTACGCAAGAGCGCCTTGATGCTTTTAAGACTGTTTTAGAATCCCACGGCATTCCTTTTGAGGAAGAGAAGAATTATTATGGAACGCTCTGGTTCGACTGCGGCGAGGATGCTCTGGACTATATTCTCAAAGTTTACGAAAACAGAGACAGGAAGCTTCCCGAAGCTGTTGTCTGTGATAACGATTATTCGGCTGTAGGTCTTATCAATGCCTGCAAGGAAAGAGGCATAAGAGTTCCTGAAGACCTCATCATTACCGGATTTGACGGAGTAGCTGAATCTGTCAGCGGTTTCCCTACGATCACAACGGCAAGACAGCCGTTCTATGATATGGGATATACGGCTATCACCACGATGCTCAAAATGACAGAAGGCGAGAAGTTCCCTGAGGACATAAAGATCGTTGGAGACATTCTCATTAACCAGTCGTGCGGTTGTGTTGAAAAGACCGTTGATAAGATCGAAGATTTCAGGCTTGTCTATACTCGCAGGCTGGACAATGCCACGGGAATAGCTCAGTCCATGACCAATCTCATGATAAGCGTTTCCGAGAATACGTCTTTTGATGACTGCTTCAGTGCTATAAGCAAAAATGCCAAGACCGATACGGGTTTTAAAGAAATGCTTCTCTGCCTTGCGCCCGGCTGGGATAAACAGAGGATCGTAGGTGAGGGCTTCTCCAAAGAAGATGAGGAGATGACCATAGTCACCGGTTACCGGGGAGAGGAAAACGTTCCTGTTCAGACATTCAGAAAGAAAGACATACTGCCTAAAGATATGCTCGAAGACCCTAATCCATATTATGTCTTCGCGCTCCATCATCTGCAGTACTACATGGGATATCTTATCGTTTCTCCCGATATCGATTACCGTGAACAGAAAGCTGTCCAGTCCTGGTTCGTTAACCTGGGAGTAATCATGGAGACAAAGCGTATCCAGAGAGACCTGGAACGCTCGGTATCAAGACTGAAATTCCTTTACAACAGGGATATGCTGACAGAGCTTTATAACCGTTGGGGACTGGAAGAGCATTTCCAGACTTTCTATAACGAATGCATCGCGTTAAAAAGCGGTCTTACTTTCATAGCCATTGATATGGACGGCCTCAAATACATTAATGACAATTTCGGACATAACGAAGGTGACTACGGCCTTAAGACGATCGCTTATGGTCTCATGAGTGCTTCAACCGGAGATGAGATATGTGCAAGAACCGGCGGTGATGAGTTCATTGTCCTGGCAAAGAACTATACAGAAGAAAAGGCTTTGAAGTTCATAGAAAGAGCCAGAACGGTGATTGCGAAGAAAGTGATGCTCGACGGTAAGGAGTTCAAAGTCGGATTCAGTTCCGGTATCCATGTCGAATATCCTGATGATTCGTCTGAGAGTGATGCGCATAAGGTATTTGAGCATTGTCTGAAAGCGGCAGATGAGTCTATGTACAGCGAGAAAAGGGGCCATAAGAACGGCAGAAACGGGTAATATTCCTTATTTGTTCGAAAAATCAGCACCGTTATGTAAACTTTGCACAAAAGCGACGGCAAAAATCATCGTTTTTTTGTATTTTCGGTTGGATAATTCTCTAATTTAGTTTATAATATCTGTTATTAAGGGCGTCAGCCCTTGGCTTTTGACGTGCATTTATAATGCATCGCCGATAATACGACACAGGGAGGCAGAGCAACATCAATGGATGCCGCTTATTTATTTAACAACGGCGAGAATTTTATGAGCTATAAATTCCTCGGCGCTCATCCTTATGAGGACGAGAACGGGAAGGGCTTTATATTCCGCGTATGGGCTCCTCATGCAAGAATGGTCAGTGTTATGGGTGATTTCAATGATTGGGATCCCAATGACTGCCAGATGTTTATGCTTGGAAAGACCGGAATCTGGGAACAGAAAGTACCTGATGCCCAGCAATGGGACAGATATAAATACAGAGTTATCGGTGCGGATAACAGGATCTATGAGAAGGGTGATCCCTTCGCTAGACATTTCGAGACCAGACCTAATAATGCGTCTATCATCTACGATCCTGACGATTATATCTGGAACGATGACGAATTCTGCAAGAACCGCACGGATGCTTTGGCACCTAAGCCGATCAACATTTATGAGATCCATTTGGGTTCATGGAGAAGACATCCTGACGGAAACTTCTTTACTTACAGAGAACTCGCTATAGACCTTGCTGATTACTGCAAGAAGATGCACTACACACATGTAGAGCTCATGCCTATTTTAGAGCATCCTTTGGATGACTCCTGGGGTTATCAGGTTACAGGTTATTACGCAGTTACTTCCAGATTCGGAACTCCTGCAGATTTCAAGTTCATGGTAGATGTACTACACCAGAACGGAATCTCCATTATCCTCGACTGGGTACCTGCACACTTCCCGAAGAATATGGAAGGCCTTGTCAGATTTGACGGCACACCCTGCTATGAATATGCGGATCCCAGGATCGGCGAGCACAGGGAGTGGGGCACCTATGTTTTCGATTATTCAAAGAACGAAGTTATATCGTTCCTTATCTCCAATGCCGTATACTGGCTTGATGAATTCCATCTTGATGGTATCCGCGTAGACGCAGTATCTTCAATGCTCTACAGAGATTACGGAAGACAACAGTATATCCCGAACAGGTTCGGTGGCAACGAGAATCTTGAGGCAATCGATTTCTTTAAAAAGCTCAATTCCACGATCAGAAAGAATTATCCTCATGCAATGATCATTGCTGAAGAATCCACTGCTTGGCCCAAGGTATCCCATCCCGTTGAGTTCGGCGGTCTGGGCTTTACGCACAAGTGGAACATGGGCTGGATGCACGATACTCTGGATTATTTCTCAACTGATTCTTATGCGAGAGCATGGCATCACGATGAATTCTGCTTCTCGATGATGTATGCATTCTCCGAAAATTACATCCTGAGCCTGTCTCACGATGAAGTAGTTCACGGCAAGCATTCTTTGATAGACAAGATGCCGGGCGATATCTGGAGAAAGTTCGCATCTCTCAGAACCATGATGATGTATCAGATCAGCCATCCGGGCGGAAAGCTCAACTTCATGGGTGCTGAATTCGGTCAGTTTATCGAGTGGCGTTTCTATGAGCAGCTCGAGTGGTTCCTGTTGGATTATGAATCACACCGCCTGCTCCAGAACTTCAACAGCGAGCTCAATAAGTTCTACATCGAAAATCCCCAGCTGTGGGAAGATGACCACACATGGGCAGGCTTTGAATGGATCGCTGCAGACGATACAAAGAATAACGTTTTCGTATACAAGAGATCTTGTCCGGATCCCAAGAGAAACGATATTTATGTAGCTCTCAACATGGTCCCCCAGCCGCTCGAAGGCTATGAGATGCCTGTTTACGAGCTCGGCACATATAAGATCGTATTCAACACTGATGATATGTGCCATGGCGGCTCAGGCTATCCTACGGCTACCGATATGAACGGCTGCTTTGAAGCGATCGACGAGCCTTTGAACGGCAAGCCTTATAAGGTTAAGATCAACCTTCCTCCTTTGGCAGGTATCTACTTTATGAAGGTAAAAGATCCTGTAAAGAAGAGGGCAAAGAAGACCGTTAAGGCTGCTGATACAAAGAAGACTGTGGCAAAGAAGACTGCTGCAAAACCGGCTGCAAAAAAGACTGCAAAAGCAGCTCCAAAGAAGGCTGTAAAGGCAGCAGAAACAAAGCCTGCAAAGAAGACCGCGGCTAAAAAGCCTGCAGCTTCCAAGAAGGCTGAAACTAAAACGAAGAAAACAAAATAAGCTCATATACGGAGGTAGTTCATTATGGGAAGAACTGAAGTCGTTGCGATGATACTCGCAGGAGGACAGGGAAGCAGACTCGGTGTACTGACCAAGACAGTTGCAAAACCGGCTGTTCCTTTCGGAAGCCGTTACAGGATCATCGATTTCCCGCTTTCAAATTGCGTTAACTCGGGAATCGAGATCGTTGGTGTTCTTACGCAGTATCAACCGTTGGCACTTAACACATACGTAGGTAACGGACATCCGTGGGACCTCGACAGAAACAATGCGGGTGCATATATCCTTCCGCCTTTCCAGAGCAATTCAGGTTCTGACTGGTACAAGGGTACAGCTAACGCTATCTACCAGAATATGAGCTTTATCGATGATAACGATCCTGAATATGTCGTTATCCTCTCCGGTGACCACATCTACAAGATGGATTATGCCGCAATGCTCAAGTCTCATATCGAAAAGAATGCTGACGCTACGATCGCCGTTTATGAAGTACCGTGGGAAGAAGCTCCCAGATTCGGTATCCTCAATACTAAAGATGACGACGTTATCGAAGAATTCGAAGAAAAGCCTGCAAAGCCGAAGAGCAATCTCGCTTCAATGGGCGTTTATATCTTCACCTGGAGCGTATTAAGACAGGCATTGATCGAAGACGAAGCTAATCCGAATTCCAATAACGACTTCGGTAAGAATATCGTTCCGAATCTCCTGGGACAGGGCAAGAAGCTCGTTGCTTACAGATTCTCCGGTTATTGGAAGGATGTAGGAACGATCTCATCCCTCTGGGAAACAAATATGGATATCCTTGATAAGCCTGAAGAGATCAACCTCGTAGACAGATCCTGGAAGATCTTCTCCAGAAACCCTGTAAAGCCTTCACATTTCATCGGTTCAGGCGCAAAGGTAAAGAATTCCGCTCTTACAGACGGATGCCGTATCTTCGGTGACGTAGAGCATTCAGTTCTTTCCGAGTCTGTAATCGTTGAGAAGGGCGCTATCGTTAAGGACTGCGTCCTCATGCCGGGTGTTGTCGTCAAGGAAGGCGCACACATTGAGCGCTGCGTAATCGATCAGGGAACAGTAATCGGTAAGAACGTTCAGGCAGGAAGCTTTGTAGAGGGCGAAGGACCTTACACAAACCATAAGATCTGTTCTGAAGGCATCTGCGTTTTCGAACGCGGACTGACGATAAAGGACGGAGCGGTAATACCTGCTAACAGCATGATCGATTCTGATCTGGAAGTGCCCGAAGATTGCAAGATCATCGAGTCAAAATTCAGAGCATGAGGTAAAGGAGATTAAGACATATGTTTAATAATGCGATGGGCCTTATCTTGGCCGACAACAAAAAGATATCTCTGGGCGAGCTCTCCAATCCCCGCGCGCTTTCAGCTATGCCTTTCGGCGGAAGATACAGGATCATTGACTTCATGTTGTCCAACATGGTCAATTCAGGCGTAAAGAATGTTGGACTTCTTACTTACAATAAGTATAAGTCTTTGATGGACCACACTGGAACCGGTGGAGCATGGTCTTTGGACAGAAAGAATGACGGTCTTCATATCCTGCCGCCTTATGTCAACTCTGAAGCTACGAACATCAGCTCTGACGAAGAGCTCACAGGCGTTATCGACTTCTTAAGACAGTCCAGAACACCTTATGTTATCGTTGCAGGCGCTAACGTTATCCTCAACACGACATTTGATTCCTTCATCAAGTCCCACGAGGAATCCGGCGCTGACATTTCCGTCATGTATAACCGTGACGGAACTAAGTTCGGTAATCCTTCTTATATCCTTGACATTGACGACGACGGCTTTGTAAGAGACATGCTCTACAATCCCGCAAAGGCTACATCTCCCAAGTGCTCACTCGGTATCCTCTGCCTCAGAAGAGACCTTCTGATCGACATCCTCGCTCGTCAGATGGCACACGGCCAGAGCCACTTCGGTATCCACTCGATCGTTAAGATGTTCGATGAGTTCAAGGTTCACGGATTTGAGTATTCCGGCGTTGTCTTGAGAATCAACAACGTTCAGAGCTACTTCAACGCATCGATGTCACTTCTTACAGATTCGGTCCGAAATGACCTGTTCTGGAGCGGTAAGCCCATTTATACTAAGGTCAAGGACGAGGCTCCTACGCTTTACTTCGACAACGCTGAGATGAGCGATTCTATCGTATCCGACGGCTGCCGCATCTATGGTAAGGTTGAGAGCTCCGTAATATTCAGAAGTGTTACGATCGCGAAAAATACTACGATCAAGAATTGTGTAATCATGCAGGACGTTCACATCTCTGAGAACTGCCATCTCGAAAACGTTATCTTGGACAAGAACGCTTTCGTAAGACCTGGCGTAAGACTTGTCGGCCATCCCGACTATCCTATTGTAATAGGAAAAGGAGCAGGTATCTGATTATGGAAAAAAACATCAAAGTATTGTTCTGTTCGTCTGAGTGCAGTCCGTTCGTTAAAGTCGGCGGCCTGGCAGACGTTGTAGGCAGCCTGCCTGTAGAGCTTAATAAGCAGGGCGTTGATGCACGTGTTATTATCCCGCTCTACAAGAAGATCAAGGTTAAGTACAGCGACAAACTCCAGTTCCTCGGCTGGAAGATGGTCCATATGGGATGGAGATCGCTTTATGCAGGCCTTTTCTCTCTGGAAGTAAACGGCGTAATCTTCTATTTCATTGATAACGAATACTATTTCAACTTTGACCAGATCTATGTTGATTATGTTTTCGATATCGAGCGTTACTGCTTCTATCAGAGAGCTGTCCTTGATTTCATGGGCGACTTCATGAACTTTGAACCTAATGTTCTTCACTGCAATGACTGGCAGACGGGAATGATGCCGATGCTTTTGGACTGCCACTTCAAGAAGAACGGATATCACACCAACGTGCAGACGGTCTACACGATCCACAATCTCAAGTATCAGGGCGTTCATTCTATCGACGTTGTAAGAGAGATGTTGGATCTCCCTGACGATTACTTAAGAGAAGATTTCTGCATCAAGGATAAGGCCATCAACTTCATGAAGGCCGGTATCGTATTCAGTAATTCTGTTACTACGGTATCTCCGACATATGCATATGAGATCATGACAGATTACTATGGTGAAGGCCTCAACTATACATTGCAGAAGTATGCATACAAGGTATCCGGCATCATCAACGGCATGAATGATCTCGAATACGATCCTTCAAAGGACGACAAGATCCCGATGAAGTATTCGATCAAGAACTACAAGGAAGGCAAGGCTGCCTGCAAGAAGTCTTTGCAGGAGCAGCTTAAGCTTGATGTTAATCCCGGTGCTCCTTTGTGCGCAATGATCTCACGTCTCGTAGACCAGAAGGGATTAGACCTCCTGCTCTATGTTCTTGAGGAAATGCTCTACGACGGAATGCAGGTAGTAATCCTCGGTACGGGCGATCCTTACTATGAGAGAGCTCTCGTTGATATCGCTAACCGCAACCCGGGCAAGATGTGCGCATGCATCGATTTCGACAGCGGTCTTGCACATACGATCTATGCTGCATCCGATATCTTCCTCATGCCCAGTATCTTTGAACCCTGCGGCCTCTCACAGCTCTGCTCCATGGCATATGGTTCAGTTCCTGTCGTAAGAGAGACGGGCGGCCTTAAGGATACGGTCACACCTTATAATGAGTACACAGGCGAAGGCAACGGTTTCTCATTTGCCAACATCAATGCTCATGAGTTCTTATTCGTTACCAAGTATGCAGCTGACATCTACCGTCATCACCCTGATGTATGGAACAAGCTTATCGAAGCCGGCATGAAGGGCGACTATTCCTGGAAGAAGAGCGCAGGTGAGTATGCAGGTCTTTATTCCCTGATCACAGGCATTCCGAGGATCGTGGAAGAACCTGCAAAGGAAGCGAAAAAGGAAGCTCCGGCAAAGGAAGAAAAGCCTGCAGAAAAGAAGGCTGCTGATAAGAAGCCTGCAGTAAAGAAGGAAGCGGCTGCAAAGAAAGAGCCTGCTAAAAAAACTGCGGCAAAAAAGGCTCCGGCAAAAAAGCCCGCGGCTAAGAAAGCTACGGTAAAAGCCGATGAAAAGAAGCCTGAAGCGAAGGAGAAGAAAGACTGATGTCTGATAAGACACAGACTGATTCAAAAGAGTTTACTAAGGCGCGGTGCATTCATGCATCGCGCCTTCCTGAGTACAGGCAGCCGTTTGGCGCAAGACCTTGTGCATCTTATGTCGATATCTTTTTCGACACCTATAAAGATGCTTCAAACGTCACGTTCTGCTATACATACGGTCTGTACAATTTTACTTATCACGAAGAGCCGATGTATTCGGTATCGGGCCTCGGAAGATATCATGTAAATCTGATGCTTCCGTCAGAACCTTCGATACTGTTTTACTGGTTCAGATTTAACTGCCCGGGAAATCTTGAAGATCTTCCTGAGGGCTTGAAAACAGATTCACCCGTTCAAACGCTTTATTACGGCGCGGGAATGGATACCAAAGACGGCGAAGGAACGCTCTATACAGAGCCTCCGAAGGTCGGCGTAGATGAGGAAAAGTATCCTTTTGCTTTCCAGATAACCGTTTATAACAGGGACTTCAAGACACCTGAATTTCTAAAGGGCGCCATGATCTACCAGATCTTCCCGGACAGATTTGCCAGGGATTCAGCCTTTGACTATCAGAAGCTGATCAATACAGATGACAGGACCGAGAGGATCTATCACGAGGACTGGAACGAAGATGTCGATACAAAGGGAAAGCCGGAGACAGGCTATCTCGCGTGTGATTTTTATGGCGGAAGCCTTAAGGGAATTGAAGAAAAGCTCGATTACTTAAAAGAACTCGGGATCAACGTTCTTTATTTGAATCCGATATTTGAGGCCAGATCTTCGCACAGATATGATACGGCCGATTATCTTAATGTTGATCCGGTCCTTGGCGGCACTGCGGCTTTTATGAGCCTTCAGAATGTCTGCAGGGAAAAGGGCATAAGGATAATCTTAGACGGCGTATTCAGCCATACGGGTGCTGATTCCAGATACTTTAACAAGTTTGACAGATATGAAGGCGTCGGCGCCTATAAGGCCTTTAACGAAGGCGAGGAGAGCCGTTACCGCTCATGGTATAACTTCTTCAGAAACAGCGACGGTTCCGTCGGTTACGAATCCTGGTGGGGTTTCCCTGATCTTCCCAATATCAATGAGGATGACTTGGCATACAGGAACTTCATCTTCGGCAAGGACGGCGTTGTCGACACATGGCTCTCGAGAGGCGCTTCAGGCTTCAGACTCGATGTCTCTGACGAGCTTCCCGACAGCTTCATAAGACAGATGAGACAGACCGTTAAGGATAAGACGGACGGCGAAGGTGCTGTTATCGGCGAAGTCTGGGAAGATGCTTCAAATAAGTGCAGTTACGGCAACTACCGTGACTTCATGCTCGGCAATACCCACGATTCCGTAATGGGCTATACATTCAGGCATATCCTTCTGGATTTCCTCTCGGGTTATATCGATGCAGATATAGCAAATACAAGGTTTGAAGGCTTCAGGGAGAGATATCCTGAGCAGGCATACTATTCGATGATGAATCTCGTATCGTCACATGACGTTCCGAGAATCATGACGATGCTCTCAAGGCCTGAAGATACTGACGACCGTGACATACAGCGCGGATTTAAGGTGGACAGCAGATACTACGATACCGTATCTTCCTTATCCAAGATGGCTTTTGCTTTCCAGACCTGCTATATAGGCGCGTCCTGCATCTATTACGGCGATGAGATCCTCATGGAAGGCTATAAGGATCCTTTTAACAGGCGGACATATCCCTGGAACAGGATCGATCAGAAGCAACAGGAGGCTCTGGCTTTCTTTAAGCGTATCGCAAGGGTCAGGACTGAAAACCAGTGCCTTAAGACAGGTTACTATAAGACCCTTATGGCAGAGGGCGGCACTTTCGCCTTCGTAAGATTCCTTAAAGAGGGCAGGGATGCCTTTGGCAAAGATGCAGACGGCAGCAGGGCGGTCGTTTTCGTAATGAACAGGTCCGATAAGCCTGTTTTTGTCGACGTTACTGAGCGTTACGGAAGCTATGAATGCAAAGATTCCAATGACGGCGGCGAGATCCATCCGATATCGGAGCAGTTCATTCTGGGAGGTATCCTGGGAGGAACGAGAAAGATCGGCATAAAACCTCTCGGAATTGCCATAGTAATCTTCTGATATTTACCGCATTTTTGTGCATTGATTTTTTATTTTATTGTTATAATGAATTTGCCGACCGAAAAGTCGGCATTTCTAATTTATCCGAAAGGCAGCGCTCTAAGTGATCAGATCTTTTGACCGCCATACATTGAAGTTGATCTTAACTACGGTCTTAGTGGCTGCAATGACAGTCAACATCGCTGCCTGTAACAAAGGCGGAACGGGCGAAGTTCTTGATACTGTCTCGACAGATGTTGAGCAGTCTGCAGCAACCACAGTGGTCCTTGAGACCGTTTCGACTGACCCGACAGCCACTCCGACACCGTCGTTAACACCTACGCCCACTCCGACACTGTCTCCCGAAGACCGTGTCGTTACTGTATCTTTTGCAGGTGACTGCACTCTGACCCAGGACTACAGGTCCGGTAAGAAGGGCTTTGACAACAAGGTCAACGGCGATATGGACTATTGCTTTAAGAATTGTGCCGGGATGTTCAAGAGCGATGACATGACTCTCGTAAATCTCGAAAATCCTGTCACTGACAAGACGAGCCACAAGAATAACCAGTATATATTCCGCATGGATGCGGGCAATCTTGAAATGCTTACCAGAGCCGGGATCGAAGCTGTTAATATCGCAAATAACCATATGATGGATTTCTGGGAAGACGGCGTTAAGGATACCAGAAAGAACCTTGATGATAAGGGAATACTTTGGAGCGACGATAAGTACGGCACGATCTTTACTACCAAAAATGGCATTAAGATCGGCATGGTAGGTCTCGGCAACGATACCGATGTCTCTGCCGTAACAGGAATAATTGACGATTTAAGGAAAAAGGGTGCTGTGATCATCATCGCTTCATGCCATTTTGGTGCAGAAGGCGTCTATGAACCTACTGCAAGGCAGAAGAAGATTGCGCACGAACTAATTGATTACGGCGTCGATATTGTCGTCGGTACACACCCGCACCGTCTCCAGCCGATCGAAAAATACAAGAATCATTATATCTTCTATTCTCTCTCGAACTTTTGTTTTGGTGGAAATTACTCATTAACAGACCCCGATTCTGTAATAATTCAATGCGATTTTATTATGGACTTTGACGGTTCTAAATGCGTAGACTATAGACTGAGGGTTTATCCCTATTCTCAAACATCTACAAGACCCGGAAATGACTTCTGTCCAAAGCCTTATACATGGGAATCAGAAGACTATTTCAGGGTCATGAAGCGCCTTGGATGGGCCCAGGGCGACGAATAATTAAGGCAGGTAACTTATATGGCTGATGGCAAAGTTTTGGTAGTAATGGGTTCCGATTCAGATTTCCCGGTTATGGAAGGATGTTTCAAGATGCTGAACAAATTCGGTGTCGGATTCAAAGCAACGGTTGCATCAGCACACAGAACACCTGACAAGGCCATGGCTCTTGCCAGAGGCGCAGAAGCAGAAGGCTTCAAGGTTATCATCGCAGCTGCAGGCCTCGCAGCTCACTTAGGCGGCGTTCTTGCTGCCAACACAGCACTTCCCGTAATCGGTGTTCCTTGCAAGGGCGGCGCTCTTGCAGGCGTTGACGCTCTTTATGCAACTGTTCAGATGCCTACAGGAATCCCTGTAGCAACGGTTGCGATCGACGGCGGCTCCAATGCTGCTATTCTCGCATGCCAGATGCTCGCGATCTCCGATCCTGAACTTATGCAGAAGATCAAGGATTACAAGGCTAGCCTCGCTTCATCGGTCGAGGAGAGGGATGCAAGACTTCAGCAGAAGATCGCTGAAATGAATTAATAGATACTGAGAAATCATTATCATAGAACAAATTGAAAAAAGGATGGCTAAAAGCACATGAGTGGAGTTTTCGGATGTTATGACATCAAAGGAAGCAAACAGGATGTAACGAGAGATACTTACTACGGTATTTTCTCATTGCAGCACAGAGGACAGGAATCCTGCGGTATCGCAGTTAACGATGACGGATCTTTCCTTGTACATAAGGCTTCCGGTCTTGTTACGGATGTATTTGATGAGGTCACTTTATCAGCACTTGCCGGAACATGCGCTATAGGTCATGTCAGAGGCGGTTCTCCCAGAGAGAACGGCACAGATGCCATCCAGCCTATCTCTATCAAGTCCAGAGTAGGCAATATCGCTCTTACATCTGATTCGGTAATCATGAACGCCAACAAGATCAGAGACGAACTTAAGGATCAGGGCGCTATCTTCCAGACAAATACCGATTCTGAGATCATCCTTTCTCTGTTCTCCAGAAACAGGATCAGGACAGAGGACTGCGAGCACGCTATCCTCGAGACAATGAAGGAGATCCACGGCGTTTACGCAATGGTCTTCATGACAGAAGATAAGCTCATCGGCGTAAGAGATCCTTATGGTTTGAGACCTTTGATCCTCGGTAAGCTCGGCGACAAGTACTATATCTCTTCAGAGTCCTGCGCTCTCGATGCAATCGGATGCGAGACAGTAAGAGACTTTGAACCCGGTGAGATCATCACGATCTCCAAAGAAGGCATGAGCTCCATCAAATATGATCCTGCTGTCGAAAAGAAGGACGGCAAGGTCTGCGTTTTCGAATACGTTTATGTTGCAAGACCTGACTCCATGATCGACAAGATGTCCATCTTCGATTCCAGATACAGAGTAGGTATGGCTCTTGCAAAAGAGAGCCCTGCTGATGTTGACCTCGTTATCGGCGCACCTGACTCAGGTAATGCTGCTGCAGAAGGTTTCGCAGCTGGTCTCGGTGTTCAGTACGGTGCAGGTCTTTTGAAGAACAGATATGTAGGAAGAACATTCATCAAGAGCACACAGCAGCAGAGAGAACTCGCTGTAAGAATGAAGTTCGCAGCTCTTAAGACAGCTATCAAGGATAAGAAGATCGCGATCGTTGACGACTCTCTCGTAAGAGGTACAACAACAAAGCACATCATCTCATTCCTCCGCGAGAACGGCGCTGCAGAAGTTCATGTAAGACTCGCTTCTCCGCCGGTTAAGTTCGGCTGCTGCTACGGCGTTAACGCTTCATCAGAGACAGAGCTTCCTGCAAGCACAAAGACAGTTGAAGAGATCCGTGACATGATCGGCGCTGATTCACTCGCTTACATCAGCCTTGATTCTCTGAGAGCTTCTCTTAACACCATCGACTGCGGCGTTTGCTCCGCATGCTTCGACGGCGACTTCATCGCAGGCAAGCCTGAGGATGACGAAGAATCCATCCATAAAGTGAAGTACAACTGATATTGTTCCGCTCGCTAGGTCCTCCGCGCAAACTTCGTTTGCTTGTGCGGAATCGCTCGCGAAACCAATATCAGCTGTTGCGAAATCATAAATTATAGGAGACTACTTTAATGAAGATTGCAGTATTTGTGTCAGGTGGCGGAACAAATCTCCAGGCCATCATCGACAATACTAAGGATGGTATCTTAAAGGATATCGAGATCGTACTTGTACTGTCATCTTCAAAGGGTGCTTATGCGCTCGAGAGAGCTGCAAATAACGGCATTAAGTCTGTTGTAGTTTCCAAGAAAGACTTTGATTCCATAGAAGCATGGGACGAGGCAGTCGTCTCGGCTGTTGAAGAGTCCGGTGCAGAACTTATCGTTCTTGCCGGATATCTTTCATTGATGGGACCTAAGGTCGTAGCTAAGTATTCCAACCGCATCATCAATATCCATCCGGCGCTCATTCCTTCATTCTGCGGAGCAGGCATGTATGGAATCAGGCCTCACCAGGCTGCTCTTGCAAAGGGCGTTAAGGTGTCAGGCGCAACAGTCCATTTCGTAAATGAGAATTACGATGAGGGTCCGATCCTTTTACAGAAGGCCGTAGACGTGCTTTCTGACGATACTCCCGAGACATTGCAGAGAAGGATAATGGAGCAGTGCGAGTGGAAGATCCTGCCTCAGGCAATAAGGCTCATTGCTGACGGCAAGGTCGATATAAAGAACAACATCTGCTATATAAAATGAATCAGTTATTAAATTTTGGAGGTGCTATATGATCACACAGAACCTGGGCAAGATCTTAAAGGAAAATGCTTATCCCGGAAGAGGAATCGTAATCGGCAAGTCCGATGACGGAAAGTATGCAGTTACAGCTTACTTCATCATGGGAAGAAGCGTTAACTCAAGAAACAGAGTATTCACGGCTACAGAAGACGGAATCAAGACAGAGGCTTTTGATCCTTCACTTCTTACAGATCCGCACCTTATCATTTATTCACCTGTAAGAGTTCTTGGCAACAAGACTATTGTTACTAACGGTGATCAGACTGACACTATCTATGAACTCATGGACAAGCAGATGACTTTCGAGCAGTCCTTGAGAGGCAGAGAGTTCGAAGATGACGCTCCGAACTATACTCCCAGAATCTCCGGAATCATGCACGTTGAAAACGGCAATTACAACTTCGCTATGTCCATCTTAAAGAGCGATGACGGCGATCCGGCTTCCTGCGAGCGCCACACATTCACATACACAAATCCCAAGGCAGGAATCGGCAGATTTATCCACACATACATGGGTGACGGCAGCCCGCTTCCTTCTTTCGAAGGCGAGCCTGAAAAGGTAGAGCTTTCAGGTGATATCGATACTTTCACAAACGAAGTATGGACAAGCCTCAACGAAGACAACAAGGTATCTCTTTTCGTACGCTATATCGACATCGAGACAGGCGTAGCTGAGACCAGAATTGTTAATAAGAATGTTTAATATGAACGAGAATAAAGGAGAATGACAATGTCTAACGAGATGCAACTCAAGTACGGATGCAATCCTAACCAGAAGCCTTCCAGAATCTTCATGAAAGACGGTTCTGAGCTTCCTATCGAAGTATTGAACGGCAAGCCGGGATATATCAACCTTTTGGACGCTTTCAACGGCTGGCAGCTTGTAAAAGAGCTCAAGGAAGCAACAGGACTTCCTGCAGCAACATCATTCAAGCACGTTTCACCTGCAGGTGCTGCAGTAGGCAAGCCCCTCTCTGAGACAGAAGCTAAGATCTACTTCGTAGACGATCTGGGCGAGCTTTCTCCCATCGCATGCGCTTATGCAAGAGCAAGAGGCGCTGACAGAATGTCTTCTTACGGTGACTTTACAGCACTTTCCGACACATGCGACGCAATCACAGCTACAATGCTCGCAAGAGAAGTATCTGACGGCATCATCGCTCCTGACTACACACCCGAAGCTCTCGAGATCCTTAAGACAAAGAGAAAGGGTACATATAACGTAATCAAGATCGACGCTTCCTATAAGCCCGCTCCGATCGAGACAAAGGAAGTTTACGGTGTTACTTTCGAGCAGGGAAGAAATGAGTTTGAGATCAACCATGCACTCTTGGACAACATCGTTACTGACAATAAGGACATTCCTGAGGACAAGAAGATCGACCTCTTGATATCTCTTATCACACTCAAGTACACACAGTCCAACTCCGTCTGCTACGTTAAGGATGGCCAGGCAATCGGTATCGGCGCAGGCCAGCAGTCCAGAATCCACTGCACAAGACTCGCAGGCAACAAGGCTGATAACTGGTGGCTCAGACAGAGCCCTCAGGTATTGGGTCTCCAGTTCGTTGACGACATCCGCCGTCCCGACAGAGACAACGCTATCGACGTTTATATCTCTGACGAGTATGAGGACGTTCTCGCTGAAGGCACATGGCAGAACATCTTCAAGGTTAAGCCCGCTGTATTCACAAGAGAAGAGAAGAAGGCTTGGCTCGCTAAGAACGACAACGTAGCTCTTGGTTCTGACGCATTCTTCCCCTTCGGTGACAACATCGAGCGTGCTCACAAGAGCGGCGTTAAGTACATTGCAGAACCCGGCGGTTCCATCCGTGACGACCATGTCATCATGACATGCAACAAGTACGGCATTGCAATGGCATTCACAGGAATGAGACTGTTCCACCATTAATAAAAATTAACTGCACCTCCGTGGGTTTATACCTTCGGAGGTGTATTGTTTCTAAAGTTATTTCAGGAGTATAGATATGGCAGAAGAAAATACAGTTGCAGAAGCAGAGACAAAGGCTGTTGAGGCTGAAGTTAAGGAAGCACCGTCAAACAAATTGCCCGTAAACAAGATCAAGGGCGGCAAATACGCTGACTACACAGAACACGATCTTCTGACCGAACTTATTAATCTCGAAAAGAAAACTGTCAAAAGGACCGGCATCGTGGCTTCTGCCATGATGGTCATCGCCGCTGTGGTACTCGCATGTGCCATCCTGATCGTACCCAAAGTGCTTACAACGTTATCTGCTGCCGAAAACACCCTGAATGAGGCAACAACGCTCATGGGCGAATTAAACGATTCATTAGACGGCATGAACAAGATGATCGCTAACGTTGATAAGGTCCTGACAGATAATACCGAAGCGATGTCTGATGCGATCCAGAAGATCAGCGACATCGATATAGACGGACTCAACGATTCGATCAAGAATCTCAACGAAGCTGTTGAGGCGCTGAATAGGGTTGTCGGAGGGAAGAGAACGTAACCCGGCTGTCTGTTTTTTGAACAGAAATTAAACAACCCCCTCACGAGAAACAAAACGGACAAAAATTAAACATCCCCCGTACGAGTTAATTGCCGAAGGCAATTCCTGTCTGAAGTACGGGGGTGTTTTAATTTTTGGAGCCAAAGGCGGGAATCGAACCCGCGACCTATTCATTACGAGTGAATTGCTCTACCCCTGAGCCACTTTGGCGTGCCATAAAAATATACCTATTTGGAAGTTAAGTGTCAAGTGAAAGAAAGGCAAGCAATCAGCATAAGAATGATATAATTAATCTATCGGAGGAATTTTACGTGAAAGCCCTTAAATTCTTTAAGAAAGCAGTAAGTTTGGTTTTGTGCATGTCTTTGACAGGCGCACTGTTTACGGGCTGCAAAAAGGGCGATGACATGTTTCCTACGATAGTATCCGGAAATGAACAATCTGAGGCGCCTGAAGCTACCAGCAAGCCTTCTGATACTGATTCCGCGAATGAGATCCGCCAGCTCGAAGTGGCGCTCCCTTATTCAGATCTTACGATACAGTGCCTTGCCGCTATGCTTTATTGCAAGAATAACGGCCTTTGGGACAGTTCTGAGACGGGTCTTACAGTAAGCACAGAGGCTCTTTCAACTGTCGCATCCAATTATGTAATTACAAATGTCGGCTGCGGAAGCACCGGCGTTAACCTTGGTACGGTCAAAGAATGGAAGTCATCTGATATGGTGCCTGACCTGTTCCTTACACAGGACAGCAACAGCATTTATAATGCGGGATTTGCAGAGTCTCTTAATGATTACCTTGCTGACAGCAAGTATCTTAATGCCCAGCAGATCTATTCGGGCGCGCTGACTGCTGATTCCGAAAATGGTGTTTTCTACGCCGTTCCGCATTTCTGCTCGGCAAAGATAATAATGGGAAATACTGAATATATTCCCGCAAGCACAGGAAAACTCCAGACCAAGAATACAACAGAGAATCTGAAGACTTATCTCGAAGCGGTAAAGAAAGATCACCGCAATGTTGCAGGATTCTCATCTGCTTATGAACTCATTCCTTATCTGGGTTCAGCTTTTAACAATGATGTCCCGACCTCTTACATGGTCCAAGATGAATATTCAAAAGATAAGGTTGCTGCAAAAAAGGTCATAAACGAAGCGGCAACATATGTCAGGAGCCTTTATTCTTCTTCTCTGGCTCAAGACCTTATCGGTGGAGCAGATCCTATTTATTCCAGAAAGGCTGCGCTTTGGGTTGATTCATCGGCCAATGTCAGAGCTTGGGCTGATTATTATCCGGGAAGCTTATATCTTTTGCATCTGCCTTGCAATGATGCGACAAATGTTGGTGTACCTTATATAAGCACTTATTCTTTGTGTGTGGCAAAGAGCTCTGAGAGCAAGGATTTTGCTTCTGAGTTCGCTGCCTTTATATCATTCGATCCTGATGCACAGATGCTGATCTACAGGCTTGAAGATATGACAGGCCTTATGCCTCTTACAAGGAATGATGCAGTATGGGACCTTATTTGCGCAAACGAGATCTTCGGACATATGGCAGCAGACTTCCGTCAGACGATGGATAATGCTGTTTATTGTCCGGATTCTTTAGACAACAAGGTATTCTCTAAGACTAATGAATATACGGCAGAATATGTGAAGCAGAATGATGAGTTTGATCCGGAGAAATGCTATGGCTGACAGAATTGTTCTTCGTAAGATACTTATTTCAGACAGCTCCGAGCTTCGTAAGCGCGGCCTCATGGAAGGCACATTGAAGCTCATCGAAGATGATATCAGGGCTCTTGGCACAGGCAGCCAGGGCGAGGCGATGCTCGCCATAAAAGATGATATTATCTATGCCTTGATCAAGCTTTTCAGGCCGGATCGCAAGAATTGCAGGGCCCACATAGATTTTGTCTTCACCTGTGATGCGAACGCTGATACTCAGAGCGGCGTGGTCGATGAGGTCTTGAGATATTGTTTCCTTGAAGAGTACTATCACAAGGTAACTGTAATCTGCAATCACGGAAATGAGGGCCTTGAGCGTATTCTGTTGGGCGCGGGCTTTAACCAGGAAGCCGTTTTAAGGGATGAAGTCAGGGTGAAGGACGGCTTTGAGGATGCCGGACTTTTCGCGATGCTGTCTTATGAATATCCGAAATACAATGTCTGCTTCGTTCCTTTCGAGAGAGGCGTAGCTATGGTTTCGGGCGGCGAGGATTATATCGATTCCGTTAAGCTGTACCACTATGGCCAGCAGTTGGAAGATCCTTTTGTTGTTAATGTTGCGTCGAGCCTCGGGCTTCTTGATTCAAACGGCGGTCTTGCCAGAAATGACGACGGAATCTATAACCTCGAAAAGGACCAGCTCGAATTCCTGCCATCTGAACTCGCCAAAGCCTATGTCGAGCTGAAAGAATATTTTGACAGCAACAGGGCAGGCTTTGACATCAATGTTGTTTTCAATACGGGAACGCCTTTCCAGAAGAAAGTCTGGAATGCCCTTAATTCCATTCCGTACGGCGGTACCGCGAGCTACGAGGATATTGCTCTGAAGTTAACTGACGGCAAGCTTTCCGAAGCCCGTAAGATCACGAGAGCTGTAGGTTCTGCGTGCTCAGATAACCCTGTAGCAGTAATCGTTCCCTGTCACAGAGTAATCGGTAAGGACGGCAGCATCGTAGGATATTCTGCCGGTATCGATATCAAAGACTATCTGCTCTTGCATGAGAGCTTTACGGCGGTAACACCGCTCATATCCAAGGAGGTATAACCAAATGGCTAAACACGATAAAGTAGAAGTCGGGATTTCAACGATCCTTAATCCCGTACCTGTTGTTATGGTCTCATCAGGAAGCAAGGACGGCAAAGCAAACATCATGACCGTCGCATGGGCAGGCACAGTAAATTCAGAGCCTCCCATGGTTTCCGTAAGCATCAGAAAATCCAGGTATTCCCACAAGCTCATCTCAGAGACCGGCGAGTTCGTTATTAATCTCGTTTCAAAGTCTTTGTGCAAGGCTTGTGATTACTGCGGCGTAAGAGGCGGCGAAAACGAGGACAAGTTCAAGACATGCGGCCTTACTCCGGTTAAGGCAGCAGGTTTGGAATATGCTTATGCGATAAAGGAAGCTCCGGTATCGATCTCCTGCGTCGTTAAGAGCGTAACAGAGCTCGGCTCCCACGATATGTTCATAGGCGAGATAAAGAACGTTACCGCAGATTCCTATCTTTTGGACCAGAACGGCAAGCTCTGCCTGGATAATGCCAGACTTGTAGCTTATAACCACGGAGAGTATTATCTCTTAGGCGAAAAGCTCGGCTTTTTCGGTTATTCCGTAGCAAAAGAAGACGTAATCAAGAGAAGAATGGGAAAAGATAAGAAATGAAGTTTATAGGCATCAAGAAGGTCCACGAAGGACGTTTTATCACATCTTACAATGCTGAATACGAGACATGCCTCGGAAATAAGAAGATCTACGAGATGGTCTCAAGAGATAAGAATATCGAAAGTCTTGAAGACATAGCAAAAGACAAGTGCGATGCTGTTGTCCTCATAATCACGAGCACCGACGGCAGCAAGCTCCTTTTAAATAAGGAATACAGAATGGCCGTAGGAGGCTTTGCTTATAACTTCCCGGCAGGCCTTATCGATGAAGGTGAGACACCTGCTGAGGCAGCCGCAAGAGAACTCTGGGAAGAAACCGGCTTAAAGCTCGTTTCTATAGATGAAGTCCTGCCGATGAGCTTTTCGGGTGTCGGCATAACAAATGAGAAGAGCTGCTGTGTGATCGGCAAGGCTGAAGGCGAGTTTGCGCCGAGTACTTCCGATGAGGAAGAGATAGAAGCACGCTGGTATACCAAGGAAGAAGTAAAAGAGCTTCTCAAGAATACAAATCTCGCAGCAAGGACCCAGGCATACTGCTATTGGTGGGCAAAAAGCTGATTTTATCTCTGACAAGTAAAAATACTTGACACACTCCTCCTGCTTTGTTATTATGTGCAGGCTGAATAAGGGAGGAGTGCCTTTAAATGCGTGAAAAGTCAGTAAGAACAGACCTTTTGCTCGATTTCTACGGCAATCTCCTTACGCCCAAGATGAGGCGCACCTGTGAGAGCTACTATAACGATGACCTGACTTTGGCCGAGATCGCCGAAGCAGAGGGAATCTCAAGACAGGGCGTTCATGACACAGTCAAGAGGGCGGAGAAGCAGCTTGAGGAATATGAGGAGAAGTTAGGACTTCTCGCACTTTTCGAAAAGCAGCAGGCAAAAGCAAAAACGGCTCTGGCGCATTTGAATAGCGGTGATACCGGTAAGGCTGCAAAAGAGCTTGAAGAATTGATAGAGGAAATGTAACAAAGTGTTTGAGAGCTTATCAGAAAAGCTTCAGAATATAACCTCAAAGATGCGCGGCAAGGCCCGCGTAAGTGAGAGCGACATCAAGGAGATGATGCGTGAGATCCGCATGGCTCTCCTCGAGGCAGACGTTAACTACGGAGTCGTTAAGGAATTCGTAGCCGACATGACCGAGAAGTGCAAGGGCGCTGATGTTCAGGAGTCCTTTACACCCGGCCAGCAGATAGTAAAGATCGTAAGAGATTCTTTGACAGAACTTTTAGGCGGTGAAGAGGGCGAAGAAAAGCTCAAGGTTTCCGATACAGGATTTAACATCATTATCCTTTACGGTCTCCAGGGTGCAGGTAAGACAACTACTGCAGCTAAGCTCGCAAAGCTCTTAAAAGAGAACGGCAAAAAGCCCATGGTCGTTTCCGTCGACGTTCACAGACCCGCAGCTGCCCAGCAGCTCAAGGTTTTAAGTGACGCAGTAGGCGTTGACTGCTATATCGATCCTGAGGAAAAGGATGCCGTTAAGATCGCAAAAGACGGTGAAGGCAAAGCAAGATACATGCTCTGCAATTACCTGATCATAGATACTGCAGGTCGTACGGTTGCAGATGAAGAGCTCATGGAAGAGCTCAGAGATATCGCTGCTGCCGTTAACCCTACAGAAAAACTCCTCGTTGTCGATGCAATGATCGGTCAGGAAGCTGTAAACGTAGCACAGCTTTTCGAGCAGAACATCGGCATGGACGGCTTCATCATGACAAAGCTCGACGGTGACGCGAGAGGCGGTGCCGCTCTGTCTATCCGTAAGCTTACAAACAAGCCTATCAAGTACATCTGTACCGGCGAAAAGGTAGAAGCAATCGAGAAGTTCTATCCTCAGCGTATGGCTGACAGGATCCTCGGCATGGGTGATGTCGTAAGCCTTATCGAAAAGGCACAGGCAAACATCGACGAGGAAGAAGCCCGCAAGGCAATGGAACGCATGATGGGCAGCAGCTTCAATCTCGACGACCTGTATTCACAGTTCGAACAGATGAAGAAGATGGGCTCACTTAAAGACTTGGTTGGCATGATGCCCGGCGCTGCAGGCAAGATAAGCGATGAAGACCTTGATGATAAGATCGTCGACAGACAGATGGCTATCATCACTTCAATGACAAAGAGGGAGAGAAGGACACCTTCTATCCTTAATGCCAGCAGAAGAAAGAGAATTGCTGCAGGTGCAGGCGTTCAGGTATCTGACGTAAACAAGCTCATCACACAGTATGAGCAGACTGCAAAGATCATGAAGCAGTTTTCGAACGGCAAGGGCGGCTTCAAGATGCCTAAGGGCTTTGCGAAGCAGGCAGCCAAGATGGGCCTTAAGGGCGGCATGGGTAACATGGGCGGCATGGGAGGCCTCGGAAATATGGGTGGTATGTCAGGCCTGGGTTCAGGTATGCCGCAGGGCTTGGGAAGCTTCAGGGCGCCGAAGGAAGATTCAGATGATTCACCTTTCGTTTCTTCCGGAAGACGTGACCGCAAAAAGAAACGCAAGGGCAGAAGATAAAGTCGATCCCGTCATTTTATGGCGCAGATTATATAAAACAAAAAACAAAAATATTTTTTGGAGGAAAACAAAATGGCAGTTAAGATTCGTTTGAGAAGAATGGGTAAGAAGAAGGCACCTTTCTATCGTGTAGTTGTTGCTGATTCCAGATATCCTAGAGATGGCCGTTTCATCGAAGAAATCGGTATCTATGATCCTATGAAGGAAACAGACAGCGTTAAGATCGACAGCGAGGCAGCTAAGAAGTGGATCGCTAACGGCGCTCAGCCCACAGATACAGTAAAGTCTCTTCTTAAGAAGCAGGGCATCATCTGATCAGATTTCAGTTGACGTCACTACTAGAATAATAGGAAGGAGAGCTTTATATGGACGATTTATTGGTTTATATCGCCAAGGAACTTGTCAGCAATCCCGATGAGGTAAACGTAAAGAAAACAGAGCGTGGAAACACTATTGTTTTCGAGCTTTCCGTTGCTCCTGAAGATACAGGAAAGATTATCGGCAAGAACGGTAAGAGAGCACAGGCTATCCGTTCGATCATGAAGGCGAAGTACCTTAAAGAAGGTAAGCGCGTTATAGTCGATATTGTAGGCTGATTCTTTTGGAAGATCTCATCATTATAGGAAAGATTACCGGCGCGCACGGCGTCCGTGGGGAACTTAAGGTTTTCCCCTTAACGGACGACCCGCGCCGTTTCCTTAAACTTAAGGAATGTTTCATCTGCGGGCAGAATTTCGAAAAGCCCGAAGCTTCATCATGCGTATCTGCAAGACTCGACAGGGGAAACATCCTTCTTAAACTCAATGGTGTCTTAGACAGAGACAAGGCAGAGCTCCTCCGCGGCAGATTTATCGCCGTTAACAGGGATAATGCCGTAAAGCTCAAGAAGGACAACTATTTCATAACTGACCTAAAAGGTCTTAATGTTATTGACGACGAGAGAGGTAACATCGGCAAAGTCATTGATTGCTTTGCAACAGGTCCCCAGTTCACGCTTGAGATCAAGCGCGAAAACAAGAAGAAAAACCTCATGCTTCCGTTCGTCAAAGTCTATTGTTATGAAGTCAATATCAAAGAAGGCTTTATCAAGTGCAGACTGCCTGAAGGCCTTTACGAGCTCTACGAATAAATTTCAGTTACTGTTTTTGAGATTACAGTAAGATTACCGTTTTTGAAGTTGAAACGGTATATATTTTCGAGCAGTTCATTAAACTGCAATAGAATGTCCTGATTTGAATAACCGGGTTCCCAAAACAGTTCTTATTTTCGAGAAAACCGGATGCTGTTTTGAAATTTTCGCTCTTAAATTCCAGATCTTATTTCAATCAGTTACGTTATTTTTGCAATTCGTAACTGAAAGGTCGAAAAATCGAAGGTTCAGTTACGTTATTTTTGAAATCCGTAACTGAAAGAACAGAAAAAAGAGGGTTCAGTTACGCTGTAGCACCCGCCTCCACATGATCATCTCTGCGGGTAAGCCTTGCATTTCACTGTGCGTAATTAAGGTGCGAAAAGGCACATTTTATGCCCAAGCCTCCGATTTAAAAGGTTTTGTGATATGATTTGCCTTGGAATAAATTGCGTATCTGCAATATTAGAGGGAGGGTTTTGATATGGGCAGAGGCGGCGGTGGCGGAAGTTCTCATAGCAGCTCACATCATTCGAGCAGCCGTTCACATTCAGGTGGCTCAAGATCTTCTTACAGATCTTCAGGTTCATCCTACAGATCTTCCGGATCATCTTACAGATCTTCAGGATCTTCTTATTCGCGTCATTCCAGAAGTTCAGGAAGCAGCGGATACAGCAGCGGCAGCGGAGGCCGCAGTGGATGCAGCGGTTGCTTTACTCCATTTTTATTTTTGTTTCTGGTCTTAGGCGGATTTGTATTTGGATTCATGGATGAAATGCATCTTGATACCATTTATAAGGTAACAAGATCTTCTATTCAAAGAGAAAAACTTCCCGAATCCAAGTGCAATCCTATCGACGAGTGGTACAAGGACGATTGGGGAGACTGGATAGATGAAGCCGGAGAAGGTGATTATTTAATATCCGGTCTTAAGTCGTTCTATGACTCGACTGGTGTTCAGCCTTATCTTTGGATAATGGGTGAAGATGGCAAGGATTATAAATCCACCGAAAGCCTTGAAGAGCTTGCAGAAGTAACATATAAGGAGATGTTTGGTGATGATGAAGGTCACCTTCTCATTATCTTCAGCGAATATCCAAATGAATCAGGCAATTACAAGCTTACTGTTACTCCCGGATTTGATGCCGAGACACAGGTAATGGATCAGGAAGCAAAAGATATCCTGCTTGATTACATAGAGTATTATTATGAAGATGATGACCTCAACGAGGGTGCATTTTTCCAGACTGCATTCCGTGATGCAGGTGAGAGGATAATGACAAAGCAGATGTCGTTAAATTCCTTGATAACCATCGTGATCATTGTCATTGTTGTGATCATAGGTCTTATGATCACCTTCTCCATCCTTAAGAAACGCAGGCTGGCCGTCAAGAAGCAGAAAGATAAGCAGGTACAGGCAGAAAAGGACAAGGCTGCCATAGAGCAGAACCAGAAGAAGTACCAGGAAGCCCTGGCACAGACTTATGTAACCGTTATTTGTCCCAACTGCGGTTCTACAGATACGAGCATACGCAAAGGAACGGTAGGTTACTGTAATTACTGCGGTACGGCGATGAAGGCCGATGAGAACGGCAAGGTCGTTATCTACACAGGTAATGACTCTCAGTCTTGAAGAACATAAGGGATAAAGGGAGGAAATAAAATGGCAAAAGGCGGCAAGGATCTGTTCGTGCTGAAGATAATCTGCGCGGCTGTTGTCGTGCTTGTTATCGCGTTTGCGGTTTTATGGCTTTATCAGGGCAAAGAAGCATCCATTGAAAGATCAACGGTCAACAGAGAGGCACTTCCTGCTTCTAAGTGTGATCCGGTCGATAAGTGGTATCAGGATGACTGGGGCGACTGGATCGATGAGAACGGTGAAGAAAAGGCCCTTATCGCCGGCATGGAATATTTCTATGAGAAGACCGGTGTCCAGCCTTATCTCTGGATCATGGGAGAGAATGGTAAGGATTATATCTCTGAAGGAAGCATCGAGAAATTAGCAAAAGATACTTATTCTGAGATGTTTGGTGATGACGAAGGCCACATGCTCATTATCTTCCGCGAATACCCCAATGCTTCAAGCAATTACCTTGTTACCGTCAGGCCCGGCGAAGATGCTGAGGAACAGGTAATGGATGCACAGGCAAGAGAGATACTTCTCGGATACATAGATTATTTCTACACAGTCACGAAGTATAACGAAGGCGAATTTTTCGCGGAATCTCTCGAAAAAGCCGGCGACAGGATAATGACAAAACAGATCTCTCAGGCTGCGCTATATGCGATAATCATCATTTCTGTTATTGCTGTTGCAGGCGTTGTTATCGTGGTCCACATCATCCGTAAGCGCAAGATTGCTGAAGCAACGCAGAAAGCAACTGCTGCCAAGGCTGAGGCAGATCAGAAAAAGAACGAGTTTGCACAGCAGAAGTATAACGATCACCTTGAGACATTAAATGTTGCGATAACATGTCCGAACTGCGGCTCAAGCAACATCAAGATGCGTAAGGGAACAACAGGCAATTGCCAATTCTGCGGTTCTGCGATAAAAGTAGATGAAGAAGGCAACGTTGTTATTGAAAGCGGCTCGAAATCTTAAGGAATATAAGGGATATGAACTTTTATGTAGCGACATTATTTCCTGAGCAGGTAACCTCGTATCTTGATACGAGTATTACAGGACGCGCTCTCGCCAAGGGTGCGATCTCTCTGGAATGTGTCCAGATCAGAGATTATGCCCCGAATAACTACGGGCGCGTTGATGACACTATCTACGGCGGCGGTACGGGCATGATGATCCGTCCGGAACCTGTTTTCGGAGCATACGAAAAGGCGGTCGAACTCTGTGGCGGCAAAAAGCCCCACACGGTCTATATGTCGCCCAAGGGCAAGGTTTTCAATCAGGCTAAGGCCCATGAACTCGCTTCATATGAGAACCTCCTGATCATCTGCGGTCACTACGAAGGCATTGATGCGCGCGTAATTGACGAGATCTGCGACGAGGAGATATCGATCGGCGACTATGTCTTAACAGGCGGAGAGACCGCTGCGATCGTTGTTATTGATGCAGTAGCAAGGCTCTGCCCGGGAGTTCTTCCCAACGAAGAGGCTTATACGAACGAGTCTCATACTGACGGAATGTTAGAAGCTCCGCAGTATACAAAGCCTCCGGTCTGGCATGACAAGGAAGTTCCGGAAGTCCTGAAAAACGGCAATGACGCAGCAATAGCGGACTATAACCGCATCGCTGCACTGGTCGATACATGGACAAACAGGCCCGATATGCTGGATAAATTGGATATTTCTGAAAGTGATTGGGCTAAAATGCTTGCCTTTAAAAGAGGCATGTGCTAAAATTCTCCAGTTATCAGGGTGGTCCTCTGCCATTATCCAGGCAAGAACATCTGCAGGAAAGAGAGGAAACAAACAATATGGATTTAGTAAAAGTCATCGAGAGCGAAAATATTCGCAACCAGTATCCTGAAGTAGAAGTCGGAGACTTCGTTAAGGCTCACCTCCTTATCAAGGAAGGCGCAAAGGAGCGTATTCAGGTATTCGAAGGCTATGTCATCGCAAGAAAAGGCCAGGGCCTTTCAGAGACAATAACAATTCGCCGTGTATCTTACGGTATCGGCGTAGAGAGAATTCTCCCTGTTAACTCACCCAAGATCGATCACATCGACGTTATTCGTAAGGGTAAGATCAGAAGAGCAAAGCTTTATTATCTCCGCGATCGTCAGGGCAAGGCTGCAAAGATCACACAGAAGATCTGATAGCGGTTTTCAATTCGATTCACAAGAGGTTGTCTCATATGAGGCAACCTCTTTCTTTTGTGTTAAAATCAACAGGTAAATAATCTTAGAGGTTTATATGGCTGAGAAAAAGAATGACATTAACTGGTTTCCGGGGCACATGAGAAAGGCCTTAAACGAGACAGGCGAGAGATTAAAGCTCGTCGATCTTGTTTATGAGACATGCGACGCGAGAATACCTTTTTCGAGCAGGAATCCGGAATTAGACAGGATCATAGGAACCAAGCCCAGGATCGTTATCCTTAACAAGGCTGACCTCGCAGATCCTGCGAAAACATCCCGCTGGATCGAGAACTTTGAGTCTGAGAACACACGTGCCTGTGCGCTCGAGAGCACGCATAAGAAGGGCTTTGACAAGCTTAACGCAATCACCATGGACATGATGAAGGAAAAGCTCGAGAAAGCTGCTGAGAAGGGCAGGATAGGGCGTCCCGTAAGAGTCATGGTTGTAGGTGCTCCTAATACCGGAAAGTCCACGATCATTAATGCTCTCGCCGGCAGAAAAGCAGCTGTTACAGGCGATAAGCCCGGTGTCACAAAAGACTTCAAATGGATCATGACGGGCGGCAGATTAGAGCTGATGGATATGGCCGGCGTTTTGTGGCCGAGAATTGCGAATGCCAAGAGCGGTATCTGCCTTACTGCGTTGGGTTCCGTAAAAGAGGAGATCACCGATGTCGTCAAAGTCGCTTATGAGACGATGAAGATCATGATCGATATCTATCCTGATCTTATCAGGGAACGTTACGGCGTTGATGTCGATGTGAAATTTGATGAGGACGCAGGATATTTCCAGGATCCTTATTACGATCTTTTCCTTGAGATGGCGAAAAAGAGAGGCTGCTTAATGAGCGGCGGCAGGATCGATGAAGAGCGTTTCGCCAGGCTTTTCATAAACGATCTCAAAGAAGGCAGGACCGGCAGGATCACTTTGGAGATGCCTGAAGATTTTAAGTAACAGAGGATAATAATATGCCCAAGCTTACGAAGGAACAACTTATTGAAAAATACGATGCTATGTATGCATATGAAAAGGACTGCCTTGCCAAAGGTTTTAAGATGATCGGCGGCATCGACGAAGCGGGAAGAGGACCTCTTGCAGGCCCTGTCGTAGCCGCGTGCTGTATCCTTGATCCTGATGTAAAGATACTGGGTCTGGACGATTCGAAAAAGCTCTCTGAAAAGAAAAGAGAAGAGCTTTTCCTGGAGATAAAAGAGAAGGCAAAAGCTTATGCTATCTGCAGTTCAAGTCCTGAAGAGATAGATGCGATCAATATCCTGGAAGCAACGAAAAAAGCGATGAGAAACTGCGTAAAGGAACTCGCTGCAAAAGGTGTATCTCCCGATATCCTTCTTATCGATGCAGTTAATCTGTCAGGCACGGGATTGGATGTAATTCCGATAATAAAAGGCGACGCAAAATCAGATTCGATCGCTGCCGCATCGATCCTCGCAAAGGTTACGCGAGACCACATCATGATGGATTACGACACTGAATATCCGGGCTACGGCTTTGCTAAACATAAGGGCTACGGAACAAAAGACCATTACGCTGCAATCCGCGAAAAAGGAATGACGCCTATACACAGAAGGTCATTCCTGAAGGTCATACATTAATGAGTTGAGAAATATTCTTTCGTGAGCGATTCCGCACAAGTGAGCGAAGTGAACGCGGAGGACCTTAGCGAGAGAAAGAATATTTCTTAAACACTTGACTTTGTGGCAAAGTTTAAGTATTATATCGCTCGTGAAAGAAGAACATCCGATTCTCACCTCAAGCGGCGATAGCTAGTAAAGAGGTCAATAACTAGATAATTAACCTATTTTAGAGGGGTTGCCATTAAGGCAGGGTAGTTATGAGAGAACGGATTTTATCCGTTCTTTTTTTATGTAGTTAAAGTAAGTCTTAAACAAGGAGGTGGCCACCATCGCTAAGACCAATGATAATCAGATGATTAACGGAGCTATCAAGTTCCCTCAGGTACGTCTCATTGACGCAGAAGGACAGATGATCGGTGTTGTTCCGATCGAGGAAGC
This sequence comes from Ruminococcaceae bacterium R-25, assembly GCA_003149065.1. Classification (NCBI taxonomy): domain Bacteria; kingdom Bacillati; phylum Bacillota; class Clostridia; order Eubacteriales; family Oscillospiraceae; species Ruminococcaceae bacterium R-25. The sequence continues at coordinate 386,402 of QGFZ01000001.1, forward strand.
TCTCAAGAGTGCTGAGGAAGCTGATTTAGATCTCGTCTGCATCTCACCCAATCCTGATAACCCGGTTTGCCGTGTAATGGATTACAACAAGTTCCTTTTCGAAAAGGGTAAGAGAGAGAAGGAAGCAAAGAAGAAGCAGAAGGAGACAGAACTTAAGGAAGTCGGCTTAAAGCTTACAACAGACGTTCACGATGTCGAAGTAAAGCGCAAGATGGTAGTTAAGTTCCTTTCGGCAGGCGACAGAGTTAAGGTTAACATCCGATTCAGAGGCCGCGAGATGGCTTTCCAGAATAAAGGTTTCGAAGTGCTTGATACATTTGCACAGAGCGTAACCGAATACGGATCAGTAGACAGGCCGCCGAAGTTAGAAGGCAGGAACATGGTAATGTACCTGTCACCGGCAAAGAAAAAATAATTTAGGAGGAAAGATAATATGCCCAAGCAGAAGACACACACTTCTTCAAAGAAGAGATTTAAGGTAACAGGTACCGGTAAGGTTCTCCATAAGCAGGCGTTCAGAAGCCACATTTTAAGCAAGAGACCTACTAAGAGAATGAGACACCTTAGACACAACCAGGTATGCTCAGATCAGAATGCAAGAATCATCAAGAAGATGATCCCTTACGCTTAATTGCTTAGAATTTAGGAGGACAAGAATATGTCAAGAGTTAAAAGAGGAATCCGCACAAGAGCGCGTCATCATAAGATTTTAAAGGCAGCAAAGGGCTACTGGGGTCATAAGAGCAAGCTTTTCAAGGTTGCTAACCAGCAGGTTCTTAAGTCCGGCAACTATGCTTACAGAGACAGAAGAAACAAGAAGAGAGAGTTCAGAAGACTCTGGATCGTTCGTATCAACGCAGCTTGCCGTCTTAACGACATGAGCTACTCCAGATTCATGAACGGCCTCAAGAAGGCTGGTATCGAGCTCGACCGTAAGGTTCTTTCCGATATCGCAGTTACAGATGCAGCAGGTTTTACTTCTCTCGTTGAGAAGGCTAAGGCAGCTCTCTGATAACCAACTTAAATTGAATTTTCAAGTTGCGTGAGACTAAGTTCTCGCGCAACTTTTTTGTTGTCAGAAAAAGCAGGTAAATGATGCGACTATGGTCTTTTGTTTTGCCGCTCATAAGCAATCGTGCTCAAAAATCGTGCAAAAGTCGGGCATTGCCCGATTGCCTGCGTGACTTTTTATCATTACTCGATACATAATCGTGCAAAAGTCTGGCACTGCCCGATTATATGCCCGACTTTTTATCGTTACTCAATATAAAATCCGGCTAAAAATCTGGCTGTGCATGATTTTTGCCAGATTTCTTAAGCAACATGGGTGCTACATGTGACAGCAGTATTCAATACGGCAACCGGTACGGCTACTGCCTTATTGAATGCCGTATTTTCCTTCAAAAACGGCCCTGAATACGGCAACTGATGCGGCAGCCGCCGTATTGATTGCCACATTTTCAGGCCAAAAACGCGTTTTTTACGGCAAACAATGCGGCTATAGCCGTACTGTTAGCCGCATTTTAAACAGCCGTTTTAAGGCTTGAAGCCGATTTTATTTGTTATAATGTTTTCCGTAAAACAAAAAGGAGAACTCCCAAAAGTGCAGGTAATCACCAGCCGCGACAATCCGAACGTTAAACGTATCGCAAAGCTTACCAAGAGATCAGAAGCCAAGAAAGAAGGCCTGATCTATCTTGAAGGCACCAGGCTTTGTGAGGAGGCTTTGTTAAGCGGTCAAAAGGCTAAGGAAGTCATCGTTACAGAAGATAAGATCTCCTGGGCAAAAGAGTTCACACATGATGTTGAACCTCTCGTATTAAGCAAAGAGGTTTTTACAAAGATATCCCAGACTGTAAATCCGCAGGGCGTTGCGATCATCATCAGTGAGCCCGGAATAAGCGCGGACATCCCCTGGAAGGGCGATAACAAAGATATCTATGTCGTGCTCGAAAACACACAGGATCCGGGCAATCTGGGAACCATAATAAGAATGGCTGACGCATTCGGCCTTACTGCGGTCATTGTAAGTCCCACTACATGCGATCCTTATAATGACAAAGTCATCAGAGCAACGATGGGCTCAATCTGGCATATTCCCGTTGTGAGAAAGACTATGGATGAATGTTTCGCTTTTTTCGAAAAGGAAAACATCGAAACCATCGCTACACACCTTAAGGGAAATGAACTCGGCAGTGGTGATCTGAAGCTCCCATGTGCTTATTTTATCGGCAATGAGGGCGACGGACTTACTGATGAGACTGCAAAAAAATGCACTAAGCTTGTTAAGATCCCGATGAAGGGAAAAGCCGAATCTCTTAATGCTGCCGTAGCCGCATCGGTAATCGGATACGAGCTTTCAAAGCTTTTATAAGTGCGATTTTTGCATAGACTAAACAACTAAATGCACTTTTATTGCATAATTATTCGTCTAACAGCGAGCAAATCCTAATAAAAGAAAAGCTTTATAATATCTGGTATTATAGGCGCTAGTCTAAGTGAAGATAGCAGAAAGACAGACGGAACATGGCATTTGAACAAAAAGAAGAGCTGATCAATAAGCTTGCTGATGTAGCAAAAGTTAAGTCGCATATCAACAAGGATCTGTACACGAAGTACAACGTTAAGAGAGGACTCCGTAACAATGACGGTACGGGAGTTCTTGTTGGCCTTACCGAAGTAGGTGAGGTAATGAGCTATATCGTTGATGATGCAGACAGAATTCCCGTAGAGGGTAAGCTTTTCTATCAAGGCTATGAAGTAAAGGACCTCGTAAACGGTTTTTATTCCGAAGGAAGATACGGATATGAGGAGGTTGCTTTCCTGCTTCTTACAGGTGAGCTTCCTACTGCGTCTGAACTTAAGGAGTTCAATTCATTGCTTCAGAGCGTCAGACCGCTTCCTGAGGGCTTTACAGAGGACATGATCATGAAGGCTCCTTCTCCGGATGTCATGAACAAGCTCGCAAGATCCATCCTTGCTCTCTATTCATATGATGACAATCCTGATTCTACAGATATCGCAAACGTTGTAAGACAGTGCACAGAGCTCATCGCAAGATTCCCTGTGCTCATTTCTTACGGCTATATGGCGAGAAGACACTACATCGAGCACAGAGACCTTTATATCCATGCTCCTGTTGCTGAATACAATACCGCGCAGAACATCCTGCACATGATCAGACCTGACGGCCAGTTCACTGAGCTCGAAGCAAGGATCCTGGATGTGATGCTCGTTCTTCACGCAGAGCACGGCGGCGGAAACAACTCCACATTCGTTACTCATGCTGTAACTTCAACTGGTTCTGATACATATGCTGTTATGGCTTCTGCAGTAGGTTCATTAAAGGGCCCTCAGCACGGCGGTGCTTCCAACAAGGCATATGCCATGATGAAGGATCTTCGTGAGCATGTATCCGACTGGACAGATGAGAAGGCCATCAAGCAGTATCTTGCTGACATCATCAACAAGAAGGCTTTCGACCAGTCCGGACTTATCTATGGTATCGGTCACGCTGTTTATACATTGTCCGACCCCAGAACTGTTGTCATCAAAAAGTATGCTGAAGTTCTTGCACAAGAGAAGGGCAATATGGACCTTTACAATCTCTATATCCTTGTCGAAAAGCTCGCGCCTGAGGTTTTCCATGAGGTAAAGAAGTCCGATAAGCTCGTTTGCGCAAACGTAGACTTCTTCGCAGGTCTCGTATATTCAATGCTCGGAATTCCCACTGAGCTTTATACGCCTTTGTTCGCATGCGGAAGAATCGCAGGATGGAGCGCTCACAGGATCGAAGAGCTCGTGTCCGGAGGCCGTATCATGAGGCCTGCATTTAAGTGCGTAAACAAGCGCAGACCCTATATTCCCTCTGATAAGAGGACAGATATTATCTGATATTTGAATATTGGCCGCATATCGGGCCAGATATTCATGCCCTTTGTACTTGCGTAGGATATAATCCTGTGGTAATATACTCGGGCAAACAAAAAGGCCCCATGGTCAAGTGGTCAAGACGGCGCCCTCTCACGGCGCAATCAGCGGTTCGAATCCGCTTGGGGTCACCAAAACGTGATGAAGGACGAACATCTTGACCGATGTCCGTCTTTTTGTTCACAAAGGAATAGTTTTATGGATGAGAATAAGTACATCAAGATAAGAGGCGCAAGAGAGCATAATCTCAAGAATATTGACGTTGATATCCCCAGAAAGAAGATGGTCGTCTTAACCGGCCTTTCAGGTTCTGGTAAGTCTTCACTTGCTTTCGATACGATCTATGCCGAAGGACAGAGAAGATATGTTGAGTCTTTGTCTTCTTATGCAAGGATGTTCTTAGGACAGTTGGATAAGCCTGACTTGGACAGCATCGAGGGTTTGTCTCCTGCGATATCGATTGACCAGAAGTCTACTGTCAGCAATCCCAGATCAACTGTCGGTACCGTTACCGAGATCTACGATTATTTCAGACTTCTTTATGCCAGAGTCGGCGAGCCTTTCTGTCCTTCCTGCGGCAAGAAGATCAAGTCGATGGGTATCGACCAGATAATAGATAAGCTCAAGGTTTATCCTGAAGGCACCAGAGCCATCGTTTACGCGCCCGTAGTAAGAAATAAGAAGGGTGAGTTCTCTAAGCTCTTTGACGGCTTCAGGAAGTCCGGCTATGCGCGTGTAAGAGTAGACGGAATTACTTATGAGCTTGATGAAGATATAGAACTTAATAAGAATAACAAGCACATGATCGAAGTGATCGTCGACAGGCTTGTTATTAAGGAAACAAACACCACGAGACTTTACGACTCATGCGAGACGGCGTTAAAGCTCGCTGACGGTTTGCTCCAGGTCGAACTCCAGACGGCAACAGTCGGCAAAGACGGAGAAAAGACATATGAATCCAGCGAGGAATTCTTTTCACAGCATCTGGCATGCCCTGACTGCGGAATCTCCTTCGGTGAGATCAACACAAGAAGCTTCTCTTTTAACAGCCCTGAGGGTGCGTGCCCGAACTGTTCGGGTATCGGTACGCTCACAGCAGTCGATCCGGAGCTCTGTGTTACAAATCCTAAGCTTTCGCTTAATGAAGGAGCGGTAAGGACAGCAGGATGGAATTTCGACGATCCCAAGAGCTGGGGAAGATGCTTTATCGAAGCGCTCGCGAAAAGGTATAAGTTCTCTTTGGATGTCCCTTACTATAAGCTTCCTGAAGAGATCAAGAACATAATTCTCTATGGTAATAACGGCGAGATGCTCAAGGTCGATACGAGGAACTCGTTGTATCCCAGGAGCGGAGACTACTATTCCGATTGGGAAGGTGTTGTTCCGAGCGTTATGAGACGCTGGAGAGAGTCCGGCAGTGACGATGCCAAGGCTGCTTACGAACGTTACATGAGCATCGATGTATGCCCTGTATGTAACGGTGCAAGACTCAATAAGAACAGCTTGTCAGTTAAGCTCGGAGGAAAGAATATCTCAGAACTTACAGATATGTCTGTAAAGAACATGAGACAGTTCTTTTCTGATCTGGCTTTAAAGGGCAAGAACGCTGAGATCGCAGCACCTATCTTAAGAGAAGTTAAAGCCAGACTTGAGTTCCTGTATGACGTCGGATTGGACTACATGACGCTTTCGAGATCTTCTGCAACGCTCTCGGGCGGTGAGGCTCAGAGAATAAGACTCGCAACACAGATCGGTGCGGGCCTGCAGGGTGTCTTATATGTTCTCGACGAACCTTCCATAGGTTTACATCAAAGAGACAACGACAAGCTTATCAAGACGCTGTTTAAGCTAAGAGACTTAGGCAATTCAATCCTCGTTGTAGAGCACGATGAGGATACCATGAGAGCAGCTGACCATATCGTCGATATCGGACCGGGCGCCGGTTCTTTCGGAGGAAAGATCGTAGCTCAGGGCTCAATAGATGACATAATCAAGGTTGAAGAGTCCATGACCGGCCAGTATCTGTCGGGAAAGAAGTTCATACCTGTTCCAATGAACAGAAGAAAGATCGATGATAAGAAGCTCCTTAAGATCAAGGGAGCATGCATCAATAACCTTAAGAACATTGATGTTGATATCCCGATCGGTCTTTTTACGGTCGTTACGGGCGTATCAGGCTCAGGTAAGTCTTCGCTCATCAATTCTACGCTGGTGCCTTATCTTGAGCACGAGCTCAACGGCTCAAGGAAAAAGAAGGTCAAGTGTGAGCGGATAACTGGTTATTCGAACCTCGATAAGATAATCTGTATCGATCAGAGCCCCATAGGAAGGACTCCGAGGAGTAATCCTGCTACATATATCGGCCTTTTCGACCTTATCAGAAAGCTCTATGCCGAGACTCCTGATGCAAAGCAGAGAGGCTATAAGGCAGGCAGATTCTCGTTTAACACCAAGGGCGGACGCTGTGAGGCCTGTGCCGGTGACGGTGTAAACAAGATCGAGATGCATTTCCTTCCTGATATTTATGTCACATGCGACGTATGTAAGGGTAAGAGATACAACAGAGAGACTCTTGAAGTCAGATATAACGGCAAGAATATCTCTGACGTGCTCGACATGAGCGTTGATGAGGCTGTTGATTTCTTTAAGAATCACCCGACGATCTATAAGAAAGTAAGGACGCTGCAGGACGTAGGTCTGGGTTATATCAAGCTCGGTCAGCCGTCTACGACGCTCTCCGGAGGTGAGGCACAAAGAATCAAACTTGCCTCGGAATTGTCGAGAAGATCGACCGGAAAAACGATATATGTATTAGATGAACCCACCACGGGTCTGCACGTTGCGGACGTTCATAAATTGGTTGACATTTTAGAACGCCTAACAGAAAATAAGAACACTGTGGTCGTAATAGAGCACAATCTGGATGTCATAAAGACAGCAGATCACATAATTGACTTGGGTCCCGAGAGCGGTGACGGAGGCGGCGAAATAGTCGTTACCGGTACGCCGGAAGAGGTTGCAAAATGCAAAGCTTCTTACACGGGACAGTTCTTAAAGCCTCTTTTGGATAAGGCTAAGAAGAACGGCCAGTATAAGGATATTGCTGCATTTATCGACACAGCAAGGCTCGAAGAAGAACAGTACGACATTCTTACCGGACCTAAGGTAAGACGCAGGATAAGGGAAGAGATAGAGGATAACGGAGAAGAGTAATGGCAATTTGTAGTATTTGTAAAAAAAGACATGCTATCGTCTTTACCAGCCGATATGAAAACGGCGCCAGGATCGACGAAGGCTTTTGTTTAAAATGCGCCTATGAATCAGGCATATCAGGTGTTGCTGATATGTTTAAGGCGACAGGGATCAACGCAGACAACATCGATGAGATGAGCGACAGATTGGAAGAACTTGTAAAACAGGGCGGCTTTGCGGCTAATCCTACCGAGTTCCTGAAAAATCTGGCATCCGGCGACGGATTCGAACCTTTCGAAGACGATGAAAACGGTTATGAATTTGATGAAGATTCAACGCCTGTTGGTATCACGGATCCCGAAGACAAGAAAGACGATAAGTCTGAAGAAGAACCTATGGGTCTTCCTTCCATTTTCGATAATTTCTTCAGAAAGAAGCCTGAAGACCAGGAAGATGAAGGTGAAGGAAAGAATACCAAGGATACCAGAAGAGGCAGATCCAAGCCGCGCTTTAAGTACCTTAATGAATTTGGTACTAACCTTACGGCGCGCGCTGCCGAGAACAAGATCGACCGCATTATCGGCCGCGATGCCGAGATCGACCGTGTAATCCAGATCCTTAACAGACGTTCCAAGAATAACCCTGTTCTTATCGGTGCGCCCGGTGTAGGTAAGACCGCCGTAGCTCAGGGTCTTGCTGTAAAGATCGTCGAAGGTTCCGTGCCGGAGAAGCTCCTTAATATGGAGGTCTGGCAGTTAGACCTGCCCGCAATGGTTGCAGGCACACAGTTCAGAGGACAGTTCGAGAGCCGTATCAAGGGCGTTATCAATGAAGCGATCAAGGCAGAGAATATAATCCTTGTTATCGATGAGCTTCATACGATCATCGGTGCAGGAGATGCCGAAGGTTCCACGAATGCCGCAAACATCTTAAAGCCTGCTTTGGCAAGAGGTGAGCTCCGCATCCTCGGATCTACGACGACTGCCGAGTATAAGAGGATTGAGAAGGATTCCGCTCTCGAGAGACGTTTCCAGAAAGTCATGCTCGACGAACCCTCTGTCGAGATGACCATTGAGATCTTAAAGGGCATCAAGGATTATTACGAAAAGCATCACAACGTCACATATTCTGACGAAGTAATCGAGTTTGCCGTAAAGGCATCCAAGAGATATATCACTGACAGATATCTTCCTGATAAGGCGATAGACCTTATCGACGAAGCCGGATCTGCTGCAAACCTTAAGAATGTAAGGCTTGTAAAGCTTGCCAACACCAGGAAAGCTCTTGAAGCGGCTAAGGTCGAACATCAGAAAGTGATCGATTCAATGGAGAATTCTTCTCCTGAAGAGAGAGAAGCTGATTATGAAAAGGCTGCTGAGCTTAAGGCAAAAGTAGATAAGCTTCAGAATGAGGTCGATGCTCTGGAAAATGACATCAGTCCTGACCCCATCCAGATCGAAGATATCGCAAGAGTTGTCGAGATGTGGACAGGAATTCCTCTAAAGTCCATTTCAGAGACAGAATCAGAGAAGCTTGCTAATCTTGAGAATAAGCTTCACGAGCGCGTAATAGGCCAGGATGAGGCTGTACACGCCGTCGCGGCTGCTGTAAGACGTAACAGGGCAGGCTTTACTAAGAAGCATAAGCCTACATCGTTTATATTTGTAGGACCTACGGGTGTTGGTAAGACTGAGCTCGTTAAGGCGTTGGCTGAGGCTATGTTCGATACGGAAGATGCATTGATCAGAGTCGACATGTCCGAATACATGGAAGCTCATTCCGTATCAAAGCTCATCGGTTCACCTCCGGGATATGTCGGATTTGACGATGCCGGCCAGCTTACAGAACAGGTAAGAAGAAAGCCTTATTCCGTAGTTCTTTTCGATGAGATCGAAAAGGCTCACCATGACGTATTCAATCTGCTCCTACAGATGTTAGATGACGGCGTTCTTACTGACAGCCACGGTCTGCACGTTAACTTCGAAAACTGCATCATCATCATGACATCCAATGCCGGAAGTTCAGCGAAGGCCAATACGATCGGATTCTTCAATGATACGCACGAAGCTATGGAACAGCACGTTCAGAGCGCTCTCAAGGAGACATTCCGTCCTGAATTCTTAAACCGTGTAGATGAGACGATCATCTTCAAGTCATTGAAGCCTGAAGAGATCCGCAAGATCGTTAATATCATGATCAAGGATGTTTTCTCATCTCTTGACGAGAAGCACATCAAGGGCTCTTTGACAAAGGCTGCAGGCGACAGGCTCGCTGAGATCGGCTACGATGAGAAGTATGGTGCAAGACCTTTGCGCAAGGCTATCAGATCGAACATAGAAGACCCGCTCTCTGATATGTTCCTTACAGGCGCATTAAAGGATGTAGCAACTCTTAAGATCGATTTCAGAAGAGGCAAGTTCGTTTTCGATACGATCAAGGTCAAGACTGAATGATCCATAGGAATTAAATAAACTTTTCAAGGGCTGTCCTTAAGGGCAGCCCTTTTTATTTTACAAAAAAGAACCGCTGCGGTCTGCAGCGGTTCTTATCAACTGATTGCTTTTGTTATTACTTCTTCTTCCAGTCGAAGTATGCTGTGTTGTAGCCGTACTTTGTTACGTTTTCCTTAGTGTAAACATAGACTGTGAAGGAGTATGTTGCGCGTCCTTTGATCGTAACTTCTTTAGGTGTTCCTCTGAATGTTACGCCGTCTTTCTTAGCGCTGAAATCGAAGCATTCGGAAGAAACTTCTGTGATCGTTGAGTTGCAGAAGAACTTCATGTCGAGGTAGTTGAGGGACTTAGGAAGGCTGCAGGTTGTGTTGCTTGTGTTGTAAAGTTCGATAGTGAACTTGAAGCCCTTGTCCATTGTCTTGAACTTTGTGATCTTTGTGTTGATCGCGGTTACACAAGAACCGGCAGCAGTCTCTGCTGTCTCATCATTACCTGCAGTAGTAACTGTGACAACTGTTGTAGCTTCTGTTGTTGTAGTAGTAGCTTCGGTTGTCGTTGTAGTTGCTTCAGTGGTTGTTGTAGTAGCCTCAGTAGTCGTTGTTGTGGCTTCTGTGGTGGTTGTAGTTGCTTCGGTTGCAGTTGTTGTAGCTTCGGTAGTTGTAGTAGCAGTTGTTTCAGATTCAGTAGGCTTTTCCTTGCTTGTTTCAGCAGTTGTCTCTGTAGTAACAGTAGGAATAGTCTCGATCGTCTTTTTGCCGAATAAAGATCTGATACCGGAAGTATTATCCAGTGCCCACAAGATACCGATAGCGAGGAAGATGATTACAAGGAAAGTGATAAGACCTGCAAGACCCGGATCTTTTGCGGACTTGGTTTCCTTAACACGCTTCTTTGATTTCTTAACCTGAGTAACAGGCTGGATGCTCTTATCCTGATGTGATCCCTGGGAAGCATGCCTGTTCTTTGCTTCAGTCTCAGAAGGGAACTGGGGAGCTGCTGCAGGCTTGGCGTTAGATGCACCAGGCCTTTGTGTATGTACTTCAGTCTTAGGTGCAGGAGCTTCTGCCTTTGGAGCAGCAGCAGGTCTCTGAGGCTGTGCTGTTTCAGCAGGAGCCTTAATTGTTTCAGGAGCCTTGGGTGCAGATACAGGAGCAACACCTGAACCATTAGCTGTAGAAGCTTTTGCAGGTTCAGCAGGCTTAGCGGGAGCAACGGGAGCTGCGGGAGCAACATTAGCTGCAGGAGCAACAGGTTTTACTGTTTCGGCTGCCTTAGGAGCAGCTGCGGCTACAGTGGCTGCTGTTGCTGCAGTAACAACTGTGCCGGTGACTGTAGTTGCCTTAGCAGGCTCTGTGGGTTTTACAGGAGCAACAGGTGCAGCGGGCTGAGCAGGAGCAGCAGGTTTAGCTGGAACTACTGGTGTTGCAGTTGCAGCGGGCTTTGCCGGTTCAACAGGCTTAGCGGGAGCAGCGGGTGCTGCAGGCTTAGCTGCAGGTGCTGTTGATTTGAAAGGATTGATCAGGCCCTTGTTTGAAGGCTTGAAATCGTCATCCAGGAATTCTGCAAATGCCTTTTCAGCATCCTTGGTTGCCTGTGCAGGTGATGTGAAAAGATTAGTCTTAGTCTGTGAAGGGTAAGGTCTGTAACCCTGAGCCTTGGATGCATCAGTAGCAGCGGGCTTTTGTTCCGGTGTGGAACTTGCAAAAGGATTTACCGGCTGTGCAGGAGCAGGTGCTGCGGGTGAAGCAGCAGGAGCCGGAATCTTTTCTGCTGTAGGAATGTCGATGTTTCCGGGCTTGGGCATTTCAGGTTTTTCGGCGTTGACGAAAGGACTTGTTTTCTTATCGTGCTCTGAAGTAGCAAAATCAAGTCCGTCGCCTGATTTGAAGAACTTGTCGTTAGCAGAATTCTCCTTGCCCTTGATGTTGTTGAACTCAGGAATAGCATCCTTGGAAGGTTCCGGCGACTTGGTGGAAAGAACAGGCTTGTCAAATGTGCCGCCGTCTTTAGGAAAGACAGGTTCAGTGGAAGCCTTGCTCGGTTTCATAGTTTCTGGCATTGGTGTGGATGCAGCAGTATCTGTCTGAGCAGGAGTAGAGAAGGGTTTGAATGCTGATATTGAAGAATCGAATTCAAAGTTATCGAATTCATCCTTAAAATTGTCTTTGAAATTATCAGCACTGGCATCGAACCTGCTTGTTCCGCCAGCAGAATTGATGTCGGCTGCCTTTTTTTCCATATTCTCTTTTGTTTCTTTCAGCTTGTCTGCAATAGACTCGGTCTTATCACCGGGAGTAAAGCGCACACCAAAAGAGGAGTCAATAATATCGTCCTTTTTATCCGGATTAATCTTGTTAAAATCTTCAGGATCGTTAGGCATGAGTCTAATCTCCTTTTTATATTAATATATTCAATTGTAACGCTCTTCGTTTTTCAATCAATAACTTTATGTTACGGTTACTTGTCATTTCCGTACGATTCTTGCTTGACTTTAAAGAGTCATGATGATATTATCATTCAGCACTTACGGATAGGCTCGTGTGGCGGAATTGGCAGACGCAACGGACTTAAAATCCGTCGGAGTAAAATCCGTACCGGTTCAAGTCCGGTCACGAGCACCATTTATTCCTTGTTTAAGTGCAGCGATTGATATCGCGGAGTGGAGCAGTTGGTAGCTTGCCGGGCTCATAACCCGGAGGTCGTGTGGTTCGAGTCCCGCCTCCGCAACCAAATTAAAGAGAGGTTGTCTCATGCGAGGCAACCTTTTTTCTTGATTGTCACAAACATGCCATATATATAGATTTCTTGTTTTATTAATATTTGTGTATAATGTATGCGGATTTTCAGCTTATAGGGGAGGCTACTTTCAAATGGCTAATCTTCAGAGTGAACGTACCGCAGAACGTAATGACGTTACCGGTAGAATAGTTCGTATCTGTTTATTGATAATCGTATCTTTCGTAGTGGCAATTGCTGCTGTATCTTTTGCAGTTCATCACATGAGACTGCAGTTCGAGAATGAATTCAAGAGGATATCTGATACAAAGATGCGTCAGGTTACTGACATTGTCAGGATGAGCATCGATGGTGATGACCTTGTTTCAAATACTGTAAATGCACCTGCAAAGTACAGCGCTGTTTTGGATCTCATGCTTGTCGATACAACAAAAGAGAATCTCTCAGCAGAAGGCTATGGCCTTTTCGGATACAGCCAGGGCCAGTTGTCACTCCTTTTGAGCCACGGCGTTAACGATCCTTCGGAATTTGCCGTAGCAGGAAGAGATATTTCGGAGTGGCTCGGATCTTCCGACAGCACCATTGTTAACGGCAAGAATTATGAGAGCATTATCGTCCCTATCATTGACAGCACAGGAATCTGTGTAGGAGTTTTCGAATACAAGTGCACATTCGGTGAGCTCTATGATATCGGTGACAAGCTCGAATCAAGGATCCTTACCGCATGCATAATCGCAGTCCTTGCAGGCGTTCTTATTTTCGCTGTTCAGGAGATCCTTATCCGTGTATTCAGAGGAAAAGGTGACGGCAAGGGAAGTAATGAGACAGCACAGAGCCGTGACAGGAGACTTATCTCTTCTACGATCGGATACTGCTTTACTATCATTTTGGTAGTTCTCCTCGTAATGGCTACACAACTTTCGAAAACTTATATTAAAGCACTCGAGAGTGAGCGTGCCGACATGATGGAAAAGTGCGCAGTAACTTCAGCTGCAGCGCTCTCTTATACAGATGTCAGAGAGAATATGGCATACATGCTCCCGGTATATAAGTATGCTAAGGATAAGCCTTATACCGTTAATATTTACACGATGGCAGGCGACTCATTCTTAAGACTCTATTCATCAACAGCTACAGGCAATGTTGAGCAGACTTATCTTACAGGTGCAGGAAACCAGTATATCGACTGCTTCACTCTCCAGCAGGTTGCATTTACTAAAAGAACTGACAGCGGAACATCTTATGTCTGTGCTATTTCGCCTATCATATCTTCGGAAAATACCGTTGCCGGCATTATCGAGATCATGATGCCCTATTCCGACTTTGAGAGTTCAGTTAACGGAATGAGCCTTTCATGGATATTCACTATCATCTCGATTGCGATCTCTATGGGTATCATCGTCTTCGAATTGAACCTTCTCATTTCGACGATCTCCAGAGGTATTTCAGGAAATGCTCCGGTTCTTGTCATGTATGGCGAGAATGCGAACAGGTTCCTGTCGTTCTTTACATCGTTCGGTTCGATCATGATGCCGGTCGCGTTTGCCGAGTATTTCAAGCAGATGCTCGAAAAATTCCCGAAGCCGGCTGTACAGGCTTTCATAGCCGTTACTTTGCTCTTGTTTATCTGGGGTTATCTCGGATTCTCTGAGATCAGGAACAGCCTTAAGACGAAGCTTACGAGCAGGATCGCTCTGGTTGCAGTCACATGCGTAGGATATTTCCTGGCTCTCATTGCTGGCGTTATCAGCTTCCCTTATCTCACAACTGTTTTAGCGCTTCCTATCGGTTTCTGCTTCGGTATGTCATTCGATTACTTAAGAGACTACAGGATCAATGCAGGACGTCTGGGATACAAGGACTATAACGACAGGGTCATCCACAATGTTCAGGCATCTTCTTACTTCCTCGGTGCTGCCGTAGGCGCAGTTATCGGCGGTATTTGCTATGAGAGATTCGGATTATTCGTTGTAACGATCATCAGCGGTGCTGCACTCGTTCTTACATCTATCGGCATGATCTATTTCATGCAGAATAATACGCAGGTCAGGGAAGCGCCTTTGTCTATCAGCGGATATCTTTCCGTATTCGGTGATTCCAGAGTTTCCAAGTTCCTGAATTCATCATTCCTGATGTTAGGCGTTGCGATCGCTTTCGTATTCTTCTTTATCCCTAACTATCTTGGAAATGTAGGCATCTCGCTTCCTACGACATCTTTCTATTTCCTGGTCTGCGGTTTTACTGCCTGCTTTGTTTGCGGATTTGCTAAACAAAGATTTGCTCATATTCTCACATCACGTACGAGAGTATTGATACAGGCCGCTTCGACAGTTATAGGATTGTTTGTATTTGCGCTTCTGCCTTCTGCAAAGACGCTTGTTATTACCAGTGCATTCCTGGGAATCGCTCTCGGAATCCATGACTATTACTACATCTACGTTCTGTACCTTATCTGCAATGGTACCGTAAAGGCTAACTTAAGAAAGCTTGCGGAATACACGGTCTACTTTGGTGCCGGAATCATGGTGCCGATCATCATGGTTGCATTTATGGTAGATAACGTAAGGATCACATTCCTTGTTGTATCATTGATCGTTGCAATCCTTGCATTCCTTTATCCTCTGTCTTCTTTCTCCGGCATGATCGATGAGAGAGACCTCTCATTAAAGCCTCAGAAGAAGGGACAGGATAAGCCCCAGGCAAAGGCCAATGCACGTTCCCGTGCGCCTCAGGCTCCTGTAAACACACAGCCTGCAGTTATGCCTGACGGAACAGTTGCAGTTGATACGCAGAGCGCAGCATACATCCCTGAAGAACAGTATGTTGAACCTGCTGCTCAGTACAATGAACCCATGCCTCAGGCTCCTGTTGAGCAGGCTTACCAGGCACCCGTTGAACAGCAGTATCAGCAGCAGTATCAGCAGCCTTACCAGCAGGTATATCAGGAACCATACCAGCAGCAATATACACAACAGTATCAGCAGCCCGCTCAGTATCAGGATCCTTATCAGCAGCCTGTTCAGCAGTATCAGGCACCTGCAGATCAGTATCAGCAGCAGTACCAAAATGATCCTTACGGATCCCAGTACAGCGCACCTGTTAATCCCCAGATGCCTCAGGGCGGAATGTACGTTGATCCCTATGCCGGATCAGGTCCGTCTCCATACGATACAACAGCAAATCAGGGTCCTGTAGATCCTCTTGCTTTCCTTAATAACGACGGTAATGAAGGAGGAAATCAATAATGGCTGATGAACTCTGGAATCAGAAACTGACACGCGAGAATATCCGCGATTTCTATATGTCCACAGTAGTTATGGTCTATTCTTCATGCTACGGTATCACCAAAGAAGCAACAAGATGCGAGAATGCCATAATCAAGTCTTATCTTGACATATATTCAAAGCGCAACAATGTGCCCGGAGATAAGGTTATCTATGAGTTCGGCGATATCCTTCTTGCCAATGCCAAGAATATCGTTGCGCAGTATCCGCTTCCTGCAGATATGACTTTCGAGGACAGGCTCCTTGATGAATATACACGCAATTCCATGCTCGAAAAGATCCTTTCAAAGATCGATTCAAAGAGCTTCAGAGCAATGGAGTTTATCAATACAGATGTAAAGAATAAGGCTGTAAGGCGTCCTAAGCAGATGAGAAAGCTTAACGATCTTTTCCAGGTTACGCCCCTTTTGATCCTTGAGGTCATTGTGCTTGCGATTATTATCTGGATGGTCAGCTTTGCCTCAGTAACTTTGCCTTACAGAAATTCCGAACTCATAAATGATAAGGGTATTTTCGAGACTGCAACGATCCAGGAAAAGCTAGTAAATGCACTTGCTTTCTATCCTATCAGGATTCAGACAAATAAATCTGCAGAAGAAGGATTCATGCCTGTCCAGACAACTCCGACACAGGCAACTGAAGCTTCTACAGAGAGTTTGGAGGAGACAACGACGACCAACAATCAGCCTGCGGCATCGCTCGCTGAGACAACGGTTCCCGGTATTTCTGCAACCAGCGGCTGATATCAATATCGTTATAGGGGGTGTTGGTGAATGGATAAATATGCATTCCTGCTTGAACTGAATTCAAATCTCGCGATGAAGATTTCAGGCAATGAGATCACGGGTGATCTCGGCAATCTTTTTATCAATATCGCCTTTACCAAAGATTTGGATCTCTGTGTAAGTACAAAGGTCTTTCTCTTCGGCGATTATCCATTAAAAGATCATATCCAGGCTGCTTATGACAAAACAAGCTGCTTTTCCGAGTATGATCTCGAAAACGAGAACTTAGAGCTTATTGTTCCCAGAGAGAATCTCTCAATGGATACTGCTTTTAATATCTCACAGGACATAATTGTTTTCGCGAATACTCTTAATGGATATGGCTATAAATCAACTGAATCTTCGATCGACATACATGGTGGCAAGAGCACGGTACGTGGCGAGTTCTACAGTGAAGAAATCAAAGAAGATCTCGAGAAAACTCCGATCTATCTGAAGTCACCGAGAATGGGGTGGGGGATACTCGGAGCAGTTATCGCAACGATTGTTTCTTTGTTTCTCATGGTTGTGGCAGGCATGGTAAACAGCTGGTTCTTTTATCTACCTGCTATTTTCATTGGTGCCGTCCTGCCGCTCCTTTTGTATGAGATATTTGCAAAAGAAAGAGTATGTCTTATTGGAATAGGTGTATGCCTTGTCTTGACGATCTTTGCAATGCTTATGGGAGACAGGTTCATCTGGACCATGAACCTTATTGATTGGATACCCGGCGCTACATTTGCTCAGGCTTATGCCGAAGTTCCGTATCTTGTCGAAGATGAGGTCGTTACCGCCGAAATGTATTACAGGGATTTCTTCGTAATGGGCTTTGCGGTGGTGTTCGTTTATCTGATTACTTTCCTGAACTTCATAGTTATGAAGGTGACTATTGCAGACTGGTTTAAAAAGAACACAAAATTAGCCGGCTGATATTTAAAATCAAATCCGATAAAATTGACCCGAAATATAGTATTTTCGGGTCTTTTATAATGTGTATCATATAAATATCACAAATTTTTTAGCCGTATTGAAAGGAGCAGGATATTATGTTTGATTTCAAGTATTTCACACCTACAAAAGTCGTGTTCGGAAAGAACACAGAATCAAAGGTAGCAGAGCTTATTAAAGAGTTCGGCGGCACAAAGATCCTAATCCATTACGGCGGCGGAAGCGTAGTCCGTTCAGGCCTTTTAAAGAAGGTAACTGACACTTTGGACAATGCCGGTATCAGCTATGTAACACTTGGCGGCGCTGTACCGAATCCTCATCTCGGACTTGTTTATGAAGGTATCGAACTCTGCAAAAAAGAAGGCGTTGATTTCCTTCTTGCAGTAGGCGGCGGAAGCGCTATCGATTCCGCTAAGGCAATCGGTTACGGCGTTGCCAATGAAGGCGATGTATGGGATTTCTACGACTATAAGCGTCAGGCAAAAGGATGCCTTCCTCTGGGTGTTATCCTTACCATTGCTGCTACAGGCAGTGAGATGAGCGATTCTTCAGTAATCACAAAGGAAGAGGGTCTTGTTAAGAGAGGCTACAGCAGTGATTATTCACGTGCAAAGTTCGCTATCATGAATCCCGAACTTACAATGACTCTGCCTGATTACCAGACAGCATGCGGATGCACAGATATCATGATGCATACGATGGAAAGATATTTTACGAATGGCGGCAATATGGAGATCACAGATGCTCTTGCAGAAGGCCTTCTCCGTACTGTTAAGAAGAATGCCGTTATCCTTAGAGACGATCCTCAGAACTACGATGCACGTGCTGAAGTTATGTGGGCAGGAAGCCTTGCACATAACGGCCTTACAGGCTGCGGCAATGACGGCGGCGACTGGATGACTCATAAGCTCGAGCATGAGTTAGGCGGCCTTTACGACGTAGCACACGGCGCAGGCCTTGCAGCTATCTGGGGCACATGGGCAAGATATGTAATGAACGACTGTCTGCCTCGTTTTAAGAAGTATGCGATCAACGTTATGGGTGTCGCTGATGAAGGTACAGATGAAGAGATCGCCCTTAAGGGTATCGAAGCAATGGAAGACTTCTACAGATCGATCAAGATGCCTACAAACCTTCGCGAATTAGGCGTTAATCCGACAGAGGAAGAACTCGTTGATATGGCTCATAAGTGCGCAGTCGGCGTAGGCGGCGAGATGGGTTCAGCCAAGGTCCTTAACGAAGCAGATATGCTCGCGATTTACCGCGCAAGTATGTAATCAGACTCACAATAATCATTCTTTACAGGAGGATTCCATTATGTCAGTAAAATGGGGCGTTTTGGGCACTGCGAATATCGCAAGAGGTTGTACTATTCCCGGTATGAAAATGGCTGAGAACTGTGAGCTTTATGCTATTGCCGGAAGAAATGAAGCCAAGGTGCAGAGCTATAAGGATGAGTTCGGTTTTGAGAAAGCTTATGTAGGATATGACAAGCTTTTGGAAGACCCTGAAGTACAGGCGGTTTATATCCCGCTTCCCAATAATCTTCACAAGGAATGGGTTATCAAGGCTCTTAAGGCAGGAAAGCATGTTCTATGTGAGAAACCTCTTGCTTTAAGTGCTGCTGATGCAAGAGAGATGTTCGCTGTTGCAAAAGAGAATAACGTTATCCTGATGGAAGCATATGCATATCTCCACAGCCCTTATATCCAGTCTCTTAAGGACGATATAAAGAGCGGCATCATCGGTGATGTCGAGTTTGTTGATACCGCATTCTTTACCCAGTATTACATCGAAGATATCAGAATGTATAAAGAGCTTGGCGGCGGTGCCGTTTATGATCTCGGATGCTACTGCACGACAATGATCTTATCTCTCATTGATTCGACACCTGACTTTGTTACAGCTAAGGCTGAGTTCAATGACAAAGGTGCTGATGTACTGGCTTCTGTTATATTAAAGTTCGAAAACGGAGCGAGGGCAGTATTCAATGTCGGCATGATCTTTGATCCGGGTTCTGACAGAAGAAAAGATATCCTTTATATTCACGGCTCAAAGGGAACTATCGTATCTGACGTTGAATATAACCAGGAAGGCAGAGTTACATATACGGTAACATCCGGAAACAAGGTCTATAACCCTTCTATCAATGTTCCGCAGAACTATATGCTTGAAGTAGAACAGCTCGGAAGATGCATCGAAAGAGGCGAGGAGCAGCACATCACACCTGAATTCTCCATTAAGAATGCAGAGCTTCTCGACAAGATCTTAGAGCAGATCGGATATTAATGAGATGAATGACATGAACGAGACATTGAAAGTTTTAGAGACCAGAAGAAGCTGCAGAAACTTTAAGCCTGATATGGTGAAAGAGGAAGACTTGAAGGCGATCCTTGAGGCAGGCACTTATGCTGCTACAGGTATGGGAAAGCAAAGCCCCATAATCATTGTTGTTACTGACAAAGCAACAAGAGATGCCCTGTCTGCCGCTAACGCAAAGATAGCAGGAATGCCTGAAGGTACGGATCCTTTCTATGGCGCTCCGGTGATCCTTATCGTTCTTGCCAAAAAGGATGTCGTTACTCATATCTACGACGGTTCTCTTGTTATGGGCAATCTCATGAATGCTGCAAAGAGCCTTGGTGTTGACAGCATCTGGATCCACAGAGCTAAGGAAGAATTCGAATCTGAGATCGGCAGTGATATCCTTTCAAAGCTCGGTATCACAGATGAGTATGAGGGTATAGGTCATTGTGCTTTAGGCTATGCCGCTGCACCTTTGAATGACCCTGCTCCCAGAAAAGAAAACTACGTATATTACATTTAAAGAGGCCTGTTATGGAAAAGCGTTTTAAGGTATTAATGCTCAAAGGAAGCCCGAGAGAGAACGGCAATATCGCCATAGGTTTTCGCGAGATGCAAAAGATATTCGACGAGCTTAATGTTGAATATGAGTGCATAAATCTGGGCAAGAAAGATGTCAGAGGATGCATTGCCTGCGGTACTTGCGGCAATACCGGCAAGTGCGTTTTCAATGACGTCGTTAATGAGATCTCCGAAAAGTTCGAAAAGGCTGACGGCCTAGTAGTCGGATCTCCGGTTTACTACGGCTGTGCCAACGGAACTCTGGTTTCCGCTTTGCAGAGAGTTTTTTACAGCTCACATTTTGACAAGCGCATGAAGGTCGGTGCGAGCGTGGTATGTGCAAGAAGATCCGGCTGTACAGCGACTTTCGATGAACTCAATAAGTTCTTTACGATATCCAATATGCCTGTTGCCACAAGCCAGTACTGGAATAATATTCATGGCGGAGCTGCAGGTGAAGCTGATCAGGATGAAGAGGGAAAGCAGACAATGAGAGTCCTTGCCCGCAATATGGTATTTCTTATAGAAAGCATTGCTTTGGGCAGGGAAAAGCTCGGTCTTCCTGAACAGGAAGAACATCTGTGGACTAATTTCATAGGGTAATATGGTGATGTGCCTGCTTCTTCAATGGAGCAGGCTGTTTTTATGGGGTGGACTATGGACAATAAGGTTGATGATGTTCCTAATATATCGGGTTACACGATAGCTTCAGTACTGACGCAGTTCCTGGCATTGATGTTTTTCTTCCTGTCGCTGGTTGCTTTTATGAACGGGTCGATTATCGCAGGCATTATCCTTCTTGCGATCGGAGCGGTTTGGGAGATCCTGTTTGTAAAACTGGTAAAGAAGATAGTGTATTGGAAGAAGCAGGATGTAAAAGTTGTTGCGGATCCTCCTGCGGAAGACTTCTATGAACCGCTATATAAGAATGACGGCGAGGGTTATGACTTCTCGAGAAACCTGTACTGCAAACTGTATGACAAGCATCCAAAGGATCTTACGGAAGAAGATGAGGAGATCATATGGCAGTATACTTGTGATGATTTCTCATATCTTTTGGCCTGGATCATTGAAAAGGATCTCTATCAGCCCTCTGTAGACGACGATGAAGACGAGACCGAAGAATCCAGAGAGGATGCGGCAAAGATCAAAGCGCGCGACATGCTTCCTTCGGAATACCTCAAGAATAACGGCGGTTATTTCATGGAAGATGAAGTGAAGGAATCTGCCCGCAGATTTGTCAAGGAATACTATGAAGGCGCGTACAGGGAAGATGTGATCAAATTTGCAAAAGATAAGCTTAACGCTGAGCTTTATGGTTTTCCTTTCAGGTGGGAAGATTATGATGCTTTTAAGGTTCATATAGATGAAGCATTCGAAAGATACGGAGGCTAAAGAAAATGTCTAAGAAGGTACTTATCATCACTACAAGTTTAAGACCCAACAGCAATTCCGATAAGCTCGCCGAGAGCTTTGCAAAGGGCGCTCTTGAAGCAGGCAATGACGTTGAGACAGTATCTCTTAAGGGCAAGACCATTGCTTTCTGCAAAGGCTGTTTTGCATGTGCCAAGATTGGTCATTGCGTGATCAATGACGATGCAAATGAGATCACGGAAAAGATCCTGAATGCTGAAGTTGTAGTCTGGGCAACGCCCATCTATTACTACGAGATGTCCGGTCAGATGAAGACCATGATCGACCGTGCTAATTCGTTATATCCAAGGGATTACAAGTTCAGAGATGTTTATCTTTTATCTGTTGCTGCAGAAGATGGCGATTCTGTTGATGAGAAAGCCGCAGGCGGCGTTCAGGGCTGGGTAGACTGCTTTGAAAAGGCTGAATTCAAGGGCAAGGTCTTTGCAGGCAACGTAAATGAACGTGGCGATATCGAAGGCAATAAAGCTCTTGATGAAGCTTATAAGATGGGTAAAGACGTTTAATTATTTTTTCTCAGGATCGAAGTTTGCCAGAGGGTTGCTCTCTATCGCGCGGTGCAATGCCTCGTCATCAACGTGCGTATAGATCTGTGTAGTTGAGACGCTCTGGTGTCCTAATATCAGCTGAAGATTTCTTATATCGACTTTGCCGTACTTATACATAAGAGTAGCAGCAGTATGTCTGAGCTTATGCACTGAATAGACTCTTGTATCAATTCCTGCTTCTTCAAGAAGGCGCTTTATCGTTATCTGGATCATGTCATCTGATATCCTCGTTCCGCGCTTAGACACGAACAGGGCCTTTTCAGCAGAAGGCTTGATCTTCAGCGTTGCTCTCTTGTTCATCCAGTCATCTATAGCCTCAAGACAAGCGTCGTTAAGATAGATCGTACGCTCTTTATTACCTTTACCGATTACGGTTAATGTAGTGCCGTGAATATCATTTATATTGATGCCTCTGAGCTCAGATAAACGCATTCCGCAGTTAAGGAAGAGTGTAAGCATGCAGTAGTCGCGCTCGTTGGATTCCTTGGGTGAATCGTAAGCGGCCTTAAGGAGTTCCTGACTCTGCTCGAGCGTAAGATATTTTGGCATGCGCTTGCCAATCTTGGGTGTCTCTATGTCGTATGCAGGGTTGTTATCGATGAGCCTTTTCTTTGAGTGCAGATATTTAAAAAAACTCTTCAGGGACGCAATATGCCTTGCTCTTGCGGAGTTGGACTGTTTTCGCGAACGGGAAAGCCAGATAACGAAGGCGAGAAGATCGTCAGTTGTTACCTTGTTTAAGATCTTTGCATCGATATCGGAGATGTCGATCTCTTCTAACGGTGTGTCCTGTGGGACAAGCCCTCTGTCGAGCTTTAAGAACCTTGCGAAAAGAATGAGGTCATAGCGGTATTCCTTGACTGTGTTTTCCGAACGGCCGAGAGCAGCTTCCATATAGCTTAAGTAATTCTCGAGAAGCGGAAATGTCGGTGTCATAAAGCTCTAAGACCTCCTTTTCTGGTATTCGGAATAATTATATTACAAATATCCGGATTCAAGTGTTTATGCCTGGATAATTAATGATAAAGTGTATAGGTATCAGACAGATAACTACTTGTAAATACGGGGAGCACGATCATGATCCTGACTAACGAAGAACTTAAGAAGATATATTTCGGAGCATATGAATTTGAGGAGACTCCTGATGGATTCCTTAAGGCAAACCAGTACACAAAAGCGCAGATGGAGTATTTTAAGGGTGCTTTTGATATGTGGTACGAGAGGTGCGACGCCTCCACAGCCAAGACCTTGGAGTTGAGGACTGATGCTTCGAAAATTTCTTTTGACTATAAGTTCTTATGGAAGTGTTCGGAGGATTCTGTCGAGCTTTATGTTGACGGCTTGGCCTCTCAGATCTTTTACGTTAAGGATATGAAGGAAGAGGGACACCTCGAGTTTACTCTGCCTGAAGGCGTGCATGATGTTGTTATCTATCTTGTTGCCGACGCGACGCTCGTCATAAAGGACTTTTCTATTGATTCATCTTATGAGGTACCCGTAAAGGATACCAAAGTCCTCTGGCTCGGTGATTCGATCACACAGGGCTACGGACCTCTGCGTTCATCGGAGACATATGTAAGCATTGCTAACCGCGAGCTTAACTGGGACATAATAAACCAGGGAATAGGCGGATATATCTACGATAAGAAGTCACTCATGAAGATGCCCGGGTACGATCCTGACAAGATCGTAGTGGCTTTGGGCACAAACCAGTATGGTGACGGTCCTGAAGCAGTTGAAGAATACTATGAGACCCTTACCGGCATATATGGCACGGAAAAGCCCATCCTTTGCATTTCTCCCATATGGAGAGGTGATAATCTGGAAGCTCTTCCTGTCTTTTATGCCTTCTGCGAAAAGGTAAGAACGATAGCAGGCAGATATCCCAACATCACTGTAATAGACGGCCTGAGCCTCGTTCCGCACCTTGAAGAGTACTATCTCGATAATCTTCACCCGAACTGCCTCGGTACGGAAACTTATGCTGCAAATCTCGTAAAGGCGATCAGAAAGAACGGTTTCTGACGATTTTGCAGGGTTTGTCAAAATGGTACAAATCTAACATAGCAAATTGGCTTAAAAGACCTGCATTTGTTGACTATTACCAATATTTTGGTATTTCATTTTTCGCACTTGTTATATAAAAGGTGTTGTGCTAATATGTGTTTGCTCGAAAGACAAATGTGCGCGGTACGCGGACAAACGAGCCAAATAATACCACGGTGAAAGCCCGTGAAGAGACAATGGAGTATTTAGAAATGGAACAGAAACTGAAAGTCGGCATTATCGGAGCTACAGGTTATGTCGGACAAAGATTTATCACACTTCTCGCAGACCACCCCTGGTTTGAGATCGTTGCTTTATGCGCATCTCCGAGATCTGCCGGTAAGACTTACGAAGAGGCAGTTGAGGGAAGATGGAAGCTTGATATACCTTGCCCGGAATTCGTAAAGAAGATGGTAGTTTACGGTACAGACAATATCGAAGAATATTGCAAGCAGATCGACTTCACTTTCTGCGCTGTAGATATGAAGAAGGATGAGATTCGCGCTTTGGAAGAAAAGATCGCTAAGCTCGAGTGCCCTGTAGTTTCCAACAACTCAGCTAACAGATGGACAGAAGATGTTCCTATGATCATCCCTGAGGTAAACGCAGATCACGCTCAGCTTATCGAAGCTCAGAAGAAGAGACTCGGTACACAGAGAGGATTCATTGCTGTTAAGCCTAACTGCTCTATCCAGAGCTACGTTCCTGCTCTTACACCTTTCCTTAAGAATGGTATCAAGCAGATCTCCGTATGCACATATCAGGCTATCTCCGGTGCCGGCAAGACATTCAAGGACTGGCCTGAGATGGTAGGAAACGTAATTCCTTATATCGGCGGTGAAGAGGAGAAGTCCGAGAAGGAGCCTCTTAAGGTTTGGGGTCAGTTCGCAGGCGATCACATCGAGCTTGCAAAGAATCCTGTTATCTCCGCTCAGTGCTACCGTGTAGCTGTTCAGGAAGGTCATACGGCTGCAGTTTCCGTATCCTTCGAGAACAAGCCTTCCAAGGAAGAGCTCATCTCTGTATGGAATTCTTATGAGAGCGAAGCAGTTAAGCTCGGTCTTCCTTCAGCTCCTAAGCACTTCCTCCAGTACATTGACGAGGATAACCGTCCCCAGCCTAAGCTTGACGCCAACTTCGAGAACGGCATGGGCGTATCCGTAGCAAGACTCAGAGAAGATAACATCTTCGATTACAAGTTCTGCTGCCTCTCACACAATACTTTAAGAGGCGCTGCAGGCGGCGGTGTTCTTACAGCTGAGCTCCTTGTAGCAAAGGGATACATTCAGGCAAAATAATTAAGGTTTTGTAAGAAATTTCCGGCTTGAGCAAATAATAGCTTCAAGCCGGAAATTTTCTCTTGACTTAATTAAACTTAATTACTATACTAATCAAGCGCTTTGAGAAAAGCACGTGTAGTGTGGATGTGGGCCTTTAGCTCAGTTGGTCAGAGCTCCCGGCTCATAACCGGTTGGTCCTGGGTTCGAGTCCCCGAAGGCCCACCATTACACAACATTTGAATATATATGGGAAGATTCCCGAGCGGCCAAAGGGAACAGACTGTAAATCTGTCGTCACTGACTTCGGTGGTTCGAATCCACCTCTTCCCACCATAGAGGGTTTATCAGGTTCGGTAAACCCTTTATTATTTCTAGCGAAAGCCTTATTTTACAAGGACTTCAGGGTTTTGGCCTTTCTACAACTTATCTACGCAAATTCACCCAAATTCACTTGAGTTTACGAAAATTGTGGTAAATTCGTGGTAAATTTGTGGTAAGGTCTGAGCTCATACTGCAAGATTTTTACCACTGGATTCTAGCAGTGAGATCTCTTTCATCTTGAAATTTTCCGAAGCGTCCGTATAGGTATTAAGAGTGATTCCTACTTCGTGGTGTCCCATGATATCGGCTGTGGCCTTGATGTCGGCTCCGGCTTCTCTCATTCTTGTTGCAAACGTATGCCTTAACATGTGGTTGTGGACATGAGGAAAGCTTGTGAGACCGTTTACAGAGCCTTTGCTCTTGATTTCCTTGTCGATCGCTATCGAAATCCTGTCAAGCTTGTGATTGAGCTTCTTGAGGTGATACAAATCGCCATTGCTGTCAAGAAATACGAAGTCCTTGTAACCGCCGACACTGTCTTTACAGTGTATGCCGCATGATTCCTGGCGATATTTCTCCTCTAGGAGCGCTTCTCTGACCTTGGAACTCATGGGAATACATCTTTCACTTGTCTTGGTCTTCGGCGGATTCAGGGCCATTTCTGAGCCTTTTCTGCCATCGTATACCAGCGTGTGGTTGATATAGATCACATTATTCTCAAAACTGACGTCTTTCCATCTTAGGGCGCATAGCTCTCCGACTCTGATTCCTGTGTATAGCATTACGGTAAAAAGAGGGAAGAGGTAGTGGTAAGTGCCGGGCCTGCTTAAGTATTCTTCAAAAGCAGCCTGTTCTGTGCCTGTAAGTGCCCTGACTTCCTTTACGGTACCAGAATATTTGCGGTTAAGCTCTTTAATTGCTCCGGTACAGGGATTGGTTTTTATTACTCCGTCCTTCACAGCTACATTGAGGATCATGGTAAGGACTACGTTAATACTGCTTACTATTGAAATTCCCAGTCCTCGATTCTCAATGAAGTCTTTGTAAAACATTACGACCTTACTGTAACTTAGATCTTCGAGTGCTATGGATCCGATGTTGGGTTCGATATATCGGGTGTAGAGTCTTAAGTAGGTATCTAAGGTTGATTGTCTGATCCCGCTCTTAACTCTTTTCCAGATCTCAAAATAAGTGCTGACTGTAGCATTTGCTCCTGTCTTCGCATCTTCACACAGCCGCTCAATCGGGGTTGTGTCTGTTCCGATGTTCTTTGAAACAATTAAAGTGCCACTTAAGATAGCATTTTCTTTGTCTCGTAACTCGTCGAGCGATCTGGCATAAACCGAGCGTCTGACCCGATTTTCAGTCCATCTGTACTCAAAGGTTCCGTTTCTTCTTAGGTATTCTCCTTCCTTTAATCTTACTCTTCCTTTTGTATATCTAGTTTTGATCATTAATTTATCCTCCCTAAATCCAAAAGGAATGAGAGCTTAAGTTGATTATAGCTTCAGCCCCCATTCCGAACAATACATGTTCTGTACGATTAAAGGGTCAGATTGAATACTTCTTGTAAAGGTATTCTTCGAAAGGCTTCCGTTTGATTAGGCGCCTGCTGCCGCTCCATAAAACATAAGGGCAGTTGGGATCGTTTGTCATGGAACGTATCTTATTGACGCCTATATTGAAATATTCGGCAGCCTCTTCTGGTGTGAGCAGAGACTTCTCTGCGATTGATAACTGATTTTTCATAGAAAGTCCTTTGCAATTCTTAAGAATAAACGGACATATTTTCAGCAGACGCTGTGTCTGCTTGTTTTTGATAAAGATGCCCGTATTTACCGTCCACTCCCGGGCTTGAAGTCTGCCTCCAATATAAAGGTTTTTCTTCGGATTCTTTTCTCCGGGGTTTGCATAACCCCTCATAGGACTCTCACCTCCGGTAGGATCTCTCCGGCTACATTCATTGGGTGCGACGGCTCACGGTATCTCAACACCGCTTCAACGCTCAGCCTGTGACTATGCAGAAGTATCATTATTGCTGCCGTATGTTCTGGCCTCACCGCATATGCCTTGCGGTTTCCGTGGCTGTGGCTATTCCAAATTGGATAAGCAGTTCCACGTTTGGCTCTCTACGACAGGAACGTAAGAGAAAAGCTGCTATTCAGTTTTAAAGAAACGCTATGGGAGGATGAGATGAAGTCCTCCTATATGTATAGGGAAGCAGAAGGGGGTGGTGTGACATTTTTTTATTTCAAATTCTTCAAAATATTATGTTTTAACTTACTGAGGATTCTCTTTTTCCTTTTGTTAACGGCTGATCTTTCTTTCCCGATGTGTTCGGCATATGCTTTTTCGGTCATACCGTTGAAGTAAATAGCCTCAATTAGTTCAAGCTCTGCAGCTTTAAGAGACTTCAAAGCTGCAGAAAGAGCTTTGCGCTCCTGTTCTTTAGCAAACTTTTCGATTTCGTCTCTGCTGGCTATTTCGCACTCGACAACAAACTCATCAAAGCGTTCCCACGCTTCCAACGTATCTTCGGTGCCATCCAACTGAGATAACGGGATCTGGTGTTCGTAGAAGCTGGATTCGTTATCTTCCAAATTCCATTGTGTTCTTGTGAAAACTTCGTATACTTCTTTGGATACTTCGACAAGCTCATACTTGCCGGTAGTTGTGTTAAAAACTGAGACTTTATATTCTTTCATGATGATTTCTCCTTGAATTTGATAGATGTAAGGCTTGGTTCACTGAGAAATCACGGATAACTGTCGATGTATGTCTGCCATAGACGCATAAAAAAGTCCTTTCCGGT
Organism: Ruminococcaceae bacterium R-25; assembly: GCA_003149065.1. Classification (NCBI taxonomy): domain Bacteria; kingdom Bacillati; phylum Bacillota; class Clostridia; order Eubacteriales; family Oscillospiraceae; species Ruminococcaceae bacterium R-25. Next base: position 415,015 of record QGFZ01000001.1, read on the forward strand.
CAGCCGGAGAGGACTTTTGTTAGAGTCGTACGATGTAAGGTCAAATAAAACGGCGCCCTACGTATCTTCAGACAGTACTATTGCTGTACTATCTTCTGACTCGTACGACGCCGACCGCATAATCTTTTAGAGATTAGCTCCGTTGACCATTACAAGTTGGGGTATATTTTGTTGTCAGTTATTAGCTTGCTGTTCTAGGCTACCAGGCAAAGTCCGGAAGGATATGTATTCCTGGGTAAACTTTTGGCGTTTTCTGATGCTTAAAGTACTTGGTGTCCAATACTGATATCCTGTTGCAGCGAGGACATTTGATATCAAAGTGGCCCTGGCAGTCATAGACATACATAATGGCATAACCGCATCTGGGGCAGCGCAAAGCCCTTTTTACCATGCCTTCGACCTCTTTTCTGCAAAGCTCTTCCTTTTCTTTTAATGTTTCGTTGAGAAAACTATCATCAAAGGGGTCAAATTTCTTGTGGCTCATAGGGGAATACCTCCTTGCTCTCTGCTTGGAAGGACAAAGGCCTGACTTCGATTAAGTTGAGTTCTTTCAGCCTTATCATCAGGGCAGTGATAGAGACTTTCATTTCATTGGCTATACGAAGAAGCATGGCTTGATCGTACTTGCTGATTCCGTAATTCTCATATCGGGTTACCTTGTGGGTGTTAAGGTATGTCTCCAGATACTTAAGCACAATGTGCTTTGGCATTAGAAGGCAAGCAGATATTCGATCAGCCTGGATTTCGTAAATGCTAAATTCATCAGTGAGCAGCTGCTGATTGAAGTTAGCTTCAGCATCAAATGCATGATTATGATAAGCAGCCTGATTACCATATATTCGACTGGTAATAACATGCCCGGCTTCATGACCCAATACGAAACGTCTTTTTGATTCGTTGCCGGGAGTGGTGAGGTACTTATCGAGAACTATGGTGTCTCTGTCATAAACAACATCACGCTTTCTGCCGTTACGATAGATCCTGATCTTCGTTACACCATCGCTTACAAAACCCAAACAATTTGATTTTGCTGCAATAGCTTCATAAACAACGGTGCAGTGCAGATAGTTAAGAACAAAACTATCTATGTCAACTGAAGGGAGGACTTTATTGCTTGCGCCAATACTGCTGAAGTATTGATCCAACATCTGAGAACATGTCAATTCGATCTCATCATTATTCATAAACTTAAAACTCTTCATCACTTACTCCTATGATCGAAATGATAGTTTGCCGTTATCTTTTTCCGAAAGCTAGCATACGGGTGTCAGATGCAGGCGTTTCCTTTTCGTTTGAAATAATAGAACTATTACAAACGAATGTTCGTTTTGTGACAAAAGAATAACATGCTGAAGTTTGCATTTCAATACGAATAATAGGTCAGAAAACCTTGAAAAATGTAATATTTCCCGGTGAAATAATAGAATCAATTATTCTGAGAATTGTTACATTTTTACATTGCCGGTTGACAGACTATAAGTACGATTAATAGAACAGTAGTGTTGCTAAAATATTAGATTGCGCTTTTTTTTAGAGTGCGTTAATGCATGTTTATTGATAAAAATATAACACTCTTATGTAGAAAACTATCCTTTTTCAACTAAATAAGTTCAAGTGTTATATGTTCAATGTAATGCACGGTTCAATTTTGATCTATACCATAGTCCAAAGAATAGTGACGATAAAAAGAAAGTTATAACTTATGTATTTCCTTATTCATTCTTGGTTATTGGTTTTCTTTTTATGTACTCTTCCTAATCTCATTTTTTTCGTTCCGGATACATTGCCAACTGATATTTTTGTGTGCTTGGATCCTATGGTTTCTTTTGGTGATTCTTTTTCCTGGGGAATGTCAATTATATGGCAAGTTCTGCCATCGACTTTAGAAACTAGGATATATTGTGTTCCTTTTGGTGTTTTTTGAATGTTATATCCATCGTCTATAAGACTATTAATAACAGCGTGGCCATCACCTTTGTGTTTGCTTAGATTATGCAAATAGATATCCGCAAGCGTCATCATAAGTTGAACATTGTATCTCTCGTTCACCTTGTTTTCGTAAAGGTAGTAAAGATATTTTTCTGCCATATCATAATCTTTTTCAATTTGAATATAATAATCGGCTGCATATTCATATGCTTGTATTATTCCGGCCTTGGCGGCTTCTACTATGAAGGCATAGTATTCCTTTTCTCCGCCCTCTAATAGCAAACCCTTCGAATAAGATTCGAACAGTAAGTTCCAAACCATCTGTTGGTTATCGCTTTCTAAAATGGTTTTAATATCCTTTTTTATTTTGTAGTATGTAAGATTAGTTTCGAAGCGTTCTTTATCTATGGTTTTCTCTAATTCTTTGATTTCTTTTGAATATTTTTGTAGGAAGGCTTGTCTATTTGTATTATCAATAGAGTTGATTTCTTTTTCATCAACCGTCCTAATAAATTCTTTAATATTTCTTAGGAATATAAAGCTTTGTGAATATAGTTCTGAGTCGTCTTCATTGTCGTTTGCATGACTCATATCGTTTTTGTCATCTTTAATTTTGAGAAATGCATTAATTGTATCTTGTTGAATGGAATTTAAGAGTTCTTTATTGTGATGAACGATAATAGCGTTGATTATGGTTATATCCATATCATAAACACTATATTCATCTTTGCCTTTTTCTCTCATAATTCTGCGTGTTGGAATATAAGTATTAGCAAATTGTTTTTTTGTTTCATTCTCAATTACGGTTTCAAGTACGTCTTTCCAATTGTGTACAAGAACTAAACTCAAGAAATCTTGACAAGCATTTGTTCGGAGCTTCTTGATAGTTGCCATTCTATTTCTGATATCCATGAACTGTTTTTCCTTTCATAACGTAGATAATGCTTGATAGTAGTCTTAGTAATTTATGAAATGTGCTGTGTATCATATATGCGAACAATTATGCTTTATACTGTTATTGTAACACGCTTATGTATTTATTTTTCCTAGGGAAATGTATATGTCGGATGCACTGTTATATTTCGCTGCCATCCATTTTTGTGTTTCGTTTGGTGAAATTATAAGTGCTTCCTTCCCAAATGCGAAAAAATAATTCTGTATTTGTCGTTCTGTAGCAGTGATTTTCATAGTAAAGGTGTCATCCTGGTTTTTAATTAAAGGTTCATCATAAATTGGTCTCTGAGAGTATTTATAGTCATATAAGATCATTCCCTTTTTTGTAAGTCTTATCGTGAACTGCGTCGGTGTTCCTAATAGATAGGGAATACCACTTTCTTTTATTCTGTCATTAATTCTTCTTATTTCGATTTTGGATATCTTTCCGCTGCCAATAGAGCGACCTTTTGGTTTAATATCGGCTATTCGAGATAGTCGCAATGAAGCGATAATATAATCAGAGGTTCCTTCTTCTGCTGAAAGACCGATCAAATAATGATAATTTGTTTCATACTCTTCAGATAACCGATATGGCTTAAAATAAGATTTTCTTCCATCTTTCATAGTTATTAACAGAATTCTTTTTTCACTGTCGGCAGCGGAAATATACCTTTCGAGCTCTTCAATTCGCTCTTTGTAAAATATGCTTTCTCTTTCGAAGTATGTCTTTCTTGCATATTCCTCAATGATCGATTTTATATACTCACCTTGAGATAAGTTGTATTTATCTCCAAACCATTCAGATTCGGTGGGATAAAGCTTATTATGTAATTTTACGTTGAGCTTGATTTTGAGCGTTACGTTTTTGGGGTATTTATTTAATGTGTTCAAAACATGAAATTTGTGCGCAGATGCAATTTTCTTTATTATTTTTATTTCTGCTTCTGTCGGTTTGCTGGTATATGTGGATAATTCAGTTTTGATTCGTTCTTCTTCGATTAATGCTAGTTCATCAAATGAGTCGACGCTTGAGTTTTCTATAATAGTATTTATGAATCCAGAATTATTAAGGGTTCCGAGAAAGTTGAGAGAATCACTTCTTACGATATCAAATGCGTATTGGCTTAAATTTACATGTTGTCTTCCGGTTGGGCTAATTGGTTTTTGTCTCATAATTGTACTCCGTTCTCTTTATGTGTACCAATTATATCAAAAAAATAGGAAATAGTGCTAAAAAGGGAACTAAATATCTTTTAGAGTGTACATTTTTAAGTTCACTTATCTGGATTATCATTTGGGCAAGAAACAAGAACGGATCTTGTTAAAAGCTTAAAAGGAATAAGGAGGAACCCAAAATGATGATCCCGATTAATGTAGTAGCAGACATTCTCAAGCAGGCATTGGACTTTACTAACAACGTTGTAAGTAAGTTTGATGATGAAAAGTACGCAAGTGCTGTGATGAAGATTTATGGTCATGAACCGGATTACAGTGAGCTTGATACTCTCTCTAAGGCAATCGAAAACGCAACTGATATCTCGATTAAAGAGAAGAGCGATCTTTTGATGGCTGTAGCAGATAAGCGTAGTGAGCTTCGAGAGAAAGAGATTGAATACAAGAAAGAGTGTGCCAAGGTCATAAATAAGGGCTTTGAGAAGAAGTGTAAATTTGCACTTAAGCTGGCTCTTGGTGTTATGTCAGGTGGAATATCGCTTCTGCCAGATTTATATCATTTGGTAAAAAGCAGCTCAGAAGACGCGCTCATTATCGAATCAGCGTCAAAGTAAGACATAACAACGCAAGCATGGAATCTGTATAGCCGGACGAGGAGGAGTATTCCTGTCCGGCTTTGATTACTCGATTTGTAGGAGGTCCACTATGGATAACGATGCTAAAACGGAGATGCTTATAAGCAACGTTGATAAGGATGATGTGAAGAAACTCGATGCACTAGAAGAGCAACCTCAAAAGTGTGATCCGGAGTCTGAACATAAAGAATTTTCAATCTATACGCATTTTATGATGAGAATGTGTCTTCTTAGCGCAGGTCAGCTGATCTTCATCATTGCATTTCTCGAGGCTATGAAGATTACCGGCTTTGATGCTACTAAATTGATATTGCTTGAGATATGCCTGCTTGTTCTGTTGGTGTTCATAGTAGGTGTATCAGTCGCTCTTACTCGGATGAGACATGAGGGTAGGGCTAAAGACGCTATTTCAGTACTGCTATATTTTGCCGCTTTGATTGTGATGGTGTCATTCCTGCTTGTATGGGCGTTTTTTAAGGCAACTCCTGTTTAACAGAAAGGGGTATATAAAATGAGTGAAATGGATAAAGTAATCGGTTACGAAGAGATCAAGACAGAGCTTAATAGGATTGTCGATATGATCAATAATCCAGCGAAATACCATGAGCTAGGGGTATCTACTCCCAAGGGAATTCTTCTAGACGGAGAACCCGGAATAGGTAAAACCCTTATGGCTAAGTCATTTATAAAGGATTCTGGTCTGAAGTCATATGTAATAAGAAAGGACCGACCTGATGGAGAGTTCGTTGACTATATACGTGATACCTTTAATAGGGCCGCAGAGGAGGCTCCTTCGATTATTCTTCTGGATGATCTTGATAAATTTGCCAATGAAGATAAAACCCGTCTAGATGCTGAGGAGTATGTAGCTGTCCAAGCCTGTATCGATAACGCTAAGGAGCTTGATGTGTTCGTTATTGCTACAAGCAACGATTGTAGTAAACTACCCCGCTCTCTCGTAAGAGCCGGACGCTTTGATAAGCGTTTTTACATGCCGCTACCCAAGTTAGGGGATGCAAAAAAGATCATTGAATTCTACCTTAAGGATAAGAAGGTGGGAGACGATATTGATGTTGAGGAGATTGCAAGGATTCTCGACGGGCATTCCTGTGCCGACCTCGAGACGGTGATAAATGAGGCTGGTATTTACGCTGGCTTTGAAAACAGACTTCAGATCAATCAGGAGGATATTAAAAGGGCTTTTATAAGCAAGCTTTTTAATGGATATGCTTCCGCAGATAGCGATCCGATGAGTGCCAGAAGAATTGCGGTCCATGAGGCCGGCCATGCAGTAATCTCGGAACTGTTTTGTCCCGGGGAGGTAGCGTTTATTTCAATCGAGGCAAAAGCGTTTGGCATGAAAGGCATTGTCCGAATGCATGAAGAAGAGCATTTTGGGGAAGACTTCAACAATATAGAAATAGATATCATGACGCTTCTTGCCGGAAAGGCAGCTACGGAACTGATACTTAACGAGATTGATATGGGTGCAGTTGGAGATCTTTGCTGTGCCGGTGAGAAAATGTCAATGTTGCTGGATTGTACCGCTGCATACGACTTTTATTCTCAACCGAATCGGGAAGCACCATCGAAGAATACTGCTGATCATCTGGATACCGTAAAGGGAGCCGAGTTGTCGCGTTGTTATATTAAAACTAAGCAGTTACTTGGTAAAAACAGAGCTTTTCTTGAAGCTCTTATCGAAGCAATCTTAGAAAAAGGGACAATCACGTATAAAGATATTGCTCCAATCCGTGAAAAACACTCTGTTGCATAGAAGTATGAGCAAGTTTTCTAACCATTGAAAGGAGATAGAATATGGAAAACAAGAGCCCTGAGGACTTAATTATTGAAGAATTAAACAAAATAGAAAAACCTGATCCTAATATTGCCATTGATGACGTAAGAGAAAACTTTATGCAATTTCGCGATGCATATTGTGATGGCGTCTCGATGATGGTGCGTCGGTACTGGAGGTATGTTGAACACTTGGACAGTACACATGATGACTTTGTCAAGAACATTAAAAATGACACGCAAAAATATCTGTATGACTATTATATCGGAGAGATAAAATCTACACTTCAATATAAATTGTTAGAGCTTACATCTGATTATGTGAAGGAGATCAGAAAAGCTGTTCCTGAATTTACTAAGACATATTCTATAGAAGCTAAAGAAGCGGTTATTCGTGTTATCGATCATGAAAGTGTCATGCTACATTTTGAAGAGGTGGAAATAGAGGAGTTTAAGGGAATACCATTCCATTATTTCGAAGGGGGTATAAGACCGACTAGTTTATATATAAGATCCTACATCAGGGTTTTGAAAGGCAATGATAAAAGAATGGGAGTATTTGAGCGCCAGTGCATATATGAACCGGCTATGCAATATTATGATCAGATAGAAAACTGGGCAGATAATCTCTACAATCGAATTGTGGAAATACTGTCAAGGGATTTGAGAATTAGGACTGATAAAAGAAACGCTGAAGGCAGCAAATAATTGATGTCCAAAGGAGGCTTATACATATATATATAACAAATGAATGGGAGTGCTATGTGAAGCAGAACTATTACCATAATGAATTTAGGCTTGAAGTTGATGAGGTAGTTAAGTATAAGTACAACCATTATAAGGCCTTTGACGGGCACGAAAGCGAGTGGATAGAAACCGAAACCCAAGTCGCTTCATGGGAATTAGAAGATCCTGATATGCCTGATTGGCTAAGAGCTAAGCTGTGATATAAACTCTGCACACTCTGCGTGCGTCAGTCCCATTAATGGAGCTATGAACCTGATACTATTTAATCATGTAAGGTATCAAGATTTTAATAAATATTGTATGGGCATGAAAGAGAATTAACAATAAAAGGTCATAGATGGAAATGTTCCGTAAGCGCAAGTATAAGATTCGATGATTTTGGAAGGTTTAATCGTTTTTAAGGGCAAGTGAGGTGGATAGAATGAATAATCTGCTAGGATTTGAGAGGATAATTAACCGTTGTCCTGTTGTTGATTGTATGGATTACTCACAATATCCTCTGGCGTCTGATGATGAGTTGATTCAGATGGAAAAAGCATCGTGCCGAAGCCATTCTAATTATGTGTTTGTGTTTGTTCGAGCAGGGGAGAATGCTGCTCCGTATGTTGAGGTTTATGTGTGGGATCCGCAGCTGTATGAACGAGATTATATACGATTCATAATATGCGAAGGGATGTGTCTTACAGAAGATCTTGAAGGAGAGTTTATTGGGTATACAAAGTTTAAAAGACTCCAGATACCTCTGACGGTTATGCAGAAATTCAATGCTGACATTATCAGATTTTTTCCTCAATGGAATTTTCGTGAGTATGAAGTCTGTGACATAGGTGAAGCGCTAGAGCATATCTATTATGCCAGCCACAATTCGGGCCCCAAAGAAGTCTTGTATAAAGCTGGCTTGAGTAATATTGCTTATAATCTGCATGAGTTTGAATCTTATAATGCTATCGGAACCACACCAGGAGAGATCATAGGGCAAGATATACCAATGAGGTTGTTGCAGATAATGAATCAGCCGAATCTTATACCATACTTTTATGATGAAGAATCGATAATCCATAGCATCAAGATATACTCTTGTTTCTCTGAATTTATAGGCGACAGATATCTTTCGCTGGGTCAGTGGATATATCTAGAAGCGTTATTTATTCAGCGCAAGTTAGATAAAGAAGACTTTAGCTGTAAGATATTCAATAACCTTAGTTTTCTGAACAAGAGCAAAGAAGAATGCTGGATGATAATAGACTTTATGTTCAGTTTTCTTGATGCGCTTGAGTATTACGGAATGAATATTCAGGATCTGTGATAATATGCAAGAAAAAGATAGGTGATTCTATGAACGAAGAATACAAGCAGTATGATACTGTCGCTGACAGTGAAGTGATCGAAGCAGCAACGAAGTTGATGGACGAATTCGATGAGGCATTTAAGGAGCTTGCAAAATGACAGGACTTACCAGAGACCAGATTATATTGCTGCACAATGCGATCTATGAGCGTTATGGTGGGGACCATGGCGTGCTTAATGAGGGCATGCTTGATTCTGCTCTTCAGGCTCCGTTCCAGACTTTTGGAGGTGAAGAACTGATCTCTGATACGAAGGAGAAGATCGTCAGGCTTGCTTTCGGGCTCATCAAGAATCACGCATTCAGAGATGGGAACAAGCGTATCGGAGCGCTTGTCCTGCTTACATTGCTTGAACTTAACGGATATCCCGTGAAGGCTACTAATGCTGAGTTTGCGGACATCGTTATGGGTGTTGCCGCAAGCGAGAAGGATGAGAAAGATCTGTTGGAATGGGTAGTATGCCATATCCAGAACATAGGAGCTTAAAGTGAATTATGAAAATCCTTCTATGATATAATCAAATCAAAGAAGAAGGATTATTCCTCTTCGACCGACACAACGGACGGATCCCTAGGCTGCACGACATCTTGGGGATCTCTTTTTTGTTAAGGAAAATTTATAATCGAATGCACTCTGTTTTTTCTGCCATTTTTAATTATTTTATAGAGATGATATGGAATATAAACATGTTTTATTGGGCGCCTAAGTATTAGAGGCAATGTGTAATGGTCTGAAATGAAGAAAATATTGGATAATAACGCTGATTTTCACTAAAAATTATGAGGCTCAGAAGCTATATAACAGCGCTATAGTGTTTATTGGTTCTTTTCTAATATTTGAGAGTAAGCCTTGTCGTAGGATGAGTTTTCGTTGCACAATCCCAATTTAATTGCATGTAAAAGTAGTGCCTTTTTCTTTTGTTCTTGTCTCTTTTTCTCTTTTCCTTCTTGTGGTTTATTACTGTTTAGTATATGAGCAATATCTAATTCGTATCCAATTTCCCATAAATATGAATCCACGCAGTTCATTGGAGGATACATGTCGCCCAAAGGACTAACAAACTCGTTTGCGTTATCTATTGCAAGATAAGCTAAAGCCTTAAATGTGGAACCATTATTGCTCTCAATGTTTTGGGTGAGCCGGTATTTGTTAATTGTTCTTCCACAACTTGATATATACGCTGCAATGCCAGCCTTTAGAAACCTATCGAAAGCAGGAACGCATCCTAATGTGCCCATAAGTATTTTAGTAATTAACGTGTCGGTGGGAAGATCGTTGCTATTGTCAACGCTACCGTAAGACTCTTTTATTCTCTGATAAAGACCTTTGTTATTACTGTCATTTGAGAACAGTAACTCAGATGCACTTGTAATATTATCCTTGCTCGGTTTGTAATCCCATAAGATTTCGTATTTATTATCCAAAATGCATTTTATAGCTTCTATATGAGCCTTATAGTCCCGCTGTAGCAGAAATGATGAGCCTCTATACATTCCCCAGCTGGCTAAATAAAAAGCTAAGTGAAGAGATAAATATTCAATAATCTGTTTCTTTGAATTATCATCAGTGCTATTTTGGTATTTATTTTTCTTTTCTAAGAAAGCCTGATGACACCACTCCCATGATTTGTATCTCGTATTAGGACCACCTTCAGTAGTGTTGTCAATTTGGCTGTAATATCTGTTAATCTTGCTGGTAATGCTTTTGATGTTTTCCATTATCAAGGCCTCTTATTAAACTAGCTTAGCTACAGTTTCCAGTTCTTCCCAAACCTTTACCATGGCATAAGTATCGAGTTCGCAGTATTTGAGAAGGTTGTGACGGGCTGTCTTCTGATCCTCCGGTGACATGTGCTGTATCTTAGGGAAGATGGTCATAGCTTCTCCGCCGTTGTGTACGCCTTCAAGATTGTGATAGTTCAGGCTGGGATCATCAGGGAAGATTGCCGGAAGTACGCTTTTAATGGAGAATGAACCGCCCATTTCCTTGTTATAGTACCAGCCAGACTGGAATGGTACGAGCAGGTCAACAATATTATTTCTGATGTTTGTAAGATGTTCTGCAAGATCAGGATAGGTCTCTGCCAGTTCCTTGATTCTTGTGCATTCAAAGGCCTTGTTATATGCCGTTACGCAGACATTCATAGGAATATCCTCACATAAGCGCTCGGCAAGTGCTCTTCTGGGGTCTGTTCCTGATTCTGCAAGGAATTCCTTATGCTTAAGTTCGCCGCCTTCATGCTCAATGTAATGCAGAGAATATTGGAATGGAATCTGAGCATAAGGCTTTGTCCCGACATATTCAGGAATAACAGGCTGCATTGTTTCGAAATCCAGAAAGTATAAGGGATAAGAGAGCGACTGCATGAAAACAGCTATCTCTGTCTTATTTACATAGGTCCCTTTATCTTCGAGGGCAAATTCTATCTGTCTGAGCTGCTTTTCGTTGGTAATGGGGGCATTATCAATTAGATCTCTATATGTAATCCAGCCATTGTGGTAATACTCGAATTTCTTCTTAGAAGAGAGGCGGTAAAGCTTAAAGACAGACTGTTCCGGTATATTCTTGGAGCAGTATTTCCAGAATGAACAGTCATAAGGCTTTTTGCAGTAGATGCCAAGGTCAATATCCGGTTCTTCGTCTGAAGTAAGGACTTTCTCAGCTATAGCGAGGTTAGGCTCGATTTTGAGCGTTTCGGCAGGAACTTCATCTGAAACATCAGATATAAAGAATAGCTGCGACAGATCAAGAGTGCCATCAAAGACGTAGTCTCCGTTAAGGCACACAAGATATGTTCCGGTTACTTTGACACCGCAATGCTCAAGAACATATTTCTGATATGAAATATCGGCAACATATACTTCCTTGTCATCGGTATACGAGCCGTCATCATTCATGTGTTTAGTTGAGCTTTTGACTTCATAGATAGCCCAGCCGTCGCCATTCTTCTTAAGAATATCAACAGCACAATAAAGGCCGTTATAAGAAAAAGAGGCTTCGCAAATATTCTCAGTGCCTTTTTCCATCTCTATGACAGTCTTTTCAATCATTTTGGGGAGATCAAGCTTTTCTCCGTTATATGCAGTAACTTCAACGAAGTTTCCAAACAGTCCCATAGCTAGGTCGCCAACCATATTGCCTGCCACGAAACGTGCTTCCACCATTTCGTCTATGGTTGCAGCTTCGGGCTTATATTGTCTTAACCATGCTATTTTTGGGCACTGCCATAAGCCTGTGTACTTTGACTTGGATAGATAAACCATAGCAACCTCCCCAATGCGAAATACATAATCATTATATCTTTCGAAGATTGATGCAGTCTATATTTTTCTTGTCCCTTGTTCAATTTGTGACTGGGAAATGCGAATTTGTTATCGAACCGATAATAAATCGCTTATGATACGGAAATAACGTTGTGAACTAGCCATGTTTTTGAAATGAAATACACAACATCTTGTGAGATTTTATTACTCAGTCGCTTTATTAGAGTTACTTTACCGAAGGAAAACAGATGATAAGCTGCACAGGGATGCCTTTACTCTTTTTGAAAGACTCTTTGATTTTACCGACGAAAATTAAAGGAGATATCCTCGGAAGAATGAAGGCTTATGAAGATGCCCTTTTGGATATATGGTCTATATTGCCGGAAAGTGAAGAGGATTATAACGATTCCCAGAAAGTCAAAGTGATCAGTAAGGTTAAAGAAAACATCATATAAATGCTATAATTTAAATAAGAAGATGGGTTTATACCTCTTCGCTCGACTAAGGACAGGATCCTCGGGCATGCACCACATACCGGGGATTCTTGCCATTCCATAAGCCCCCATCGCATTCCCCATTCAGGGAGGGTGGGTGGGAAGCTCTGATTTCCTTCATTTCTTAAGTCTGATTCTTCTCAATTGATATAATGATATAATTTAAAATATATTTAGTTTTTCTATAGTGAAATTGGAGATAACTAAGATGTTGAGAGAACTAATATCTAGAATCAGTAGTGAATACCCTACAGGGTTGATAGGAATCAAATCTGATCATCCATATTCTGTTTTGTTAAGTGATAGAGCCCCTGAAGTTATAAATTCGCTAGGAATAATTGAGGATTCTTGTTACTTAATACAAGGGAGTGCTGGGAATGGCAAATTAGCATGTGTTCCGTGGGTTGCGATATTTGATCTGAATGTTACACTTTCAGCTCAGAGAGGGCAGTATATTGTTTATTTGAGAGCTGGTAATGGTGATGTTTTTTTAACGTTTAATCAGGGATGTTCATCTTTTGAAAAACAATACAAACCTTTAAATCAAGCGCTCTTAAAGATAAGTGAGTCAGCTAAGATTATTCAAAATAATATAGAACATAGAGGATTTTCTATTGACGGAATTGATCTGCTATTTCCTAGTCAGAAAATGGCTAAAGAGTATCAAGCAGGAACTATTCTTTCTAAAAGGTATCGTGCTGATAATATTCCGAGTGAAGAAGAATTGCGATCAGATCTTAGTGAGATGATCACTGTATATAAGAATTATGTAGAGGTTTTCCCTCCGAAGAAGAGTTCGTGGCTTTTGACATATAATCCTGAGGAGTTTCCGTATGAAGATTATGAACAGCATAGAATTGAAACACTCAACGGAAATCCTCCAACTGTACAATGGTTATGTAAAAGTAAGCAACCATTACTTGGTGATCGTGTGTATCTATTAAGACTTGGCAATGTTGAAACTAATGGCATTATTGCTTCTGGATATGTTACTAGAGTGAGTTATCAAGCACCGCATTACAATCCGCAAGCTCACCCTGGAAATGTCTCGCATATCGAATTTGTATATGACATTATGCTTGAACAGAACAGCGATGATTATTTAAAACAATCAGACCTTAGGGCTGCTTTTCCTGAACAGGATTGGAGTCCGCAGGGGTCGGGAATTGAAGTCAAAGAGTTTTATAAAGATAGACTAGAAAGGGCATGGAAATTATTAGATATCGAAGGAAGTGCTGAAAACGTGCCAAATCAAATTCAAGTAATTGAAAATATAAAGCATTATATAGAGAATGAAGGCTTTTCCTATCCTTCTCACATGATAGAGAATTTCTATTTAAGTCTTAAGAGCAAGCCCTTTGTTATACTTGCGGGCACATCAGGAACAGGAAAGACAAAATTGGTTAGTTTATTTGCAGAAGCAATTGGCGCCGCTGACAACTACAAATTGATACCTGTTCGTCCTGATTGGTCAGACTCTTCTGATTTGTTTGGACATGTAGATCTTAATGGACGGTTCAAGGCGGGTGCTCTATTAAATGTTGTAAAAAAGGCTAATTCAGACTTAGGCAATCCATACATTGTTTGTCTCGATGAAATGAATTTAGCTAGAGTTGAATACTATTTAAGTGATTTTCTTTCGATTATTGAAACTCGTAAGTTAGAAGCCAATCGATTAGTTACACAGCCATTAGTTGAAAAAGAGGCTTTTAGAGATGATGTTGAAGCTTTCGAAGAATATGGAAAACTATATTGGCCTGAAAATTTGTATTTGGTCGGGACTGTTAATATGGATGAGACAACTTTTCCGTTTAGCAAGAAAGTGCTTGATAGAGCTAATACAATTGAATTCAATTATGTAAATCTCAAACCAAATATTACAAGGCGCGAATATACACCGACAGTCCTTACGAATGATTTCCTCAAAACTAGGTATATTTCACTGGGACAGTGTAGTGACACTGCATTAGTAGAAAAAATATCGACAGAATTAGGAAACATTAATAGCAAGCTTGAGAAAGCCAATTGCCATATTGGATACCGTATTCGTGACGAAATTGTGTATTATTTAATGAATAATAAGGTAGATGGATCATTGCTTTCTTATGAGGAGGCGATGGATTTTGAGATTATGCAAAAGATATTGCCGAGGATTCAAGGAAGTTCTACTGTAATAAAAACTATGCTTTGCGAATTGTTTAAGCTCTTTGTAGTTGGGTTTGATTATAAGCCTTTAGATAATGATGTATACGAAAAAATGAATAGTTTGTTCAATACTGGTTTCGTAAAGTATCCAAACAGCGCAAGAAAGATTGCTTTTATGGTTAGGAGATACGAAGAGGATGGGTTCACTTCATACTGGCTCTGATGATTTGATTTATATAGAGACCGAACTTTTCTCATTAACTATAAAAGGACCGGATTCTCACCCAGATCTTCCGGGAGTTTCATTCTCGGATAAAGAGTCAAGCGTAGTTATTTCAAGTATTGAAGATCTTAGTTTTGTCGAGGTTCTTGGTGAACAAGAATTATCTGATTCATTTTCTATTGGTGAATCTTCAATTCTAAAATACAAGACAAAGCCATTGTTCTTTGAACAACAACGATATGAGCTTGTAATCGAGCCGTCAGGGGAACATAATGTTGAGTTTTTTCATGACAATCCATATATTCGTGACAGTATCTCTCAAACTGGTCGAAGCAAAAAACTGTTAACGGGAATAATAAATTTTGGAAATGATATTGGATATTCAGACCTGTTTATAAAGGTGGATGGCATTATTGTTCTAAAATTGACTATAGAAGTATTTCCAACAAAAATTGACTATAAAACTGACTACGAGCAAATAATAGATGACATAACAAAAGAAATATATAATTTGATTTTTGATTGCTTCAAAAAGACATATCAGTCTTTTGGGATTTCTTCAATAAAAAAATCTTCTTATGTTGAATTCTTTGCAATAATTAATACGTTGTACGAAAGATTTATTGCCTCAGCCGATATTGTTTTGCGCAATCCACATCATGTGTTAGTCAAAGACCATGAAGTATTACCATGGTATAAAACAAGACAAACAGATAATATAACAATAAAATGGATGGAAAAACATCCTGATAAAGTAAGACTAAATTCAATCGGCCAGATTTCATGCGAAAAAACAATGGCTGTTAAAAAACATGTTACTTATGATACAAAAGAGAATCGCCTTACAAAGTATATGTTGCTCCAAACTGTAAAGCGTTTAGAAATGTTTAAACATTTATATTTACAAATGTCTCGGAAGTCGGATGAGGAGAGAATTAACAGAATAAACAAAATGTGCGCTGGTATTCGTCAACGCTGCAATGCTGGTTTTATGAAGGCTGTTGCAGAAGCACCTGGTGATTCAGGCATGTCATTAGTATTTAATATGGCCCCGGGTTATAGAAATTTATATAAAATCTATCTCCTATTGCAACGCGGATTATCAATAACAGGTTTTCTGTATAATTCGTCTGAAAAAGATATTGCTGTTCTCTATGAATATTGGTGTTTTATTAAGCTTAATAGTATTTTAAGAGAGAAATATGAGCTTGAATCGCAGGATGTTATTCAAATTAGAAACGACGGCTTGTCTGTTGGATTAATACAAGGAAAAGGTAGCCATATTGAGTATGTAAATACGAATAGTGGGGAAAAGATTACTTTAGCATATAATCATTCTTTTGATAGATTGCCTACTGTTAATCAAAAGCCAGATAATGTTCTTAGCTTAAAAAAGAATGGTTCGGGGACATCATATGAGTATGTATTTGATGCAAAATATAGAATTAATCCATCGGGAATAGATTCTGAATATTATAAAGCTGGTTATCATACTCCGGGACCCGAAATAGATACTATTAATACTATGCATAGATATAGAGATGCTATTGTATCTCGTAACGGTGCCTCACCCTTTGAACGATTGATGTTTGGTGCTTATGTGCTTTTTCCTTATAAGAATAGAGATGAGTATAAAGAGCACCCATTTTTCAAGAGTATTGACGCAGTAAATATTGGAGGTTTGCCGTTTTTGCCAGAAGAGACTGCTTTAGTAGAAGCACAACTCGATAAATTAATCGCTGAAACCCCTGAGAATGTTTACAGACGAACAATATTACCAAACGGCATTGATGATTTCTACCAAAGAATAAATTAATATTCGCCGGAGCTTTTGTTTTGGATGAGTGTCGGGCACAAAGATATGAATAGTTGAAGCCAAAGACTATGTAAAAACAGAAAAAAGCTGCAACGATGATCCTCTTTATATTGATTTTGTTAGGAAAAAATATGATAAGTACTATAACAAAGTTACGAAATATAAGGAGTATATAGACTGCTTGAGCGATGAGTAGTAGATAATATATTTTCATAGCAGCATAGAATTTGTATAGTTCCTGGATTTTTTTGTTTTATTGTGATACTATGGCTTAAATACATGCATGGAGGATAGTTTCTTGTACGCGATAGATTTGTTTTGCGGAGCAGGTGGTTGTTCAGAAGGATTGATACAAGCTGGATTTGATATATTATTCAGTTCTGACATCAGCGATATGGTTGAACTTACATATCGCAATCGTCATGAACAATTAGGTCTGCACCAAGGCTATAACACTTGGTTTGAAAGAAGCGACATAAGAGACCTTACTGGAAAGCAGATTTGGGACAGGATCAGAAGTCTGGAATGGTTTTGTAATGGTGAACGCCAAGCGCCTAAGGACATTGATTTGATGATCGGCGGGCCAAGTTGTCAGGGCTTTTCCCGTGCAGGCAAGAGGGATGTTCACGATCCAAGAAATATGTTATTTGGAGAGTATGTGAGGGTTGTTCATGAGGTAAAACCCAAATATATTGTATTAGAAAATGTAGAGGGTTTTATGGATATGCAATTCTTAGGCTATAAGGGATTGGATATCAGGGATGATAACGATAATGTAATTGAGATTGGACCGATATATCCTGATGGTTCAGTTACACCGGATATCTTAAGAGCTGAGTTAAAAAGAATAGGTTATCAAACCCTTGAACCTAGAATATTGAATGCAGCTGATTATGGTGTTCCACAACGAAGAAACAGAGTTATTTTTATTGGTTATAGAAATGGGCAAAAGGCTCCCTCGTATCCCAAACCAAAAGTTGATAAGGATCAGTATGTATCCTTAGCTGATGCGGTAGGGGATTTAATAGTGTCAACCAAAATTAGACGAAAAGTTAATCCTCAATTGACTGAATACCAGTTGGCAAGTAGAAATGGAAGAACCCCTGACGTTAATGGAAGACCGATTCCGTTGTCAGGTGATGAAACATGTACAGCCTTGCCGAATGTTTCGGATATTGTAACTGAAAGATTCAGTTTATTTAAACAAGGTGAATCTGGAGCAAATTTAAGAAAAAGGATTATGAAATATGGTATATCTCTAAATCGCTGTAGTAATCTGATACAGTATTGTTCAGAGCAATTAGGGCTTGAACCGAATGAGGTCATTGATCTTTATAAGAGTGGAAAAGCCAATGCAGAACAAATAGATATTCTTCTTACTAAGAAAAATGTCAGACAGCGTTGGGCTGCTGATCAGCCGGCAGCGACGGTGGTGAGTATTCCTGATGATTATATTAGTCCGTGGGAGCCAAGAACATTTAGCGTCAGAGAGATGGCTCGATTTCAGTCTTTTGATGATTCATTTGAGTTTTTAGGAAAGAGAACTACAGGCGGACTATTGCGTAGAGTAGAAGTTCCTCAATATACGCAAGTCGGAAATGCTGTTCCGCCTTTGTTGGCACGGGCTGTAGCGGAAAGTATAGCTGCCGTTCTACAAGAATAATCAAAATAAATCATAAATATATAAAGCCTTGTACGAAAGAACGTACAGGGCTTTATTTTTCGTGTTCAATTATGTTTCTTTGTCTTTTAGAACTAAGAAATCTATTTAAGACCGCGCCCTTTAATATGCGGTCCTAAAATCAATAGAACCGTATAAATGCGGTCCCAAAGTCATTTACTGCCTTTTGTTCCAAATTTTAGAATGAATTAACAAGGAATTAGGAGCAGTATATGAAAAAAAGTGAAAGAGCTATAAGAAACGATTACTTGCCTGTAGCAAGTGTATTTGGACGAAATATTAAGTCTTTTCGAAACATAGATGGAAGTTCGATAAGAGATTTTTCGAAGAAGATCAGATATGACAGAAACCGCTTGTCTGATCTTGAAGAGGGTTTTCAGAATATTCGATTAAGTACTGCAATTAGAATTGCCAAAGCTATTGATGTCAGACTCGATTTACTCTTTGATAAAAGTTTTATTGATGATCATGAGCGATTTCTACATGAACATTTCATAAATCTTGATTATTTAAGCTTATTTATATCAAACGTTGAGAAGAAGATTAAGAATTCATCACTCAAGAAAACAAATACTTTTAGCCATACTGAAAAGGCCTTTAGGATTTTAGGTCATAAGGTTTCTGACCCTATGATTGGCTCTCTCGGAGAGATGGCTGAAGAATTAAATGTTCCGTTGTCTGAATTACTTAAAGAAAAGAATTCCTGATTGGAGGTTGATAACATGATTTTTACACCGTATAAAGACGAGCAAGCTATCATTTCAATTATTAATTCTATCAGGGGTGATGATTATGTATTGATCCGTCTTACTCCGACAATGATTGAAAAGAATAACATTGATGCCAACTCTATATTTAGAGATCTTCTTAAAGATAAGGGCTTAGTTGACTATGACCTGTTGATTAACGGAAGTGAAAATGGAGTTAGTCATACTGCTGTATTTATCGAGAAGGATAAAGTAGAAGATGTAAAAATGAAGTTTTACAAGGTCAATAATGATCGTGGAGACAGGCGTTTTTCAATTGAGTCGATTAAGAGGAAAATGAGTAACGGCCAGATCAAAGTAGGTGATCTGCTTTATATTTCAACTTTCACTGATTCTAATGGCGAAGAGCATATATTTATTGTTGATCTTACTTCGAATGTTCCTACATCTGATGCTATTTCTTCTGTAATTGGATTTGATGAAACTTATCTGTTGCTTAACAGTATTAAGAAGAGACTTAAGGAGATCGTTGAGATGGGCTGGGTTGATAACAGTAAAGGGGTCGGTGATGAAGCCCCTAAGGATATGGGAGATACTTTAGAGAGTCTTTTGTCGATTAAAACTAATAACAGTCCTGCTGCTGATTTGGGGGGCTTGATTGAGATTAAATCCAAGGGTGAGTCAAATACGAAGGATACCCTTTTTACGTTAAGACCACAATTTGACGGAACCGATATTGAAACAATCGAACCTTCAGATAAGAACCGAGTATCTGCTTTTACCCGTTACTACGGATATCTTTCCGATAAGCATCCTGACAGCAAGAGTCTCTACATTACGATTGGTGCTGAGAATGCCCCTCAGAACAATTATGGCTTCTATTTGGATGTCGATGATGTTAATAGTCGCATTAAGTTGATGCATAAAAGAGATGGTAAACGCAGAATTGCTGCTTACTGGACGTTTGAGCAACTTAGAAATCAACTTGAAGCTAAGCACCCGTCTACTCTTTGGTTTGAAGCCCAGACTAAAATGGAAGGTAACATTGTAAAGTTCAACTATAAGCATATTGAGTTCACGAGATCGCCGCAGTTCACGACATTCTTAGCCATGATTAAGGACGGTTCGATAACCTACGATTGGCGTGGATATACCTCAGTCAGCGGTAAGTATGTGGGCAAGAATCATGGAAATGCTTGGAGAATCAATCCTAAAGCCAGAAACGCATTATTTGGTTCAACAACCAAGCTGTTTTGATTAAACATAGAATATATTAAGGGGAAGAAAAAATGGAAAAGATTAAAGTGTTTTTTTCTTGGGCAAGTGAACATCAAGATTCAAAGGAATTTATTTTGAAAGTTTTGGATCGACTAAAACAACTTATGCTATCTTACGATATCGATGTTGAGATACAGGAATCAACTTCAAATCAGGTCGGATTTGTAAAAATAGAAGATGTTGTATTAAATCGAATAGAGTTATGCGATTTCTTTTTTGCAGATCTAACTCCAACAGATAATGCAGATAAACCTATTGTAAATTCAAATGTGTGCTTTGAGCTTGGCTATATGATTGGCCAACATGGAGTTGATCGAGTCTTTGGTATGTGCAATCAAGATAAACTAAAGAATCCGTCTACTGATTTGCCGTTTGACTTTAGTCATAATAGAGTTTTTAGAATCAGTATTAGTGGTAATGAAGAAATGAAAATCGAGAAATATGCTAATGAAATAAAGGAAATAATTCTTAGCTTTAAAGAAGACGGAAATCTTCATTCTATTCAACCGCTTAAAGAACATGATATTAAGATTAATGATCGCATACGAGTAGACATGGAGCATTTTAAAGATCTTTTTTATAGTGATGTTTATAGTTTTGAGATGTTTTATGGAACTGATAAAACTAATAATGAAGAGAGTGAACGCAAGTTTATACTAGATTTAGCACGTTTTATGCAGGATCAGGCAAATCATTTTGCAAATGATTCTTTGGAAGTATATAGGGTTAAGCTTTATAAAGCAATTTGTAATTTTCATCATGTTCAAGCATATAAAACATACCCTTTCTATGTAGAATCATTAGGCGGATTTATTCATTGCACAAAAATGCATTTTATTAAAATCTTTCCGGATTTGTGCAGAGAAAAAGGATTGCCTGATAGTAATGATATGAGCACTGACAAGTACAATGAGGCAATAGCTCAATGTGAAGAAGAAAGAAAAGAATACCTTGATGCAGCAGCAAAAGTTATTCAATGCTATCAAGATCTGGAAACGAGATATCTCCACTTAGTTAAGTAATCAAGTTCCTTTTTTATATTCAACGATCTCTTCGATTCTACAATCCAATATAGAGCAGAGCTTATTTAATGTATCTGTGTTAACAGGCTGATTGTTTTTTAGGCGGGTAAGCGTAGAGTGGCTGATACCGCTCGTTATCAGCTTATACTGCGTGACGCCTTTGAGCGCCATCGTATCCCACAGCCTGTTGTAGATAATCATGAAGTGCTCCGTTTAGTGTTGTTTTCAATGAGATTATGCAATATAATCCCTTTTGGAGGTAGCACCCCGAAAAGGGCAATACCCTTAGAAGGGTAAATCGTTAACCCGGAGGTTATATTGCGATGCTCGATTATATTGTTATTGGATCGAGAATCCGGAAATTCCGGCAGGAGAGGGGTATAACCCAAGAAGATCTTGCCTTCCAGGTAAATACCTCAACTGCATATATAAGTAATATAGAAAGAGGGATCAAAAAGCCAAGCCTCCAAAAATTGGCCGAAATTGCAGACGTGCTGCATGTTACAGTTAATGATTTTATATATATATCCCCAAGCACAGCAAATCCAAACTTTGACCGAGATCTTCAGTACATGATCTCCATGTGTACCCCTGAGAAACAAAGGAAGATAACAAAAAATATAGCTGAGATAATAAAAATGTTTCTTTCAGAATAGCCGACGGAAAATGTAAATTCTGTCGGCTTTTTTAACCTATGGGTTATGGGTTTAACCCACAGAATATGGGAAATAAACGTTTTTAATATTATTTTCGTTTTTAACAGAAACATCATGCGAAAGGATGAGTTTTATGCAGGAACGAGAAAAAAGCCGTGACAACGATCTGGCCAAACAGAAGATCAGAGAACGTTATAAAGGCGTAAGTGAGGATGTCCTGGATGTTATACCGGCCGCTCCACAGGAGGATTTCTATAAATCAGAAGTTCATAAAAGGGTAGCTGTATATGCCCGTGTATCTACTGATGATCCTAACCAAACATCTTCTTATGAGCTGCAAAAGAATCACTATGAGGATCTAGTCAACCGAAGACCTAACTGGGAATTAGTAGATATCTATGCTGATGAAGGCATCTCCGGAACCTCCTTACAGCACCGCGACAACTTCCTTCGCATGATCGAAGATTGTCGTGCTGGCAAGATAGACCTTATTGTAACCAAGTCCGTCTCAAGATTTGCCCGTAACATAATAGATTGTATTGGTTATGTAAGGCAGCTTAAGGCTGAAGATCCGCCTATCGGTGTTTTCTTTGAAACAGAAAACATCTTTACTTTGGACGAAAACTCCGAGATGTCGCTGTCCTTCATTGCAACCTTGGCACAGGAAGAGAGCCATACTAAGTCGGAGATCATGAACGCCTCGGTCGAAATGCGCTTCAAAAGAGGTATTTTCTTAACTCCTGAGCTTTTGGGTTACGATCACGACGAGAACGGAAACCTTGTTATAAACGAAGATGAAGCCAAAACAGTAAGACTGATCTTCTTTTCATATCTGTATGGCTATACAACCCAGCAGATAGCAGATGCTCTGACTGATCTGGAAAGGCCTACCAAGAGAGGAAATGACGTCTGGTCTGCCGGTAGCGTCTATCAGATCTTATCTAATGAGCGCTATTGTGGCGATGTCCTGGCTAGAAAGACATTCACTCCCAACTATTTGAACCATAAACCCAAGAAGAATAACCACGACAGGAACCAGTATAGACAAAAGGACCATCACGAAGGGATCATATCGAGGGAAGACTTCTTTGCGGTTCAAAAGCTCATAAGGAATGCCAAATACCGTAATAAAGGGTACTTTCCTGAGATGCAGGTCGTTAAAACCGGTTATCTCAAAGGCTATGTCGTAGTTCATCCCAAATGGGCCGGCTTTACAGTAGACGACTACTTTCAGGCAAGTTCCAGTGTTTTAGAGGGTGTAACGAAAATACCCTCTAAAAAAGTAGAGGTGAGGCTTGAAAAGGGAAATATTGATCTTAGGGGCTATGAACTGGTCAGATCCCAGTTCATGTCGCTTTCTGGCCGAATATCGATATCCATATCTCCAACTAAGCTTCTTTTCAATAAAACAGCTCTAAATAAGCTTTCAGACACGAAACAGATTGAGATTTTAGTATTTCCGGGTGAAAAGCTCATAGCAGTAAGAAGGGCAGTATCTAACTCAAGGTTCTCCTTAGAGTGGGGAAGATATACCGAAAAAGGCTATATGCCGAAGATTATAAGCGGAGCAGCCTTTATTCCTACACTTTATAAGCTCTTTGGCTGGAACTCCAAAGTTCAGTACAAGATAACTGGAACGGTTCATAAGTTCTCAGATGAAAGTGTTCTTATCTTTTGTGCCGACGATGCCACGCTATCCATAGACAAGCTCGATTTTGAGCAGGAAGAAGGAGAACTACCCTATGTTCCGGAAAAGCAATCTAAAAGACGTCGAAAACGTATAACGGCTTATCCGAAATCCTGGGCCAACTCGTTTGGTGATGAATATTATGAAAGTCAAGCAAAAGAGCAGTTTGTATCAACTGAACCGCATGCAGAAGATCTTAATTCTGAGCATGTCACGTATTCACAAGGCGGAGAGAACGTAACTACGCCAATTCAGGCGGCTAATGAAATAAAGGGTATATTGGAGGATCTTGGAATCAATGATGACACCTAATGAACAATTAAAAAATCAAATTACACCTCAAGAAAACGGCATTATAAGAGACGAATCCTTTTCTTACGATGGTTATCAGGTAGTAAGAGGCGAGTTTTTTGCACATCTTTTTGAGCCATCTGTCACTTTCAAGGACGAGAAAGTATCAGTAAACGCAGCCTGCCTAAATAAGCTTCCTGATATCGACTATGTTCAGTTTCTGGTCAATCCTAATGAAAAGAAGCTGGCGGTAAAGCCCTGTAGTGAGGAAATGAAGGACTCATTTAGTTGGGCAGCCAAGAACGATCAGGGCAAAAGAAAGCCTAAGCAGATCTCCTGCAAGATGTTCTTTGCCAAGGTAATGAAGCTTATGGATTGGGATCCCAGATATAGATATAAGATTCTGGGAAAGCTCATAAGAACCAAAACGGATATTCTCTTTGTCTTTGACCTGACAAGTGCAGAAACCTACATAAAAAAGAGAAAAGGCTCTGAAGATACAGGCAGAAAAGCCTTTTATCCGGACGATTGGATGAATCAGTTTGGAGTGCCAGTAAAAGACCATCAGGATCTAACTATGGTCAGTATCTTTGACGATTACACAGTATTCAGAATCGATAAAAATGAAGAAAGAGAGGGTATTATACCAAATGAAAGCAATGATGTCACTCGATATGAAGAAGAGAAGAGTAAGGATTCACAGGCAGACGCTACATCTGATGAATGATCCGGAATATGTATATATCTGGGTTAATCCCGAAGATAAGGAAATTGCTATATGCTCCTGCGAAGAGAGAAGTAAAGATGCATTAAAGGTCCCTAATAGTAAAAACTGTGATCTTTATAGCTCAGATCTGTTTTTCACGTTAAAGAATACGGATTTGGGTCTTGCTGAAGATAAAACTTATAGATTCCAGGGCCAACTTTCCAAGGGAAATAAGGTAGCAAGATTCAATATCAAAGAGAGCGTGTGTTCTATATGAGGTAGTAAGTAGATGAGTAAAGTTAATGGACGCGATCTTATTGTAAATGAAGAGCTCTTACGGCTAATACAGCCTGTAAGTGATGCCCAGCTAGAGAAATTAAGAGAAACCCTACTAAAAGACAGAACTAAGAGGGTTATCCATGTTTGGAAAGGTTTTCACCTTGATGATATGGAGAAGTATAAGATTTGTGAGGAACTAAGACTGGATCACGTATTCGAGGAAATGGACTTTCAGGATATTAACTATGCCGGGATCTATGTCTGCAATAACCAGCTTAAAAGATCTGATCTTGCAGTAGAATACACCAAATACCTGATAGGGCAGTTATATTACTATCACCATGCTACGAGAGCACCTTTCAAGCAAGGCGATTCCCAAAGTGCCATTGCAGACATAATCGCCGAATACTCCTATATTTCTCCTGGGACCGTTAGAAAATATAGTGTTTACGCTATAGCAATGAATACTATCTTCGATCAGGATACTACCTTTGCCAAGTTTATACTTTCTGGGAAACTTAGAATATCTCATGAAAATACCATAGAGCTTTCAAGATTAAGGCCAGAGGAGATAAGAGCTATAGCCAGATCCTCAATGGAAGAAAAACTGGATCACATAACCCTGTCCTATATAAGAAACGAGGTTAAGTGGAGCCATATAAACACAAAAAATCCTGTAAGCCGTAGAGAAAGATCTGAAGAAAAGGCTAGAAACAGCGTAAATATAAGGCAGATGCCCGAGTACGACCCTGATTCTGAGGTAAACAGCCTCTGTTTAACAATCGATTCCTGGATCTCTTCTATCCAAAGGGTCAGTAATTCTTCTAGTTTTCCAAAGATAACCAATATGGCGAGTCTAAAGCTAATGAGGAAACTGACGGTTTTAGAACACACAATAAACCTTATTCAGGAGTCTTTGGTAGAAAGGACAAATAATAATGACTGATTTAAATAAATTCATACCGAAAGTGCACTTCGAGCTGGTTCCTATAAAGGACCTTGTTTCTAACCAGGAATACCAGAGAAACCTTTCCATGATCCATGTCAAAAAGGCAGTCGAAAACTTTGATTTAAACCAGATTAACCCAATAAAGGTATCAAGAAGAGACGGCATAAACTATGTTTTCAACGGCCAGCATACCGCTGAGATAGTAGCAATGGCCTCCGGTAGCCGTGAAACCCCTGTATGGTGCATGATTTACGATGATTTGGTATATGCAGAAGAAGCAGATATCTTTGCAAACCAGATGAAGAACGTAAAATCCTTGCAGCCTATAGAGATTTTCAAGGCCAACTGTGAAGCCGGCAATAACAAAGAGCTCATGATCAAAGGCCTAGTGGAATCCTATAACCTCAAAATAGCAGCCAATTCCAATCCTGGCACGATTTCAGCAGTAAGTGCATTGGAGAAGATATACGACAAATACGGCTACGATGTGCTTGATAGGGTGTTAAAGCTGATAATAATAACGTGGGAGGGTGAAGCAAAATCATTCTCAGCCAATATGCTAAACGGCGTTGCACGCCTTGTAATCACTTATGGCAGTAAGTTAAAAGAAGACATATTCAAAGAAAAACTCTGTGAAATCTCTATAAAAGAGATCTCCAAAACCGCCAAAGACAGAAGAGCGGGTTCTCTTGGCTATGCCGAAGCCATGCTGATCTTCTACAACAAAAAAATGCGCACCGGCCTTCCATGGAACGCTCTTTACCAGAATAAAGTTATCAAAGACCCATTTCAGGAACCCGAAGACATCCCATGCGAAGGCGCCTAATCAACCAATTCAACCAAACCAGGGTGGGTAGGGTGGGAAGCCTCGATTTATTTCTCGGCAATCAAAGTTCCGTTAAATTTCAACTATTCGATCAAATGAATAATATGCCAACATATTAAATATCAGAGATGGTTCCTGACTATTGTCGTTTTGACAATTGGGTCATCAAAAGTTTACAAAAAGCCTCAAGACTGAATAATTCAGCGGTCTTGCGGCTCTTTTCATGTTTTATGGTTTTTCTGTTTAGAGAACGTTGTAAATAATTAGTTAGTTTATATTATAATTAATAAGTACGCGAATCGATGACTTTGTATTTGTATGACTTAACTTCAAAATTTATCATGTTTTGGAGCGCAGTGTCCCAATAATAGTACATCTGTGAGTGTATCCTTATAGTGTGATCGTGTGTTTGGAGATGTTTTTGCTTATGAAGCGTAATGAATATAGTGCAAGTGCGGTAAAACATCAATTCTGGTTCAATGAATTCAGACAGACTGTTAAGTTGCTTAATGACGGCAGGAGCCTTGAACAGATTAAGCGTCTTGTTTTAGAAGATAATCTCTATTCTGCCTCTTCGTCCGCTCGAGCTAAGCAAATCTATGCAACAGTTTCTGCACGAATCAATGAACTTGATTCAAGTTTTTACAGAGTGTTTTCTTATGCTGATCTCCAAACGCAAAAAATGTTTGCTTTGATAGCAGCGATGGCATATGACACTCTTTTGTTTGAGATAGTTTATGAGCTTATCCGTGACAAAATGATTCTAGGATCAAATGAGATTACCGAGAAAGAGTTTGTAAGATTCATCGAAGATAAACAACGTCAGGACTCACGCGCTGCTTCATGGACAGAAGAAACTTGCAAACGTCTCGCTGGAACATATAAGTCAATTCTGTTCGAGGCGGGTGTACTAGATTCGAATAAAGGAGACCGTAAGATCCTTAAGCCTATCATTGACCTTGAGTTATCCGACTGGCTTAGTAATCACGGAATGGAAATCTATATTAAGGCATTAACAGGAGTCAGATAATGGCAGATCAGAATAAAAGACTTGATGAAATGGAAAAGGCTATAAAGAGCCCTGCTATTAGACAGAGCAGTGGCCGTGCAAACGAGGTTAACTATTGGGTATATGATTACCCGCCTGAATATGAACTCGTAGTTAGAAACAGAATTGAATATCTAAAGAATAAATATAGCAATGGAGCGGCAGGTTTCAATCTTGTAGTATTTGATTTATACGATATTATTATCGACTATCTTGAATCAAAGAATTTCCTTGAGAAGTGTGATGAGTTTGAAAGCAAGAAGGGATTAGACCAAGTGATAAAGGCAATTGGAAACTCAATTCGCATCAATGATGATAACAGTTACATTGTCGAGTATATCCGTAACCACACACCAGAGAATGCCATTGTATTTCTTACTGGCATTGGGAAGTGTTATCCGATTTTGAGATCTCATAAAGTGCTCAATAACTTAAATCAACAATACCTTAACGCACCAGTAATTCTCTTTTTCCCAGGAACCTATGATGAACAACAATTGGTGTTGTTTAATGAGATTAAAGATGATAACTACTACAGAGCGTTCAAAATCGTGAAGTGACAGGAGGAACAATTATGTTAATAAATGAAATGTTCAAAAAAGACATAAACAGGCATGTAAGAGGCGTAATTGTCGTTGGAGAAGATGAAGAATCATATATAAAGCAAGATCTTGAAGAATATGTAGTTACAAAAGAACTCCAGAAGTACTTTGCGGATTTTTTCTCTGCATATAAAAATGGAATTATCGGTAATACACCTGATATGGCGGTGTGGATAGCGGGCTTTTTTGGAAGTGGTAAATCGCATTTCTTAAAGATACTATCCTATATTTTGCAGAATAAAGTTGTTGATGGAAAAAAGGCCATTGACTATTTCATTGACGATAATAAGATAACTGATTCGATGGTTTTAGCAGATATAAAGCTGGCTACGGAAACGCCAACTGATGTTATTTCCTTCGATATAGCTGCTAAGAGTTCTAATTCAGGAAACACAAATAAAGACTCAATTGTACGAGTTTTCTTAAGAGTGTTCAATGAGATGCAGGGGTTTTGCGGTTCAATGCCATATCTTGCTGATCTTGAGAAGAGGTTAACTGATATCGGCAAGTATGACGAATTTAAAAAAGTATTTGAAGAAGAATATGGGAGTAGCTGGGTTGAGTCGCGATCCGACTTTGATTTTATTCAAGATACAGTAGTTGATGTATTGGCAAAGACCGATGTTATGAGCGAGGATGCAGCTCGAAATTGGTGTGAGAAGTCAACTGAAGATTACGAAATAACAATAGAAGAGTTTGCTGAGCGTGTTCAGAAGTATATTGAAATGCGTGGTAATAATCATCATGTTGTCTTTTTAGTAGATGAGGTTGGTCAATACATAGTAGGAGAAAATCCTAGGCTTATGCTTGATCTTCAGACGATTGTCCATGAACTTAGAGCGAAGTGTAAAGGTAAGGCTTGGGTAGTCGTAACCAGCCAACAAGATGTTGACTCTATTGCCAAGGTAATAGGTCAAGACTTTTCAAAAATACAAGGTAGATTTACAATACGAATCTCTATGTCCTCTGCAAATGTTGACGAGGTAATTAAGAAAAGAATTCTTGAAAAAAATGAAACAGCTGCTCAATCATTAAGACTTCTCTACCAGAATAAGGCTACTATTATAAAGAATCTTATCATCTTTAATGATGGAGTTGAGAAGAAGCTTTATGCGAATGAAGATGATTTCGCAACCGTTTACCCGTTCATTCCTTATCAGTTTAATGTCCTTGCAAGTGTCTTGACTTCGATCCGTACTCACGGTGCATCAGGGAAACATCTTTCTGAAGGTGAACGTTCTATGCTTGCTCTCTTCAAGGAGTCTGCGATGAAAATCGGTGATCAGGCCATGGGTGCTATTATTCCGTTCCACAAGTTTTATGATGCGCTTGAAAATTTCCTTGATCATAGCCACAGAGGTGTAATTCTTAAAGCCTATGAGAACAGCCACATTAACCCAGAAGGAAAACAATCTGATGTATTCGAGATCAATGTTTTGAAGACTTTGTTTATGATCAAGTACATCGCAGAGGTTGATCCTAATATAGAGAACATTACGAGTCTTATGATTAGCAGTATTGATGAGGATAGACTTCAGCTTAAGAATAAAGTTGATGCAGCTCTTAGAGTTCTTGATTCTCAGAAGGTCATTCAGAAAAATGGCGATTCGTATATGTTCCTTACCGATGAGGAGCAAGATATCAGACGTGAGATCGATTCACAAAATGTTGATCAGGCGGAAATCATTAACAAGGTCTCTGAGATTATCTTTGAAGATATTCTTCCTGAGAAAAAGTATAAGTATTCACAGTTCGGTGGCAGATATACATTCTCTTTCAATCAGTTTGTTGATGAGAGACCATATAAGTCCGGTCAAGCCTATGACATTGGCCTTCGAATTTTGACTCCGTGGTACACCAGATCAACTCATGACAGCACATTACGCATGGTATCCGGCGAATCAAAGGAAGTTATCGTTCTTCTGCCTAATGATGCTACTTTCCTGAGTGAGATAAGCACATATCTGAAGATAGAGAAGTTCTTAAGGCTTAATACATCTGATAAGCTCGTTAAGTATGAAGCGATTAGAAATAGCGTAACTATTGAACGCCGTGAACGTGGTGAGAATGCAAAAACATTCCTTAAGGATAATCTTGCTGAAGCAACCATATACGTTAATGGTGATGTAGTATCGCTGAACTCAAAAGATTATCAGAATAAGATAAATGAAGCGTTAGGAAAACTTGTTGCAACTGTATATAACAAGCTTTACTACATTGAACACGCATTTGATTCAGGTGATGTCAGGAGACTATTCGAAGATCATTCTGCTAACTCGCTGAAGCTTGATGAAGTTGATACTCCCGTGAATAAACATGCATTAGATGATGTTCTCTCATTTATTAGTCTTAATACCAAGGCTCATATGAAGATTTCTATGAAGGCTGTTAAGGAACAGTTCATGAAAGCTCCGTATGGATTTGTTGAGGATGATATATATTGGCTGGTAGCTAAGTTGTTCATCACCGGTAAACTTACATTCACGGTAAATGGCGAGAACGTTACTTTGCAGAATAAGGCACAGTCAGACCTTATCGATTACATCACTAAGAAACAGTATGTCGAGAAACTGTTGATTGAAGAACGTACAGGTGTTGATCCTAAACAGAAAAAAGTTGCCAAGGATCTTATCAAGGAGCTTTTCAACACGAGTGTTGTTAACGATGATGAAGATGCTATCATGAAGGATTTTCAGACATATGCAACCAATAAGGTTAACAGCTTGAAACTTCTTGAGGTTAAATATGATGCTAACCATCCATACCCTGGCAAGGAGACTATTGTAAACGGAAAGAATCTGTTAATTACTGTTCTTCAGCAGTCTCGTCCGATAGATTTCTTTAAGACGGTCTTTATCAGTCAGGATGATCTTCGGGATTTTGCTGAGGACCTTGAACCGATCGAAACATTCTTCGGTGGTGAGCAAAAAGAGATCTTTGATAAAGCTGTAGATCTTCTGTCCATATTCGGCGAGAGTAAAGCTTATATTGCAGATAATGAGGTCGAATCTCTTGCGGATTCTATTCAGAACATCATTGATGAGAAGGAGCCCTACAAGGATATTCCAAAGCTTCCTGAACTGAGAGAGAAGTTTATTAATGCTTATATGAAGATTCTTGAGTCAGAGAGCAAACCGGTAATAATCATAATCGAACAAGATAGAGATCGTGTTGTCGAAGCACTTAGCGATAAGAGTTATAAGGATGAGTTCTTTGACAGAATATGGAAATACTATCAGGATCTTGTAGCTCAGGTTAAGAAGAGCAACAACATAGCAAAGATACACGGCTTCGCAAGCCAGTCTAGCGCATCTAAGATCAAGTTCCTTAATGAGATGGACGAGAAGGATGCTCAACTAGCTAAGGAGACTGAATCTTCTGATGCTCCTGCTTCGGTAGTTGCTAAGAAAGTTAAGAGGATGTCAGTCAAAAATGCTACAGGCACTTCCTCATGGTCAATCAAGAGCAAGGCTGATATTGATAAGCACTTGGCTGAATTAAAGCAGAGACTCGAAACAGAATTAGAAGAAGCTGATGAGATTTATATCGAATTCTGAAAGGAATAACCAATGAATAAAACAGCAATTAAAAACTTTGCTATTTGGGCAAGAAATAAACTCATAGCTGATGTCAGATATCAGGCGGGACTTATTGGAATTACCGAGGATGGCATTTCGAATAAACTTCCACAGTCTGTTGGTATGACAGAGTTTTATGATATTGGAACTGACACTCCATATCAGATTACCGGTGATGCTTTAAAGCAGCGCGAGAATCTTGTTCGTTTGCTGAATAATAAGACTAAAGAATCTGATTACAAAACTGCCTATAAATATATTCTTGAGGAAGTAGCTTACACATGGTTTAACAGACTTATTGCTGTAAGATTTATGGAAGTGAATGACTATCTTCCAGGTCATATCCGTGTTCTTTCATCTGAAAGTAGCGGAAAGCTTGAACCGGACATCGTGTCGGATCCTTTTAGTTCCAATCTTGTTTTTAATCAACAGGAAGTTTCTTTAATCAATGAGATGAAAAAGAATAACGACCTTGATGGATTATTCAAAGTATTATTCGTCAAGACATGTAATTCTTTAAATTCAATATTACCTGGATTGTTTGAAGAAACTGCTGATTATACTGAACTTCTGCTTAATTTATCAATTATAGACCAAGACGGAGTAGTATTTAGGCTCATTCATGATATTTCAGAAGAAGACTTTGATGTTGATCAGGGCGGTCAGGTTGAGATTATCGGATGGCTATACCAGTACTACAATACTGAACCGAAGAATGATGCATTTGCAAAGGATGTAAAAACAACAAAAAATGAAATACCTGCAGTAACACAGCTTTTTACTCCTGACTGGATTGTTCGTTATATGGTTGAGAATAGCCTAGGAAGGCTATGGATTGACGGGCATCCAAACAATGAGCTTAAAGCTAACTGGAAATATTATCTTGATGAAGCTGAACAGGAAGTAGAAGTTCATGCTCATCTTGTTAAAATACGTGAAGAACATGCGAATCTCACGCCGGAAGATATTAAAATAATAGATCCTTGTATGGGGAGCGGACATATACTTGTTTATGCATTCGATGTGCTTATGCAGATATATGAAAGTGTTGGATACAGCAAACGTGATGCCGCCGTTAAGATTCTTGAAAACAATATTTATGGTCTTGACATTGATGACAGAGCTTATCAGCTTGCTTATTTTGCTGTTATGATGAAAGCAAGACAGTATAACAGAAGAATTCTGACTGATAATGTTATATGTCATGTTTACTCTATTCAAGAGAGCAACGGAATTACTGCTGCTGTTCTTCAGAATATGGGGGTTAATCTTTCAGAAGAAGAACGCGCAAAAGCGAAATCTCAGATTATGGGTTTAATAGAAGAGTTCCACGATGCTAAGGAGTATGGTTCTATTCTTAATATCACTACTTGTAACTGGAATCTCCTTCGTAGATTTGCTGTTACGAGAAATGAAATTGAAAAAGGGCAAATAGCTCTCGATATGCATGGCGAAAACGAAGCTGCTAAACGACTTAAAATTTTAATCGATATAGCTGAAGTTATGTCACAAAAATACGACATAACCATAACTAATCCTCCTTATATGGCTCCTACGCCAAGGCAAAAAGAATTTGTAGCTGACTATTATCCTGATAGCAAGACAGATCTATTTGCTGTTTTCATCGAAAAATGCGGTAATATGCTTAAATCCGGGGGTTATCAGGCAATGGTAACTATGCAATCTTGGATGTTTTTATTAAGTCTCGAAGCTCTCAGAGGTAAAATCTTAGACCATGGTCTTATCAGTTTATTGCGAATTGGCTATAACAGCTTCCCTGAGATGAATTCACAAGTTGCACATGCCTGCTCATTTGTTTTAACAAACAGCTGTATTCATAAATATCTTGCTACATATTATGACTTGAATACCGGTAAAGTTACAGATAATAAGGATGAAGTTTTTATTTCTAAACGAGCTAATAACGATTGTTTTTATAGAAAAAATGATTACTTCGATAACATTCCTGGGCGACCAATCGCGTTTTCTTTAAGCCCAAGTATTGTTGCTACTTTTTCTAATAAGAAAATGCCTTATTATGCAGATGTTATTACAGGAATGACAACTGGAGATAATGCGCAGTTTCTAAGAGTTTGGTCAGAGGTTAATTTTAACAATATTCTTCTTGCTGCCTCTAAAATGCAAGATGTAGATTTGGCTGTTAATTATTGGTTTCCATATAGCAAAGGCGGAAAAAGACGTAATTGGTATGGTAATACAGACTATATTGTTAATTGGAGTAAAAAAGATAAATTTAATAGGTCAAAAACCACATTACAACACTTGTATTTTAAACCAGCGCTAACATGGCCTTTCATTAATACTGATAAGTTTTCAGCGCGCTATTTGCCGCAAGGCTATCTTTGGGATGTAGCAGGTTCCCCTTGTATTTTCTTTGAGGAATCTAATATGTATTATGCTCTTGGTTTTTTATGTTCAGTGGTGGCCAGAACAATTCTTTCAGTTATTAACCCGACAATAAACATACAAGCTGTTGATATTGAGAAGCTTCCTTTAATTGTAGATGAGACATCAAAAGGAACCGTTGTGAATATAGTTAATAACAGTATTTCAATTGCTAAGGAGGAATGGGATTCATACGAATTATCTTGGGATTATAAAAATCATCCACTACTATCAGGAACTACTTTAGGAAGGCTCATCTCCGATAAATACAAAGAATGGGAAGATGAGTGCAATGAACGATTTAATCAGCTCAAAACCAATGAAGAAGAACTTAACCGCATCTTTATTGATGTCTATGGACTTCAGGGTGAATTGTCATCAGCAGTTGATGATAAGGATATAACTGTCCGTAAAGCTGATCTAAAGTGTGATATCAAGAGCCTTTTGTCATACGCAGTTGGTTGCATGTTTGGTCGTTATTCTCTTGATGTTGAAGGACTTGCTTATGCTGGTGGAGATTGGGACGATGGTAAATATCAGACTTTTGTCCCTGATAAAGACAATGTAATTCCTATCACTGACGAAGAATACCTTGAAGATGATATCGTTTCCCGACTTGTTACTTGGCTTAAGGTTGTTTATGGCGAAGATACTCTTGAAGAGAATCTTGATTTTATCGCGAGTGCACTTGGAAATAGAGGTGATTCCAGCAGAACTATCATAAGAAATTACTTTTTGAATGACTTCTTTGATGATCATTGTCAAACTTATTCAGTAACAGGATCTGGTAAGAGACCTATATATTGGCTTTTTGATTCCGGTAAGCAAAACGGATTTAAGGCGCTTATATATTTACATAGATATAACGCTGACACTATTGGTAACTTGCGTGTCGATTATTTGCATCGTATTCAGCGCATATACGAGAGCGAAATCACGCGCATGCAGGACACCATCGATAACAGTGCCAATAATCGCGATATTGCTCAAGCGACGAAACGCAAAGAGAAGCTAACAAAGCAACTCAAGGAGTGTCGTGAGTATGATGAGAAGATAGGTCATTTGGCCTTGGCTCGTATTGAGCTTGATCTCGATGACGGTGTTAAGGTTAACTACAAAAAACTTCAAACTGCAAATGATAGCTTGTTCTATGAAGTACTTGCAAATTCTAAAAATATTATGGTTAAGGAGAAAAAAGAAAACCATTGATGAATGGATTGTTACCATAACGAGGTGTATGTATGGCAGAGTTGAATATAAATCAAATTACAGATCGTCTAAATGCTGAGTTTACAGGAGATTTTAGGAAAATCGTCTTCTGGTATGATGATAAGGCAGAATTTGTTGATGATATAGATTCATTGCACCTAAAAAACGCACAGGTTTATAAATTGACCGAAACCAATCAGTTTTTTACAAAGCGTTTCCTCGAGCGTGAGGATACTACAAATAATTATCTTGTTTACGCTCCTTTTCCTAAGCCAGATGTAAAAGAGAATCATCTTGAAGATATAATCTTGTACTCTAAGAGGTTCTATGCTGATCGTGCATCACTTATCATGGTTGATCTTCACATGCCAGATAACTGTAAGCCTATTATTGAGAAGTACATCAAGTTTTTCTCAAATAAGGAACGTACTCAGAAGTTTTATGACCTTGAGATAGAAAAATATAATGAAGATCTCATTCTTCTGGGAATGTTAAGTGTCATATGCAAGAGTAAAACTTGTTCTTTTGAGGAGATCCTTCGTGTTGTTCTTACCGATGAGTTGCAAAATAGCAAATTCCTATCGGATATGGAGACATATGATCTGCTTCCTGCGTTTTGGATGTTTTGTGACCAGCAATTTGGGTATGTGGATAAATCCCCTACCCTCGAGAAGTTGGTTATCTCTCTCTTTGCGACGTATGCTGGACGTTCTATAAAATGTGATTTGCCTTCCGCATGGAAAAAATTTATATGCTCCAAATCAGGAAATGTCATTGCGTTCATGGACAACCTAATGAATAACATTGTTTACAGGGAGCAATATGATGAACTTGTTAGATTTGCAGCAAATCATTTGAAGGTTTCAGATGCTTTTAAGAATATGTCACCAGAAGATTTAACTGACTGTGATCTGTTTGTTGAGGTTGATTCTGTTATAGCAAAGTGGATAAATGACAGATTAGTTAATGAAGACCTCGGTGCTAAACTGGACGATTGCTCGATTTTGGATGTCTGTGCTAAACGAAGCAAGATGCATTATGCAGAGAAAACAAAGACAGCTTATCGTGTTTTCGAAGCTGCATATACTATTATTGAAGCTGGGGCCTATGATCCGGCCAAGACGTTTAGCGATATTATTCAGAAATATCTGAAGGAAGATTTTAAACTGGATCAAGCTTATCGTAAGTTCTATTACTATTACGGGCGCCCTGAGCTCAGTCAATCAACCAGAGATTCCATTGAATCATTAAGACAACTTGTTGAAAGAATATATACAAATGAATATCTTTCGAAGATTATGCCTGCATGGAATGAAGGTCTTAAAGAGGAAAGCGCTTGGCAGATAATTCCTAAGCAAACTGCTTTCTATAACAAATACATCAGAACAGCTAATGAGAGAACGGTTGTAATCATATCTGATGCTATGAGATATGAAGTAGCGCAGGAGTTGTTCAAGAAAATGCAGGATAACCAGAATTGTACTGCTGATATAAAAGTTCAAATGAGTGTTTTGCCTTCATACACCAAGTTGGGTATGGCTGCTCTTTTGCCACATAAACAACTGACTATGACTGATGATTATAAAATCAGGATTGATGATGGAAATTGTGAAGGTGTGGCTAACAGAGACCAGATTCTCAAGAAATATAATCCGGCAAGCGCCTGTGTTCAATTTGATGAAGTAAAGGATATGAATCGTGATGCTCTTAGAGGTCTAATGACGGGAAAAGAGGTCGTATATATCTACCACAATCAAATTGATGCAAGAGGTGATAATGCTAAAACCGAGAATGAAGTTTTCGATGCATGTGCTGAGGCAATTAATGAGATTATCAATCAAATTAAGCGTATCAATGGTTCTGCTAATACTCACCGCTTCATAATCACATCCGATCACGGATTTATATACAAGCGTGATAAATTGACCGAAAGTGACAAGATTGGTGGAGTGCTTGGCAAGGATGCCGAAGTAGGACGTAGATTTATTGTGTCAAAAGATGCTGTCGCTGATGATGGCATTCAGAGTGTTGCAATGAGTAAGATTCTGGATAATGATGACGACAAAGTAGTATCTTTCCCTATAAGCAGCAACATCTTTAAAGTTATAGGTGGAGGATCAAATTTTGTTCACGGTGGTTCATCGCCTCAGGAAATGCTAGTCCCTATAGTTGACCTTAAGATGGATAAGTCTCATGTCGATGTTAAGAATGCTGAGATTGCTCTTGTGAGCATGATTCAGAAGATAACCAATCTGATTGTTACGATGGATTTTATCCAGTCCGATGCTGTAAGTGATACTGTTAAGAAAACAAAGTATAAGCTTAGTTTCAAATCTGAAGATGGTGAACTCATATCCAATGAGAATAGTTATGTTGCTGATAATAGGGATAAGAATGCTCAGAACCGTATGTTCAGATTAAGGTTCGAGTTTAAGAATCAAAAGTACGATAAAGATAAGCAGTATTATCTTACAGTTGTAGATGAGGCTACCGGACTTGAATTGTTCAGACATCCGGTAATAATGGATCTTGCTTTTGCAGATGATTTTGGATTCTGATAAAGGATAGGAGAACAAGAAATGGACGAGAATGCTTTAGCTGATAATAGAGAAATGATAAAGAACAAGCTTCGTCAAAACTTCGATGGAAAAATCGTGCGTAAGGATCTTACAAAGAAGATTAAGCAAGGGGCAAATGTTCCAGTATATGTCCTCGAGTTTCTTCTCGGACAATACTGTAGCTCAGACGATGATGAGGTAATCAATTCTGGACTGGAGACGGTAAAAAAGATCCTTTCCGATAATTTTGTGCGTCCTGATGAAGCTCAGAAGATATTGTCTGTCTTACGCCAAAATGGAACACACACAATCATTGATATGGTAACGGTAAACCTCAATATCAAAAAAGACAGATATGAGGCCATCTTCACTAATATGGGGTTAACGAATGTTCCTATATCAGAGGAGTATCCAACAAAGTTCGATAGACTTCTATGTGGTGGAATATGGTGTATTGTTCAGCTTGAGTATAATTTTGTTGAAGAAGATAGAGATTCATCCCCTATAAGTATCCGTAAGCTTACACCAATACAGATGCCGCACATCGATATTGAGGAATTGAAGGCAGGGAGAAAAGCTTTTTCTAAAGAAGAGTGGATGGATGTACTTCTGCGTTCTTCTGGAATGGAGCCAGATACTTTGAGTTATCGCGAGAAGTGGCTGCTCATATCTCGTATGCTTCCTCTTGTGGAAAACAACTTCAACTTCTGTGAACTTGGCCCCAGAAGTACTGGAAAGTCTCATCTTTTCAAAGAGATATCTCCCAATAGTATTCTTGTATCTGGTGGACAGACGACTGTAGCTAACTTGTTTTATAACATGGGGCGCAGAACCATAGGCCTTGTAGGTCTTTGGGATTGTGTTGCATTTGATGAAGTTGCCGGGATTAATTTCAAGGATAAAGACGGCGTGCAAATAATGAAGGACTATATGGCTTCTGGTTCTTTTGCTAGAGGCAAGGAAGAGATTGCTGCATCAGCTTCTATGGTTTTTGTTGGTAACATAAACCAAAGTGTAGATGTTCTTCTTAAAACTGCAAGTCTGTTTGATCCTTTCCCGCCTGAAATGGGAACCGATACAGCTTTCCTTGACCGTATGCATTGCTATAACCCAGGCTGGGAGATTCCTAAGTTTAGACCTGAGCACTTTACCGATGATTATGGCTTCATTACAGATTATATGGCTGAATTTATGAGAGAGCTTCGAAAGTTGAATTATGGGGATGCTCTTGATAAATACTTTAGGTTAGGACGCAATCTTAATCAGAGAGATACCATTGCGGTCCGTAAGATGGTTGATGGTTATATAAAACTACTTTATCCAGACGGCGAATACACAAAGGAAGATGTAGCTGAAGTACTTGATATAGCTCTTGAAATGCGTCGCCGTGTAAAGGAACAACTTAAAAAGCTTGGCGGCATGGAGTTTTATGATGTTAATTTCTCCTATATCGACAATGAAACGTTTGAAGAGAAATTTGTATCTGTTCCAGAACAAGGTGCCGGCAAGCTAATTCCAGATGGCATATGCAATCCTGGTCAGATTTATACTGTCTCACAGGGGCAAACAGGAATGATTGGTGTCTTCAGGCTTGAATCACAGATGTTACCTGGTAATGGTAAGTTTACTCGAACTGGTTTAGGCTCCGGCCGTGATCCTAAGGAGGCTGCTGATACAGCATTCAATTATTTGAAAGCTCATGCCAAAACAATTAGCGGATCAATAAGCACTACATCTAAAGACTACATTATTGATTATCGTGATCTTCAGGGGCTTGGAATGACTGGGAAACTAGCTCTTCCAACGTTGATAGCAATTTGTTCAATCGCTTTAGGTCGTCCTGCTCAGAGTGGATTGGTTGTGATTGGTGAAATGAGTATAGGTGGGACGCTTATTAAGGCAGATGAACTTGCCAGTACACTTCAAGTTTGTCTTGATTCTGGAGCCAAAAAGGTTCTCATCCCTGCTATATCTATGGCTGATTTTGCAACCGTGCCTCCGGATTTAATGAGTGCGTTTCAGATTATTCCATATACAAGTGCTGAAGATGCCGTGTTTAAGGCGTTAGGAGTAGAGTAGACATGATTAAACATACAGATCTATACAATGTTTGAGGTAATTCATGAAAAGCATAAAACTTAACTCTATATTTACCGATATTGACCCATATGATTATAAGATCCACTTTGCTAGAAGGGGTTCTAGTGGAGTTGAACCGCTTGATGAATATATGGCCGATACGAGGACTTTAGAATATTGGAAAGAATGGAATACTTATTCAACCGGCAAAAATCATTTTAATAGACCGTATATATTCTCTTTGATATATGACTATCATGAAGAAGATACATGGTTATTTGGTGGTGTTTGGGAAGTAGTTGATACTGATATGAGATCTAAGACTCACCCTTATATCATAAAGCCGGTTAGCCGTTTTACTCCCTTTGTTGGACGTTTGATGATCAAGTATTCATATAAAAATCGTGCAACTAGAGTCAAAATGGAAGAACACTTTGATGATATGTTGGTTAAAGAGATATTAGAAAATCCATATATAGAACACTTTCCTGGCTATAAAAACATAGATCTTCCATTTGTGACACTTAGAAATATCATGAAAGATAGCAATAAGGGCAACAAAGAGTGGAAAGAAGCTCTTTCTATAAAGGGAATATATCTTATAACTGATACTAGAACAGGCAAGAAATATGTTGGGAAAGCTGACGGTGAGCACGGGATATGGCGCAGATGGAAAAGATATATTAGTAATGGCCATGGTGGAGATGTAGCTCTTAAAGATTTAGTTGAAACTAAAGGATTTTCATATGCTGAAAAATATTATAGGTTTACATTACTTGAACCAATAACAGGTGAAGATGAGCGAATAATAAATGAGAGAGAAAGCTATTGGAAGCGAGTGTTGATGACTAGAGACATAAAATTTGGACACAATAGAAACTAAAAAAATCCCCTAAACAGCAATAAACTGTTTAGGGGAATATTAGTTTATAGCTATTTAGTAATTATAGTTACATAGCTATTGTCTGACCGGACTGATCTTCTTCAGGATTCTGAGTTTCATTGTTATTATCTTCAGGATCATTATCAGGGCTGGAACCTTCGCTCTGTGTCTGACCTCCACCTACAATCTTGAGAGACTGAGTCTTTGGATCATACTCGTAGATGTTGTTGGAGAGCTGATCTTCAGGTCTTACGTCATTGGCATTGATTTCTCTGACCATTTTCCCGAGAGACTCTACATCGTCTACAAATCTTTTAGGTACAATCAAGGTTTCATCCACAGAAGAAGGTATGATGTACACCTCACCGAATTTTGCAGTGATTCTGTCCATGGTCTTAGGATTTATCGCCTGAACGGCACCTTTTGTCTTCTGCTGATTGGTTAAAATGAAGAAGGGAACATTGTAGTTATCGGGTTCAACATCCTCAATCTCAAGATTTTCCTTGTTGCCAAAGAGGACGGACTCAATGTTCTGAAAGACAGGAGGTCTCTCGGCAATATAGTTCATAGCTCTTTCGTGAAGATCCTGAGCCGTTACTCCCCACATATTTGCAAGATCGTTGGTGATTACTGCCTCTGAGAATCCCTGGTTGTCTTCTGTTATCCTTACAGCGTAGACAATGGAAAGATCCTCAATGTTCTTATGTGGCTTATCGGCAATGTATTCCTTGTTTGCAGCGGTATTGATAAGTCTTGGAACAATCCTATCCTTGATTTTTTCATAATCGAAAAGATCATCCTTATTGAAGTTAGGAAGAGTAGCGTTCATTCGGATGTCGGCAAGATCGTCCAAAACTTCTTCGAAATCCATGCCATTTTCATATTTCCTGAATGCTTCGTTAAGGTTAAGCGCAGGAGTGACACTCATATGTCTGTCCTTGGGACTGATCATGAGAGCTTCGTACTCTCTGCCGGAGCTCTTCTTAACGGGCTGGAACTTCATCTCGTAATCCTGGTACTCATCTGAAAGATGTGACTTAATGTTGTCGTAGACCTTCTTCTTAAAAGTATCGAAATTCATATTATTTCCTCCAAAAGTTAATAGTGATTTGGCCTTGATAATCTGTATTCAAGGCTTGATTTCGCGCCGTTTGGGCGAAATCTTTGTTTTGTTTGTATGAGATCTAAGTCTCTTAATTCATGAATCGCTCTTTTTATAGTAGATCTTGAACGTTTAAGGTCTTTCGCAATCGTATTGATTCCCGGCCAGCATATACCATCCTTGTTTGCCCGGTCATTCAAGTAAAGGTATACGATGACAGCTCTGTCGTTTATGCCTTCGATTGAGTAGAGAAAGGATATGTTAACCATGCTGTTTCTCTGCTTCTGTCATATACTTGGCACAACGTTCCATGCTGTCGGGCGGGGTAGTGATTACCTCGACTGGGGGTGCCTTGAGGACTTGCTTCTGACCACCGGCTTCTGCAGGCGGCTTCTCGGCATGTTTTGCCTCTTTGTGATACTTGTCGTTGATTGCGCGCTTGATATCATCACGACAGGCATATTCCACTTTTCTGCTGGCGTGTTCGCTCACGATATACGGATTGTTTTCATCGAAAGTTATTCCCCATTTGAAGAACAGCTTCATATGAACCTTCATAGGATGAAAGCCTGTCTTCATAACAATAAACATTCCTTTGGGAAGATTTCGAAGCTCATCTGCAGTCATGAGAGGACGCTCGATCATTTGTAACGATTGCGATGGGTTCTCTTTGGATCTGCTGACTGAACCCGACAGAACCGTTCTGGAGCCTAAGGCTTTGGATATCTGATCTGCAGAAGTTGAGTTCGGGGCAAATCCGCCGGAGATAGTAAGCTGCGTGTTATCGATTATTATTTCGGCTCCTGCCTTGCCATAATTCTTTTCGAGCTGGGCAAAAGACTGGATTATCGGTACTATTTGCAGTCTTCTTGAACGGGAGGCTGAAAACATCATTTCAGCTGAGTCGATCTTAGGTAAAGTGCCGAACTCATCACAGAAGAACACGCAGCGATTCTCAAGCTTACCGCCATGCTCATCGGCCACAGATAAGATCTCGCGGTAAAGCTGTTGAATGATAAGGGAGATAAGGAAGAAAGTGTTTGGGTTCTCTTCCGGCATGATTATGAACAGTGCGCTCTTTTCATTGCAGAACTTCTCGGCATCAAGTTCTGTATCGAAGCAAAGGAGCTGTTCAAGCTCAGAATCAAGAAACGTGTTAAGTCTTGATAATGCTGTGCTCATAACCGAAGACATTGACTGTTCCGGGGAATTAAGTGCAGCACCGGCAAACCATTTAGCCTTGTGATCATCAGGAAGCTCATCCATAAGAAGTTGGAACTGATTCTTCCCTTTGATCCCGGAAGGGGATAAGAGTTCCTGTATGACCTTAAAGACCGACACGATATGCCTGTGCTCCGGCTTGGCAAATTCTGCTATCAATAAAATTGTTGCAGTGAGCAAGCCTTCTGCAGCATCGTAAAAGAATGCGTTCTGTCCGAAGGAT
Organism: Ruminococcaceae bacterium R-25; assembly: GCA_003149065.1. Classification (NCBI taxonomy): domain Bacteria; kingdom Bacillati; phylum Bacillota; class Clostridia; order Eubacteriales; family Oscillospiraceae; species Ruminococcaceae bacterium R-25. The sequence continues at coordinate 458,510 of QGFZ01000001.1, forward strand.
GTTGCATCGGTGCCGGAGAGGATTATTGTTTTGGCGATAATCTTTGCATACTTCTCGGATTTGGCACGATATGCGATATTATCGGGATTGGCTAAGGCAAGGTCCATATACTTGTTTACAAGGTGCAGGAGATTATTACCGTTTGACCTTGTCGGATTACGAAGATCGATTACTGAAACGTTATACCCATAATCTTTGCAGATATTGCCGTAGTTTCTCATAATTTCGCCCTTGGTGTCGGTTGACATAAAGCTCATGCCTGAAGCCAAGGCGTATTCGATGCACGGATACAGCCAGAATGCCGTCTTACCGACGCCGGCAGCACCGAGCATCAGAGCGTGGACATCTCCCGTATCCACGATTGCTTCATTGCTGTTGGAACAACCAACCACAATGCCCTGAGGAACTTTCTCAATTGGGAGCTCGATTTCAGGGAGACCTTTCCTTCCTCTTATTTTGTTTCTGATTTTAAGAAGGAGAGAGGGCCTTCTTTCGATGGTCGGTTCTTCTCCGTTTTTGGCCTGTTCGCGCCACTTTTTTGGTGTGAATTTGATAAAACGGTACATTCGTTTTATTTCCGGGGTTGTGGCCCATCTGGAAGTGCCGTGCTGGCCGTCGCCAACGGTCCTGCTCTTGATACCATTGAGGTTATACATATGACTCACCATATTGATAACCGCCATGAGTATCATGATCGCGACCATGACTATAACTAGGAGAGGGATGTGATTGGGCATTCAATCTCACCTTCTTCCTGTCCTGAATTTAAAAGATCCTCGTTCCAGTCTTTTAAAGTAGGAACAAGGATCTCTGCTTTATACCCGTCGGCTTTAAGCTGTTCGCATAATTGCTGAGCTGATTTCTGCCCGGGTCCGTCGTTGTCATAACAAATGTATACATGGTCAAGGTTAGGGTTATCCTTAAGCATTTGCATAAGTGGCTGAGGTGAAAGGGAACAGGCTGCAATATAGTTGTTGTCATACCAATTTCTTGGGTACATTGAGATATAAGAAAGCATATCTATTGGTGCCTCGAATACAAATACCGTATTGCCTTTGCCTCGCCAGTTGAAACTGAATCTTGTATCTGATCCCATCTGGTTGCCGCGCCATCTGTGCTTGGAAGTTGTGCTTCTTAAGTGTGCATGCTTGGGTTTACCAGATTTGTCTTTGCCTACGAATACAGCATTGTGATGAGCCTTGGTCTCGTATAACAAGCCGTTATGGGCAAAAATCCTGAGTATAGTACTGTCTATGCCTCGGGTGTTGATAAGATAACCGAAAGTCCGATGCATATTGTTGTTGCTTTCCGGAAGCCGGAACTCTATCTGAGTTATCGGTTTGGGCTTTTGCTGAGCCTTTTTGTTGATATAAGATGGTTCTTCTGTGCCGTCTTCGTTCAATATAAGTTTTACGGCATCACGAAAGTTGAGGCCGAAATACTTTTCTACAAAGCTGATTGTAGTTCCGCCGACACGTTCATACTGGTGAAACCACAGGTTGTCTTTTATTGATACAGTTTCGTCTCCGTCCATCCACTCGTATTCCGTGCCGACTCGTTTTACCTGCTGACCATTCATTCTTAAGAAGTCGACAAGGTCAGTGTCCGCCGCTCTTTGTATCTGTTCATCTGAATATTTCTTGAACATCGGGGTTGCCTCACTTTCATTAATGTTTATCCGTGCTTGATTCCATGTGCTTCATCCTTTTCCTGGATCTTTCTTCTGAGTTTTATATCAACTTTCGGTACGTGCTCAGGATTATCCTGGAACTTATCCCGAAAGATTCTACTGACGCTATAAAGGAGCCTTGACACTGATGTAGCCATATAAGCAGAAGTGTTTGACTGATAACATGTAATATGTGACGTGTTAACGGTGATTTTATCCGAATAATATGCAATATCTGACTTGTTATCTGTTTGCTGCGGTTGAAGACTAATATCTTCTTCTGATACATCAATACCGTAAATGTCATCTTCATCATCATAAGGGAAGAGGTTGTTTCTGATATCAGTATCCAACTCGCAGGCAGCGGTAATAACGGCATTACGGATAGTTTTGAATTCTGGATTCTCGGATAATGGTATTCTTATTGGTGTCATCTCTGAATAAATACGATGGAGTTCACACTGTTTCTCGTACCAGAGATCATATAATTCCTTTACAGCATGAATCTTTTCAATCTGATCAACTATCCTGTCAACGATATACTTATCATTCTTTTTAAGATATCCATATGACTTTTTACCCTTGTGAGTCTTTAACCTTCTGTTCAAATCAAGAAGCATAGCCTGAAGGATAGTGTTGTTTTCATAACCGTCATTAATTCTTTTGATTATTTCTTCAACCTCATCTTTTCCGCGAAGTCTGAGTTTGTCCCTTCGGTCCGCCTTATCTTTCTGGATGTTCAGCATCTCGTCTTGGAAGATGACGTGTGCAAAGGTGCTCTTAAGACTTTCTATACCGGCTTTATCAATGAACCCTCGGTTTTCTTTGTCGTATACGATCAGGTGAATATGCGGATGGTAAGATTCATTGTGGAAGGCTCCATACCATTGAAGGGAAGAGGGTCTTATCTTGAAATCTTTAGCAAGTTCATCTCTGTTGGCTCTTACCATATTCCGCCAGCGTTCACCGGTTTCGAATCCGAGGCGTTCAGCATCTTCTCGTTTTATCGAGACAATTACCGTCCAGATTGTGCCTTTGAAGTCATTGAGTTCATCAGACACTTTATCAAGATCAACTTCGACACCTGCATCGGTGAAGAGACCGTGCTTACCGCTTTTCTCTGCTCTTGGTCTTGTTGCAATATAGTCCGCATAAGTCGTATCACGTTCGCGTGGCTCGTGGAATATAGCCGAATCATCTATCTTGGCAACGCCTTCTCTTGTGCCAATATAACGTGCATATCGACCGGGCGTCCGCTTTTGTGTCGGCTTCAGATATTTGACTTTAACAACGATTCTGGCCATAGGAAATTACCTCTTTTGCCATCGGATGGCATCATTCATATTGAAGTCACCGTTAAGCTTACGAACCTCAGTCTCGCATTCACGCCTTAAGCTGCTTATTTTTTCCTCATCAATATCAAGGCTTGCTGCAAACAGGTTGTTCATTACAGCAATCTCAACTGCGAGTTTGAAAAGAATCCGGGTTATGCGTTTTGTGTTTTCATCTGAAGCTGCCTTGACGGATGACATTATGGTAGGAGAGAGGTAATCAGTCATGTGCTCTGAATTGACATATCCGAGATAGTAAATTATTGCCCGCTCCAAGAATTCGTTATAGGAAGTACAATGACCTTTGCGATAGGATTGTTTGACTTCTGTATAAGTCTCATCAGTCAGATAAAGACTTACTTTCTTCTTTTCCATATCATCACGGCAATTCGGTAGAACTGTATTGAGGCCTGAAAAGATGACTTCTAGGGTTGAATAGAACTATAACCTCAAAGTCTTAAACGAATTAGAACTGTTGGCTTTGGAACAGTGTTACACAGCAGAAAGCCTTATTCACACGGCTCTGCCGGGTGATGTAAAAAGAGTAGAACACATAAGATAGTTCTACTCCTTTATCCTGCTTATTTTTCTGCACGCATAATGACCCGTGATTCATGGTTCAGACCTCTACATCAAGTCTCAGGTTGCCTCAGACCTCCTTTCGTTATTCTTGTTTTTGAGATTTTCGGAGATATAATCTCTGACGATTGCTGGTACATATTTGCCGTAAAGTGTCTCGATATGTCGAGCAATTTCGAATTCCAGATAAGTGTCTTTCCGGCCGAGATAAACTCTTAATGCATCTATCTGGGCAGGTTCTGCTTCAATTTCTAGTTTGATTTTTGGCATTAGACCGCCTCCTTTGTATCGTTATCAGGATCTTCGGGGGAGATCTTGATGAATAAAATGTTCTTCTTTGGTATTAATATTTCCTCTCCGGCACTGTTTCTGAAGCACACAACATCGTCATCTGAAGAGTTTTCTATCTTTTCGATGATGGAGCCTTTATCAAAATAGTTATAGGTCTTACGGAAAGAAATTGATGTTCCGTCTGTCAAAAAGACGGTGAATACTTGAAAGTTGCCCATGTCTGATCACCTCTCTTTGTATTTGGGCATAAGAAAACCCGAGTGTATTTACTCGGGTCTTTGGAGGGTGTTTTGAAGCTGTAAAAGCTTTATAGGTCAATTATGCCCCTCTGTTTCATAATTGACCTTAAGGATCTGAATGAAAAATGAGTAACTATCCTTAAGCTATATCTTCATTTTTTATGAAAACCCCGTCTTCTCGTTGTGCATAGCCCAGTTCTTTCATTCTCATCTCCGCCAGATCAACTCCAAGGCTTTCCATTTGACTTGCCCAGTAATCTGTTTCTTCCTGATTGTTGGGATTATTAGATACAGTAGCAGCTATGTTGTTGGCTGTGAAATATGCTTCTTCCCAAGAAATCTTGCCCTGTCTGTATTCTGCGTAAACGTCTCTCATGTGTGATACCTCCTGATTAGTTTTGGTATCTGCAGTGTATAACGGCAGAATGCGTTTGTGGGGGCGAATTGCTTGAAAATGAAAAATAGGGCCCGAAAATGAGACTTTTTGGCGAAAATTGAGACTAGTCTCAACTTTTACGGGTAAGTTATCCCTGGTATTTTGAACCAATGAGTGAAGCTTGAACCGGATAATCTGGTCATTACCACACCGTATTTTGTACCCATTGCCTGAATAACATAACCGTCTCCGATATAGATTCCGACGTGTCCCGAATGCCATACACCAAGTCCCGGTATATCAGGCATTGAGGATATGGGACCTTTCTGACTGGCCGCATTGTACATGGAATTTGCTCCGTAGTCGTTTGAACTGCTATATCCGATCTGTCCGGAACCAGAGTTGTACCACAGATATCCCTTGATGAGACCAGCGCAATCCGCAACACGTTTTCCCAAGTAATGTTTTTGGATATAGTCGTGATATACCTCAACATGATCAGGATATTGGTTGCAAAGTTCAGAGAAATAATCCGATGTTAATACTCTTCCATATGATCCCCAGACATAACCCCAGCCGTCTCTGTATGCTTCCCATGCCCAAGCAACGATATCTTCGTTGTTCTTTGTTGAAGGATCATTGAAGATATGCGGGCTTATTGTTGTGCTTCTCATACCATTTACGACCTTTATATAGTCATCAGGATCGATATCGCTTCCGAATTCCCGGTTAACTGTTCTGATCAATTGCTTGTCTGACTGATCTTCTTCAAAGCATCCGACGAGTCTTTTTACGAAGTCTTTTTCATCGGCGTAATCATATAAACCGAGCAAGTATAATGCTTGTGCTTCCTCATATCTGTCTTCTATATCGGCTTCTTTCATAGCTTCCTCAATGGCATCCAGGTTCTCCTGAATCTTAGTAAGCTTGGCGAGCTCCTCGACATTCAGGTTATCTGAAACCTGCTTCAACTGGTCCGGAGTGAACTCAACTTTTCCTGAAAAGATGGCAAGTGCAGCAGCCATTGGCATAAATATTGCTACCGTGCTGACAATGATGAAGGTGAATACTTTGTTTCTCCACTTTTTGTTTGAGAGGATAGCGACCGCGATTTTCTTGAGCGCGGCCGCTATAGTTGCCCACATTATCTGCCTCCGGCTGAACCGAAGAGCTCAGCTTTATAACTCGGTGCCTTGACCTGTAAAAGATATCTTTCGTTACCGCAACGGTATAAGCAGGAGCCTCTTTCCGGATACTTGATGAGGTCATATTCCGACGGTTCGATCTGCAGAGCATCCATGAAATTCTTCGGATTGATCTGTCCGGGATTGAAGAGGAACTGGTGTGTCGGTATGCTGAACAGCGGTTTTGTCATCTCCTTAATGCCTGGGATAAGGAAATCCTCGATGTTTTGAGATGCCAGTATCATGGTGGATTCCTTCTTGCGGACTCGCTTCATTGCATTGCGGATATACTCAATAGCCGTTCTGTTTGTAAGGAAGAGGTAGAGCTCATCGATTGATGCAGCCGCATATCCTTCGCCTAAAAGCTTGTTGCTCATATAGGAAAGGATATTAAAGAGCATTGCATCCTTGAGTCTCTTGTTCGTATCCATAAGACCTTTTACACCAAATACGATGAACTTATCGTCAGTTATGTTGCTGTGGCCGTTGAAATACTTGCTCTCTGCACCTTTACACATTGACTCGATATTGAGGCAAACCTTCTGAATCATGTCCTCAGTGTAGAGGTATTTGCGCTTGGGATCGTATGTGTAGAATTCTTCCTCACAGATGTTGTAGAAGTCCTGCATAGTCGGATAATCCGTAGGCTTCAGGGAAGAGAAGTCAGTCATGTCCGTGATGCCGAATCTCGCGTAGAGCTTGGTGAGCATTATCTCAATCGTATTGATATGGTCCTGATCGAACTCTTCATTGTAGGTTTTGAAGAAGTCTTTAAGGAATGCAATATGCTGGCTGAGCTTTGTTTTCCTTCTGAACGCTTCTGGACCGTCATCGTCCTCGCCATCAGACCACGTCTTGGGTTCAAGAGGATTGATAATATAGTCTCCTGAAAGGAAATCTATATAGCAGCCGCCAAGATTATCGCAAAGTTCCTTATACTCCGTTTCAGGATCAAGAACAATAATGCTCTTGCCGGATTCACGGATATTAGTAAGTATAAGCTTCATGAGATATGACTTGCCCTGACCGGAGTTGCCGAGAATAAGTATATTGCTTGTCGTTTTATCCTCTGCTCGTCTATCAAAATCAACGAGAATATTGGTTCCGTATTTATCTCTTCCAATATAAAACCCGCGCGGATCAGTCTTACCGCTGAAGTTAAGCGGGTAGAGGTTGGCTACAGAACTGGCAGGTAGAACTCTTTCGAACTGCTCTCCGAACTGATTGCTGCCCATTGGCACAACCGAGAGGAAACCTTCTTTCTGTCTCAAAGTAAGCTTTTCAACCTCTATCTTTGATCTGGATAATTCCATGTTGATATCAGATTGCAGTTCTTTCAGTGCATCTAGACTGTTTGCTTTCAACTCAATGAAGACCGCGCAGTGAAGAAGCGGTTCTCTGTTCTTTCTGAGATTTGAGAGAAGCTCTACAACATCCTGAATGTTTTCTTCTGCCTGCACGGTGTCACTAACATCGTTGCTAGTGGTCTTCAAGCTATTTTTACGCATCGCGTTCTGAAGAATCTTGCGCTGTTCCATAGGATCCACTAGCCTATTATAAATCCGGAGCGTAACTCCGGATTTATCTGACAATAACGATAAGATGGCGAGTTCTTCTGTTGAAGGCGGGTATTCCTTTATAACCCAACAGCATCGATATGAGTCGCCGATTATATAGTAGTCAGTATAAAATTTGATTGTTGACGGGGAGATGCAGTCAAAGTAATCCTTTGCTCGGATTACTTCCAACTGTTCCGGGGTATATGTTTTTTCCCTTTTCATTGTTTTTCTCCTTATTTTAAGAATAGAAAAGACCTCAAGATATGAGGTCTTAAGAATTATATGAATAAGAAAATGTGATTAGCTAATTAATAATCTTCATCTTCCATATCTTGTTCCATTTGAGCTATTCTTCGACCTTCTAGATAGGCCGCCTCATTTGCTAATTCTTCTGGGAGAGAATGAATCTCATCGAAACGCAAAAGAACTGTTTGTATGCCCTTAAAATTATATGAAACGGTTTCCTTAAAAAAGCTAATTGTAGCAAACCATTCATTATTATATGTTAATGTGTATACAATTCTATCGTTATCTGTTTTGCTTGAAACTGATCCATCACATTTTTTTAGAAGACTATCAAGCATTGAAAAAACGTTTTGATCAACATATAAATTTGAACCAGATACTCCGGCTTTACTTCCGCTTTCTTCAATAATAAAAGCTTTGGAAAAAGCCGTGTTCATTTGAAATTCTCTAGGATGATAAAAAACAGTTTTTGGTCTTTCTGCTGATGAGGTTATGCTTATGCCTGTATCTGAATATTCATACTCATATCTATCACCACATGATATAACTCCGCGAACGCCAGGATATCCTGAAGCTTGATCAATACCTCTTATATGATCATAATCATTAATAATTGATTCAAAATACGTCAGAAACAAATAAACATCATTTAAGTTATCTGGTATATCCATACACGCTGCCATACCGTCGTTTAAAACCATTCTTGGCCCAAATGGAAGAGATAGAACTCCCCAATGCCAAGCTCCAATTTTATCTATTCTTTGAAAGTTAGTTATACATTTGGGGTCTCTTAAATTCCAGGATGATTCAACGAATGGTGCACCATATCCTAATAAATCGTACCAACAACAAATAGTTGGAATTAATTTAATACAATCTTCGTGTATATCTACCATAGATAATTCCTCGTAAGTAAACTTCAAAGAAATATAAAACAATTAAACATCAGGTTCGATTGTTGAGAAAACATCGTGATATCCATCCTCAGAAATAACTATTACTAAGGTTTCCTTGGGTTTAAACCACGTATCTGATACAGTAGTATTTGCAATTCTATTCTTTATATTATGCATATATAATTTTGCAGAGTTATATCGAGCGCCTCTGCCAGAATTACCAATAAACTTTGAATCAATATATCCATCGAGGATAACACCTAGGCCATAGCATACGCATTTTGTATCAATTAGCATAGCGCCATCTATGCTAGACATACTTAACAATCTACTTGAATCAATGTTATTACAATCAATAGGGTTTATTCTTATTCCTCTTTTTGCTTGACTAAATCTGTCTGCTTCCGCCTCTGCTCCGTTAGTTACAACCAACATTGTTCCATGTTTCTGGTTCTTTAGCACGCTATACAATTTTATGAAATTGTTGTATTCATCAGAGCTTTTTTGTGTTGACTCAAAAAATCTTTGAATAATACTATTATTGTTTTCTTCTTGTATAGACTGTTCATTTGGTGCGTTTTTATGTTTAATTCTAAACTCTGTTCCATTATAGGAAAGTGTCTCTGAACCAATTCTCATTTTCCATTTTGAATGCCCCAAGAAATTAACCGTAGCAAAATCATCTGATGCTACGTTCCCGATTCCAATGGCTATCCATTTGTGTTCTGATGACGAATCATAACTCAACAATAAACCATTTCTTTCATCTGTCATTTCCAAGAGTTTTCTTACTAATTTTGAATCCATTAAATCAAGTGGCATTGGTTCTTTAAAAATGATGCTTGAGGCGTCATGTCTAAAGGTTTTGCAAAAAATAAAACAACCATTATTTGATTTGCCTTCATAGTTATAATCAGCAATGGAATGGAAAAAATCCACATCTGGTAAACATAAATCACTAAATGTTTTTGAAACGACACTGCTTATAAAACTGTTTATTAATAAATTATCTTGTTTGTTTAGATTAATGTTTTTCTCTTCTTGCATTTCGTCTTGATAAAATTCATTCAACTCTTCGTCTTCCGACAAGCGTGGGTATTTTCTGCTGTTACTAATACAAGCACGAAACAAATTTATCAGGAAAGGACATTCTTTTTTTAGTTCGTCTGCTGAGGATAAAGAGAGTATTGATAAAAATGTTTGAATGCTTTTTACACGAATAACATCATACATATCCTGATAAACGACTAATGGGTATACAATTTCATCTTCATTTTCTTGAATTGCACCAAAACAATTCTTGTAAGTCATTGTGCCGATGAATGCAAATGGTTCCACATAAACTTCTTCAGATTCTTCCAAATCATAATTCTCATCTTCGCGAATCCATTGTCCCCAAGAAGTATTATCGGCAATTAATGGAATATACTGATTAAGTAATTGCAAAGAAAATTCACTAAAGTGATTATAGACATATGACATAAGTGCCACCCCTTTTTTATTATATCACAGGTGTTTTCTAAGCTGTTTAGTCTAGATTATAAAATTGGATTCCGTCAAAATCAGGCATCTGATCAGCGGCAAAGGAAGCATCGAAGTATATGGCAAGAAATCGCTTGATATCTTCTTTTTTCATACGTCGAACATCGAATCCCTGATCAGATATAGCTTTCTCAACGCGGTTCATCTCCGCGAATACCTGTTCTGTTTTCATATTCTTACAACGGATTATGAATGCAAACTGCCTTGCGGTTGCCATCTCGAGCTGAATGTTGTCAAGGAATTCATGGTCCTTAGCCAGCAGAGATTTGATCAAAGGATTGGGCTCTTCATCTATTCTTTCTGTCAAATAGACTTTGTTGTTATCGAAGCACTCCGATGCGTCTGTACATACAAACTCGAGATTGGGCTTTGTATTGAGTACCAACATCAACTGTCGGATTTTGGTGGTTATCGCATCTTTAGACAGTACCGAGATGTTTGTCGGACTTACCATATAGAAGAGAAGTTCATCCTTGCTGGTAGCAAGTCCGTATTTTGTGAAAGTCTTAATGCCAATGAGATCCTGAACAGATCTCTTTTTTCCGAAAAACTGTTCCAGCAAGTCTCATCACCTCCATTCGAAGTACTGCTGTGTTGTTATGAAATATCTGAAAGCATATCTGATGTAGTCCATAACCGTTGTCTCATCTAATCTGATAGTCATGAAAGCATAAACTGCAACTATTCCGACCAGAAGGAGCTTGTGAAGATAGATGAGGAACACTGCACTGAGCAAAGCTCCAATACCTATGATCGCGAAGTCTTTCAGACTCCACAGCCACATATTTGCTTTTGCTTTCATGTTTTGTGGATATATAAAATTCATTTATTTAACCGCCTTTCCGACAGCTCTTACGAGACTTGCCGCTGTTGTTGCCGTATGTACGACACTCATCATGTTCACCTTAACAGAAGAATCCAGTCCAAACTGCTGTGCTATTCTCGGGACTTCATTAGCAGCAAACATAATGCCTAATCCAAGTACCATATGGTCTGACATCGTAAGCAGACCGAGATAGAAGAGGGTTGTCTGCAGAAATGCCGTAAGACATATTGCAATGACCTGTTTCATCCACTGGTTGAATCCGTCTGTATAACCTCTTGGTACTGAAAACATATATAAGGTTCCAACCGCTATCTGTATCATGAGAATTCCGCCACGCTTAAGATTTGCGAAGAAGAGTTTTACGCAGCAGTATGCAAATGCAAAGATGAATATAGTGTCGATAACAGCCTGATTACCGGTATTAAGATTGAATACTTTTGTAAAGACATTACTTACCAATCTTGGGAAATCAGTGCTTCGAGAAATGTTGAATGCATCCAAAATGCCCTGAGAGAATGTGAACTGAAGGGTTATGCAAAACTTGTAGAGTTCAATAGGTACTGTTCCGATCAGGCTGCATGCAAAGAATCCTTTGAGTATGTTGATAGAACATGAACGGATATTAGCTCGCCCATGTTGATATTCAATCGCAACATCAAATATAGCGACTACAACACCGACTACATATAAGCCCCATCCGAATTTCACGAAAAGCATTATTGCTGCCTGAACCCAACCAAGTTCGAATATTTCTGCGCCGAGTCCGTTTATCATTTCAAGGAAAGCTGCCAGAGCTGTATATATGACTTCATAGAACCATTTGATCATGGTATCCCAGATGGCTTTTGAGACAGCTTCTCCAATCTGTTGATAGGCGTCACCGAAGAGATCGCCGAGGGCTCTTAATAAATCTTCAAGCCAGTCAAACATTTACGCTTCACCTCCTATAAGAAGGAAGCAGCCCGATTATCTCATCAGGCTGCTCCTTTATTAACCGATTATGTTCCAGATATAAAGAGGTGCTGTAAGAGTAAACAAGAGACAGGCAAAGAGAATGCATGGGGCAGTCAATTCAAGCTGACCATGCTTTTTGTACTCAAAATAAGAACTACCCACTTTCACGAAAAAGAGGATAGCAAGGATCATATCAAGGGCAGGGAAGATAACGTTGTTAGTAACCTGCTTGATCTGTCCCTTTGCAGCATTCCAGGTAGATTCTATTGCACCTGCGACATCACCGGCGGCGAAGCACGGGACTGCGAAGAGTGCGACAATAAGTGTTACTATCAGGCAGCTGCAAATTACTTTGTATACTCTGTCTGTTTTCATCATTTTGTTCATTATTACCTCCAATCTCAGGCACGCAGATCACGATAAACTCTGTATTCTTTGGCCTGTATATGTTTTTGTTGTTGGGATCTTGGCCCCAGCCGCACGTAGCAAGGCATAAGTGCTCTGTGTCGAACGAATCTGATCTCATGTAAGGATCGAGCCCTGCATCCTTAACATAAGTAGTCGACTCTATCCGATATCTGTGCCTGATGCCGTCTGTGGTCGTGACGATGACTTCCTCTCCGATATAGTTTTCGAGGGACTGAAGATTCCAGAAAATCGTGTGGCTTTCCATCCTGTGCCCGAAAAGAGTACAGGTTCCTTCAGCTCCAATCTGGCATGTCTGCGGGAATCTTCCGACTCCGAATCGAAGTGCAGTAGCAGAGCATGAATCCCATATTGGTTCTTTCAACTCAATACAGGGAATCTCAAGGATACCCAGTAGCCTGATATCTTCGTGTTCAGATGAAATCAAGTCCATTTCACGGAGCAAGTCTTCAATTGTCGTGTCGGATTTTCCGTCTTCGCCGTGGACTTTAAGACAATCTGTTACCGGTAACTTGAAAGCGATTACTCCGCCACCGTTATCAATGACGCTTTCTACTGCATCAATGGCTTCCAAAGAGATATTTCGCCTGATTTTGTTCCTGATTAAGTCGGCGCTTAACAGAAAAAGCCCTGAAATAAAAGCAACTATAAGTAATGTCTTGCAGATGATCTTAAGTGTTTTCTTGGTTTTCATATAGCCTCCTTGAAATTAATAACCCCCGTGAGTTGTTCCCACGGGGGCTGATTGATAAGAAAGAAGTTAAGTAGTAGGGGAGAGATGCTTCTTTCTTCTATAGAGGAGGGGTGCGATGATTGATGACAAAACTAAAAGAACAGTTCCGATCATGGTATAAGTAGGAACTATCTCACCTGTCGAAGGTCTGAAGTGGATCGTGATGGTCTGGTCCTTATCAGAGAGGTCTTCATGTCTTGCGATAAGAATATCCTCTGTCTGAGAGCCGTCAGCAATCTCAGTTTCGCTTGCTACATCGTAGATCTTCTCAAAGACTACGATCTTGTCGCCTTCGGAAAGGCCTTCTGTTGAGAAGGTGATGTTTACGTCAACAGTCCCATCCTTGGTGCCGGGTGTGAACTCGACAATGCTCTTGATAGGCTGGGCATCAACCATGAGTTGCGTGCCGTTAACCTTGAAGAGTGTTGCTTCTGCTCTGTAAAGAGAACCGACTTCAAGTCCTGTGTAGGAGATGGTATCTGTGATCGTAAGGTTACGAATCTCAGTTGAAGCAAGCCAAATGACCTTGTTGCCGTTTATGGTTGCGACAGTATGAGCTGTTGGTCTTTCGACTGTCTGATCCTTATCCGTAAGATCAGAATGAACTGCAACCTTTACGCCCTTTTCTTTATCAGTGACATCCTCAAATACAACGATGGTTGTCTTTGAGTAGGGAACAAGAACATCCTTGAAATCGACAAGAACAAAGCCGTCTTTTTCGGTTGCAACAAACTCGGTGGAAGCGGTGTATGTCTTACCTTCAGAATCCTTGTAGATCTCGCCGGTAGCTGCATCCATAAGAGTTCCGCTGGCTACATAAGTCCTTCCGACTACGAGATCCGTATAAGCTACCTTATCGGAGATGTTTACTCTATCCTTGTAGGTAAGGGTATGAGTGCCGTTATCGATGTCGGTTGCTGTTGTTTTGATCTTGGGAACAACAACTGTCTGCTCGACATCATTGATATCCTTGTGTTCAACAACCAGTTCGCCTGTTATGGATTCTTTATGGAGTTCCTCGAAAGCGACAATAACGGTTCCCTCAATCTTGGTTGTGTCGAGAGTAAAGATAACGTCGACCTTACCGGACTGAGGTACGGGCTGACCATATTCATCGAGAACTTCAGGAACATCGAATTCGGTGCTGCCGGTAATCTCTTTACCGTCTTTATCCAGAAGTGCGCCGCCAATGTTCTTATCCTGCAATACACCGGACATAGCATAATGACCGGGCATTAAGTTCTTGTAGGAAACGGTATCGGCAAGCTCAGCTGTTTCGGAACAAGTCGTGATATGCGCATCTGTTCCTCTGTCAATGAGAGTTGTCTTGATCTCGGGCTTTAAATCGTTATAGCAAACAACAGCATTTATCACTGTGCCGTTCTCTTTAATGCCGTCATCGACGGAGAGAGTGGCAATCGTTCTGTCATTGGATGTCAGATGAACGATCTTGTTGCCGTTTACGACGGAATCTGTGTTAGCCCAATGTGAGATCCATTCAGAACCTGTACCGACTTCGCGGATCTCGTACCAGCCTTCAGGAAGCTTCTCAATTGAAGCGGATCCCTTACCGTTGCTAGTCTTGATTACGACTTTCTCGATAAGAACTGCCGTATCAGAAGCGGAAGCACCATTGCCTCTGTAGTAGACTTCAAAGTTGAATGTCTTGCTTGAAGCGATATCAGAACGTTCAACCTTGATGATGTCGAATGCTCCTTCGATCCTTATGTTGGTTACGGCTGTCTTAAGAGTCTTGAACTCTCCGCGCTTAAGCTCGAAGTCCTTATAGAACTGGAGCTTACCGTCAACGATCTTGGAAGTGAAACCTTCGGGAGTCATATAAGTGTACGGGATCTCCGTATTTTTATAATATGTCTCCGGGCAGTGCTCGATAACTCTGTAATTGCCAACCGGTAATTCGAGAGTATCAATACCGTCGATGGCCTTATGCGTTCCTTTGTAGTCCCAAGTGAAACCGTAAGTGCCTATGCCGTTTGTTGTAACGGTACCTGTTGAGATGAGCAGCACTTGATCGTCATTTATGAGATAGAGCTCAGCCTTTATGGTTGAAGCATCACCTTCAACACTAACGTTTTTAACCAGATTGAACTCCTGTACGAATTTCTCATTCTCAACATTTAAGGGGAGAACGTTCTTATCGTTCGACTTGTCAGAGAGATCAAGAGCACAGGTGTAGGTGTAAGAAGTCCTTGTTTCAGACTTTATCCAGCCGATGTTATTGTTCTTTTCTTCGATGAGTATCGAGATCTGATCGTTGAGATCAAGATATTCCTTGTCCCATGTCTCTTCGATATGGTAGTGACCAAGAGGCAGATTGTTGAGAACATTAATGCTTGTCGCAGGATCAGTGCCGAAGCCGGATGCATTGACTCTGTACCAGGTTACGTTTCCTCTTGAATCAACAGTGCCGTTTGCAATAAGGGTATCCTTGCCGTTATCGGTGTTATAGACCTTGAAGATTACCTTCGTAACATCGAACGGGTTGTTTAAAGGAACGACCTTCTTAACATTAAGACCGGTGAACTCTTCATGGTTTACTACAGTCTTGGATGTTAATGGTGCTTCGCTGTCGGATACTGCGTACTGCTTTGAAGTTTCATCAGCATTTGCATCCAAGGTGAAAGACATCTTGAACTCGTTGTCGGATACCTTAATCCAGCCGGAAGGAACGGAAGAGGTGTACTTAATGTCTGTTGTACCGTACGTTGTGTCAGGACGATTCTCATAGACCGTATAAGTGAACTTCTCGGTATTTGTCTTCCAGACCGGGAGGATGATGTTGTGTGTCTTGCCTGCAGACAGTCCGCTTTCAAGGATTCTCTGAGATAATGGTGTGTTGTTATCGTTGCCTTTAAGAGTGAGTCCCTTGCCGGCATAAGTCCATAAGACATTGCCATCGCGATCCGTTGTGCCTGTAGCGATAAGTTCTTCAGCACCATTTGCGCCGGAGTTTGCATAAAGCTCGAAAGTATAACGGGTAACATCGGAAACGATGTCCTTCTCCTGCATTTCCTTGTTAAGGTGGAAGCGTCCCATTACGATCGGCTCGTAGATGCGGATATACGTATCGCTTGCAACATTGCCTACAGAGATGGTGGATACGGATGTCTGACCATCAGCTGTGAGCTTTGTTCTTGTACGGATCAGGCTGTCGTCATTAACCGGATCATCGTAAATGGTTAAGATCCAGTAGTCAGGTGCACAAGCAAATCCGTCAGGAGCGTCTATCTCCTGTAAACGGTAAGTTCCTAACGGCATTGAGTTGCCTGAGAATGAAGTGAAAAGATTGGTACCTTTTACTGGAGTCAATCTAGCTAGGAAAGATCTGTTGATCACGACTGTTCTGGAGTTGACTGTGAACTCAAATACAACTGTTGCATCAGCATAAGTCAGTGAACGGAAATCAGTCACTTCCTTTGTGTAGTATTCCAAACGGAACTTAGCTCCGTTATATGCGCCTGTATCGTTTGGAACGATTGTGCCGTCGGAAAGTGTCTTATCGATTGTGATACGGAGATCATCTCGCATCGGTATATCGCTCAGATGCATATAATAGACGTCATTTTTCAGAGTTGTGGATACTCCATGGTCGGCTTCTACAACACCATCTTCGTCTACCATAACTGTGTACACACGGCCATCAAGTTCATAACCTTTTCCGGCTACAAGCTCCTTGAGGTAGTAGATCCTGTCATAGGCCGATGTGAAAGTTGTAGAAGTATTGCCATTGGCATCTACTGTGAAAGTAGCAATTCTGTTTGTGCATGCGTAATCACTGAACAATCCGTAAGTCGTCCCTGCCAGTGAATAGCAGCTGTTGCCGCTTGTAATAGAACTGTTTTCGGATGCCTTGGTTAACGAAATATCAACCTCTTTATGAGTGTCATCGAAGTCCTCAATCTTGTAGACCATCATGCGGTTGTAGTTACCGGGACCATTTACTATCGCACCGTCTGCACGATAGTGATTGCCTGAAGTTGTGCTTCCGCAATCGTAGAAGTATCCGTTTGTGCCACTGTAGATGGCTGCATGACCGAAACCGCCGGCATTATCACCATTTGCGACAGGTCCGAAGAAGACCAGGTCGCCTCTTTCCATATTCAACGCACTCATAGCGGCTGAATCATTGCAACTGACACTGCTGTCGTAGCAGTTGTTCTGGCTTATGTTATCAACTGGACGAACAACATTTGCGGTCCAGTACGGAACGGAAGTACCCTGAACGTAAGGATATAAGTAGTAGGGTGATCCGATATACTTCTTGCCGCCTACGTCATTATCCGTATTCAGAGAGAAGTAAGCCCACCACCAAGCATGTCCATTAGAAATTCTCGGTGCAGCTGTTGTTGTCTGGCGACCGTGTCTTAAGAAATCGCCTTCTCCACCAACACCCGGGTTATCGTGACCTGTAGGGATGACGATCATGCCGTAAACCATGTGAACATAGTCGAGACAAAGGAATGCCTGCTCGTATTCAGTACCGTGATTGTTGGCATAAGTGCCGTAGTCTACGCCTGAAAGATACTTGGCTGCGTTGATGATATCGTCACGGAAATCATCAGAGCACGTATAACCCATGTTACGCTGCTGATCAGCTGTGATATAGATATACGCACCTTTCGTATCGTTGTATCGATCCAGTGTTCGCTTTGCATTTACTACAGGATCATCTTCACCGATTTCGTTAGGTCTGCCTTGCATGATGCAGGATGTTGCGATATCAGCAGTATTACCGGCAATATACTTGCCTGCAAAGATGGAAGCTGCGTCAGATGTGTAGTTTGCAACTACATAGTAGTCGACAGCTGAGCCGTAGTTGGATACAGGACTCTTGTTTCCTTCGTCAGAAAGAACAGCGCCGACCGTGATGACTCCGTTAAGTCCTGCAGGAAGATACTTCGAAGCATCTGCGCTGTTATTTCCTGCAGAAGCGATAACAGTGATCTTCTGATTCTGGGCTTCCGTAACAAGCTTTTTGAAAGCATCGTAATCACCGGAATCCTTAAACGACAGAGCCATGAAGATAATATCAACCTTGAGATCTGTTGCGAGTTGAACTGCTGCACAGATATCGGAGACATTACCAGTACCGTCATCTGCCATTGTCTTGATTGAGATAACGTAAGCGTCATCGGTCTGGGCAAGGATGTTATTGACCATGGCTGTGCCGTGTCCGTTGTGATCCTTCAGATCATCACCGATGACTGAATACTTCTCGTTTGCAAGATCAGAACCGGTATCAATGACGGCAATCTTTGTTGAAGCATCAGGATTTATGACGCCAGCCTTATAAGAAATAAGACCGCCGCAGACCTGTGCATTACCATCGATAGCGAAAGGGATTCCCTTTGCATCAAAGGCACAAAGATCATCAAACATGGCATCCTCAGAAGAATAACTGAGGTAGTAAACGCCGTCATAATAAACGCCGGTTGCTTCTGTATCTAAAGAGCCATTGTAGTAAACGATCAGTCGGTTTGAAGAAGAGAGATCGGCGATAAGATCGGCGAAGTTGTTCTCATTAGCAGAGATGATGTTTGACTTCTTCTCAACTGCTGGTGTTGTTTCTGATATAGAAGGCTCTGTTTCCTGCTCTGTAGGGGGAGCCGTAGTGTCGATTGTTTCTGTCGGATCGACAACGACAATGTCATCATCTTCAGCGATAACAGTTTCGGTGGTGCACTCTGAATAGTCAGGCAGAGTTGTTTCCGAGGGGATTTCTGCCTCAGTAGCTTCAACTTCTGTCTGAACTACCGTTGTTTCCTCAATTACTTCCTGCGGTTCATGAACTTCATCGGCCATAACAGCCAAGGAAGGAACAACAGGAGAGAGGGCTACAGTAAAAGCGAGGACAGCAGAAGCTATCTTTCTTGAGATAGAGCTTCCGAAGAGTGCTTTACCGGTTCTGTTGGCTGAAGAAATGACCTTCTCTAAAATTTTCTTCATGTGAAACATTCCTCCGTTTTCGTGTTCAAAACAAAAAGCCCCGCTTTGAGGCAGGGCAAAGAAAAACCGCGAGAGATTTGTTCTCTCACGGTTTGCTTGGTTAAAACAAAAGATTAAGTGTGCTTACCAGTGAACGGATCCGTCGACGACTTTAAGATGGCCCACACCACAAAAATCTTCTCCGAATTTGTTATCAAGATAATTCCAGACGGCTTCTTCAGTTGCATCTGTTGATTTGCCATATCCTGTAAGTTCACCGTCACAGGTCTCACCACTTACGGGCATATTCGGAATTTCAATAGGTATATTACTTCCGTTAGCAGCAGAATCGTAGGTTGTTCGGATGGTGCCCTTGGCGTTTGCCCAACCCCAAACTGGCTTTGGGGTTGGAGTAGGCTTGGGAGTTGAAGTGGGTTCTGGAGTAGGCGTAGCGGTAGGCTCCGGCATTGGAGTAGTGGTAGGTTCAGGTGTGGGCGTAGCTGTTGGAACAGTGGTAGTTGCTGAGGATACAGAATTCTCATTACCTGAAGTATTGCTGGAGCTTCCACCAGGCGAATTGTCGTTGTTATTGGCTGGTTGGGGTGTTGGTGTATTCGAATTGCCCGTGGCTGAACTTCCTCCAGAATTATAGGCTTCAGTCATATCTTTGGAAGAAGAGTCATCTGAGGGTTTAGTCGAATTTGTTGTTGCCACAGTCTTTTCGCCCGTGCTTATAATTGGGGTAGGGGTGACTGTAGAGTTGTTTTCAATTGTTGATTCTGAGATTAATTCATTCAGAGTTGTCTCAATCGATGTCTCTTGGTTCTCGAAGCCGTCATTCTGGATTTCTGTGACACTCTGATTATTGCAACCGGTGATTCCGAGGATCAAAGAAGCGATCAAGACTGTCGGGATTAGCCTATTAGTCTTCATTGCAGTGACCTCCTTATATTAGGTTGTTACTTGCAATTTACTAGCAAATTATCAGAATGTCTACAGTTTTGGGTCAGATTAAGTGACTGATTACGAAATCTGTCCCATTATTGGGGCATCAACCTCGTCTTCAGACTCTGCCTCAGAATCTTCAGTCTCATCTGAAGTAACCTCAAACGGGAGATCTCCGTCTTTAGCTGACTCCTGGGAAGACTTAACCTCAGCAGAATCCGAATCCTTTTGAAAGTCGTTCTTATACTGATTTGAAACGGCAAGCGTCTGGGAATAAGCTCCAAATACAGCATCATGGATAGCCTTTCGCATTTCTGCGGTAACCGGATGCGCTACCTCCAGGAACTTCTTATCTGTTGTCTGTCGCTGGGGCATTGAAATGAAAAGCCCCTTAGGACCCTCTACAATGCTGACACCATGTACCTGAAAAGCTTCTGCAATTGTAATAGTTGCAGCAGCCTTCTTGGCTCCGGACGGATCATCATTTAACCAAGTGATCTTAGCCTTTACGCTGGGTGTGATTTTAGTGTTGCTCATGTTGTTAACCTCCATATTCTTTATATGAACCCGTAAAATTTGAATCCGACATCTGCAGATGTCTCTTCATCAGTAATCTCGGGAGCCTCAGAATACTTATCTAAGTATTTCTGGATTTCCTCATCGGTTAAGGATCTGCAGTCCTCTTCGCCTAAACCGACTACAAGGAAGTTTCCGGCGATAATGCCACCGCCGTCCAAGTACCGATTGCCTTCCTTGTTCTTGAGTTTGGCTTCTTCATCACAGACAAGTGCCGTCTCGTCTGTGTTGTAGACAAATTCAATAAGACCGCCGACTGCGTTCTGTTTTGCTTTGAGCGTGTCGGGAATCTCTGCTACGAATGGTTTTTTATGCGGCTGCACGAATAAAACCCTGATTTGATTCGATGAATCTGCCTTTGATTCATCGAATTCTATGTTTCTAAATCCGCTTGAATCGACATAAAAAGCACCTTCATCGTTAACGATGACGTCGGATACCGACATTGAATGGCCGTTAAGAAGGGCGTGGCCTTCGATATTGAAAGTGGCATAAGCGTCCTCAAGGTCAGTTACATCAGCTTCCGCATCGAAAACCTTCCGATAAATTGATGGATCGACGTTTTCTATCTGATCTAATGGTTCAAAGCGCTTTCTGCCGGGATCTTTGTCTCGATCAATCTGATAAAGTTTGAACCTCATTATTCTCCTCCTTGCTCACAAGCGCCTTGGATAAGGCGGCTATCGTTTTGAGCATCTCGTCTCTGTTCATCTGGGAAAGGAAATCATCGAGAGAGATTTCTTTTCCGCAGGGAGCGTACTTGATGCAGTCCGTGCAAATCTTTTCTTTGGTAATAACGACACAAGTTTTGTCATCGTTCATAGCAAAAGTAAGAACATCGTTGTGCCTTAGGTCTAAGATCTGTCTGAATTCGTAGGGAATAGTAGTTCTTCCTCGTTTTCCGAGGATTCGTCTTAAGGTTGCCATTATCAAAACACTCCTTATATATACATATTATTAAGAAACTTCTTTGACAAAGTCTTTGCTGGGTTCGCTATCAAAGCCATACCGGATATAACCAATTGCATGACATATAGCTAAAAATGCTTTGTCGGGAATAGATTCTTTATCGGTCAAGTCCGTCAGGTTAATGCAGTCCGAACAGAAAAGCAGATCATAGGCTGCTGTGACAATAGCCTCTTCAGTTTCATTGTGTGGCTCAAAGCAGTCGAAAGCAGCGGGGCAGATTCCGTTCTTCTCATCGAAATGCTTCTCGAACTGCTTCCAGATGCGCTTATAGCTTGTGAGTAGGAAGACAGTTGCCATTAATTCTCTGTCTATCGAATCAATATTTACGTTGGATAATGCGTTAAAAAATCGTTCTGCGTGTTTATTATTCTTAAATGTCATTAATAAACCTCCATATATTACAGAGCAGAATTAAACGCCTGGATTGCTCCAGACGTTCATTCATGCTCTCATTCTCTTTTGAAAAATCCTGCAAATTTGTGGTAAATTCGTGGTAAGCTGCGTGAATTTGACTCGTTGAAATCCCTGAAACCCTTGATTTTATTGACTTTCTGAGTTTAGGTGGTGGAAACCACCTCTTCCCACCAAGAAGGGTTTACCAAGTTTGGTAAACCCTTTTAGTTTGCCATGAAATGACTGTGGTTATAGTGTTTCACTGATTAACCGGCTAAAAATCAATCAGCAAGACTCTTCATATCATCAATTAACAATTCAAAACAATTTATTATGATTTTGCGAAAATTCCCAATTGGAAATGAGGATGTGTTAAAGTTTTTTTATAATTGCGGGTGAGGGCTATGTTTATCTGAACGATATGAAATACTATTTCTCGCGCTGGTCCTTGCCTCTTATTGATGATTTCGGACTCGAATCAGAATATATGTACCATGCTGAAAAGATCTGGCAGGAATATATCCATCCGGATGATATGGCTGCATATAAGGAAGCTGTCGATGCCGTTTTAAGCGGTGCTGCAGAAGTCAGGCCGATCTTATACCGTACGAGAAAAAAAGACGGCACATATGCTCTGCTTTCCACCAGAGGCTTTATCTTAAGTGATAAGGATGGCAATCCTGATTATTTCGGCGGAATAATTATCAGGAAGTGATATCTGCATGGTATATAAAATCATCAGGTTAAAGAAATAAGCAAATCGGAGTTTGTGTAATTTTCGGGCGTCTTTCAGGCCTTCAAATGCACAAGTCAACTTGCGCCCTTGCATCATAAGCTCAACTGTATCGAAACCCACGAAAAACACTCTATTTTCGATACAAGGTCGCACTTTGGTGTATCGAAAACTATGAAGAATAACCCGTTTTCGATACAAATTCGCGTTTTTGTATCGAAAACCTCATAAAAGTGCCCCTTGTCGATACAGCATTGAAGTTCGTTGTATCGAAAACATTTAAAAAACAAGCGTTTTCGATACAGGATCACACTCTTTATATCTAAAACTTCGAAAAGCCAATTTCGATACAAATCTCTATACAACTGAATACAAAAGCGTTTGCAGAAAAAGCTGACTTGTGCGTTATTATATAAATGTTGGAACATGAGATTTTGGCCGTTTCCGGCTTTTTGCAGATAAGGGAGACATAGCAGATGTCACAGAATTTTCGGGTAATTGACGGTGTCAGTGTCACTAGTACAGAGGTAAGGTGTCCAGGCTGCGGCGGCACTATCGGCGTGAAGTTCGATCCTGAAACTGCGACATTGGAATGTCCTTTTTGCGGTCTTTCATCAAAACTTCCGGCACCGGAAGACGGAGCAGCTGTCCAGGAACTCGATTTTAATTCGGCTTTGCAGCGCGCCAGCGTAGACTGGGGCAGACTCAAGAAAGTGGTAGTGTGTTCGAACTGCGGCGGCCAGACTCTTTATGATGCTGAGCAGATAACCGGTGCATGTCCTTTCTGCGGTTCAACGAGCGTAGCGCAGGCTGCCGAGAATGAGCATATCATGGCGCCTAATGCCGTAATTCCTTTTTCGATCACGAAAGAACAGTGCCAGCAGATCTTTGTGGGTTATCTGAAAAGAAGCAGTATGGTTTATAAGAAGGCCTATGAGTGCAAGCTCGAAAACCTGACCGGCATATATCTTCCTTTCTGGACCTTTGATGCATATTCAGTCTCGTCTTTCGTCGCGAGTGCAGGCTCAGACGCTCCGGAAGGCGTAAAGTACATTCAGGGTGTGTACAATCAGTATATTGATGACATCCCCATATATGCTTCTAAAAAGTTTAGAAGTCCTTATATGGCGAAGGTTATGGATTACAAGTTTGAACAAGCTGTTCCTTATTCTCCTGAATATCTCGCAGGCATTCCGGCCGAGCGTTATACAGTCGGCCTTAACGAGAGTTGGGAAAGAGCAAGGGTCCAGACAGACAAAGATCTCAGGAGAGCCTTGGAGTATAAGAACAAGGTTATATTATATGTCACGAGACTTATCACCAGATTCTATAACGTTAAGTTCAGATATCTTCTGGCACCTATGTACTTTGCTACGTATACATTCGGCAAGAAAACATATCAGGTTATCATAAACGGCCAGACCGGAAAAACGATATTCCCGGTGCCCAGATACCTGACCAAAATGATAATACTTGCTGTTATAGCAGGCATTTTCATCCTTGTTGCATTTTTTGGTCTCACATATCTGTTTCCGGATTCTCCTCTGTTATGGATGTACCGGTTATTAAATTAATAACTCTGTTTGCAACGTTACGATTCCTCAACCAATATCAAAAAAGAATAAATAAATTAATCGTTAAATGGTAAAATAAAATTGTTGAGCGAATAATCCAAATATATAACCGGATATTTATTCTGTAAGCCGGCACGGCAAATCGTTTAAAAGAGGGGGTGCTTGCTTGTCTGAGAAATACGATCTGATAGTCATCGGTGCAGGTAACGGAGGACTGATGACTGCATGCAGGGCTTCCCGCATGGGTCTTAAGACACTCGTATTAGAGCGTCACAATCTGCCTGGCGGAGCAGCAACGAGTTTTGTCAGGGGAAGATTTGAATTTGATGCGTCACTTCATGAGATTCCCGACTTCGGCGAAGGTGAATCAAGAGGCGAATTAGGCAGGCTCTTTGACGAGCTCGGCATCAAAGTTGAGATGCTGCAGGTCAAGGATGCATTCAGATACATAATTCAGAAAAATGGTGAGCGGACACTCGATGTAACTGTTCCTCACGGCAGGGATAAGGTCATGGATCTTATCAATGAGATATGTCCTGATGATGCCGTGTGCATAGAAAAGCTCTACATGGCATATGAAGATATGGTTTCAGGCCTTAATTACTGGGGCTCTGTAAGAGGCAATCCCGATCCCGAAGTCCTGAAAAAGGATCATTCCAACTTCATGAGACTCATGACTATGTCAGCAGGAGATTTATTCCGCTCTTTAGGCATGAGCGATAAACTGATCGATATATTGTCTGCCTACTGGCCTTACCAGGGCACTGAAATCAATACTATTGATGCATCGCGCTATATTCTAATGATCTGTTCTTTCCTGGAAAATGGCGCATACATCCCCAAAATGAGATCGCACCAGTTATCTTCTGCCATCGTGAGCAGGGCGGCAAAGCTCGGATGCAAGTTCCTTTTCGAGACTGAAGCAACAAAGATAATTACCGAAAACGGAGCCGTATGGGGAGTCCAGATCGAAGACGGAAGGATCTTCGAATGTACAGCGGTCGCATCGAACGCTTTCCCTGAAGTAATCTATGGAAAGCTCCTTGATGATAAGTCGCTGGTGCCTGATTACGAGTATAAGAAGATCAACGCCAGAAGCTATGGTTTTAGAGCTTTCAGCGTTTACTTAGGACTCGATGCACCTCCGGAAGAGATCGGCATAAAAGATTACACGATATTTATCAGTACATCTAATGATTCGAAACTCATCTATGACAACTCAAAGGGCAGAGAACTTTCCGAGTATGCTTTGGACGTGTGCTGCCTTAATATCGCAAATCCCGACTGCTCTCCGAAAGGCACGACGGAGATTGTTCTTACGATCTCTTTTACGGATGATGCTTGGGCCGATGTCACCGAAGAAGATTATGTTAAGGAAAAGAGAAGGATCGCGGACATGATGATAACCCGCCTTGAGGAGATCATGGGCTTTAAGATCCGCGAACATATTGAAGAGATCGAGATCGCAAGTCCTGTGACTTTTGCCCGTTACATGGCAACTCCGCAGGGTTCTATTTACGGTTACAGCTCCGAAAAATGGGACGGAATGTCGTCAAGAACGGTTGCGGCCGGTGCTGAGAGGACCATCCACGGATTGTTCTTCGTAGGAGGCCACTCGTCTTCGATGTCAGGTTATCTGCCGACATACACGGGCGGTAACAGAACAGGATTGCAGATCTTAGGTTATGTTATGTCAGGAGGCGGGAATTAATGGCTGAAAAAGATTATCTTAAAGAAGTTTCCGCCGACGGTTTTTACGATATACTTCCGAAGCGCCAGGCAGTGATCAACAAGGCTTCTGACAAGGAGCCGCAGTATGAGTTCAATGCAAATGTTCTTGCGAAAAGTCTCCATCCGAAGGTGCAGCATGTCAAGGTCAGCGATATCAAGGAATTGAATGGTGCCAGAGTATATACACTCGAACCCGATTTATCAAAGGAAACAAGTAAACTCGCATATTTCAGAGCGGGACAATATATATCTTTAAAGCTCAAGATCGGTGACTCTGTGCTTACGAGACCTTACTCGCTGTGTTCCTCGCCTAAGCTCGCATTAAGCGGCAAGTACCGGATAGTGGTAAAGAGCATGAAGGACGGATTTGCGTCCTCCTACATAAACAAAGAATTCAAAGTAGGAACAACTATCGACATATCAGAGCCTTCAGGCTTTTTCGAGTATGAGCCGCTCCGTGACGCAGGCACCGTTATAGGACTTGCCGGAGGTTCCGGCATTGCTCCGTTTATGTCTTTTGCTGCGGCTATTGCGGATGGCACAGAAGACTTTAATCTCACGCTTCTTTACGGAAGCAGGACTGAAGAAGAGATCCTTTTTAAGGATGAACTCGCTGAATTAGAGAAGGCAGCAGGAGGAAAGATCAAGGTTATTCATGTTCTGTCTGATGAAGAAAAACCGGGTTACGAGCACGGATTCATCAATGCGGATCTGATCTCGAAATACGCTCCTGATGTCTATTCCGTTTTCGTTTGCGGATCACAGGGTATGTACGACTATGTGGAAGGCGAGTGCAAAAAACTCGGTGTTAAGAAAAGATATGTACGGTTCGATGCTTACGGGCAGTACAGGCTTACGGCGCGTGATGCTGAGTTTACTGATGCTCACAAGGATAAGACTTATGAGATCACGGTCATCAAAAATGATGGCGTTGAGCGCAAGATCCCGGCACGCGCTGATGAACCGATCCTTGTAGCACTTGAACGCGCGGGGATAGAGGCACCGAGCAAATGCCGTTCGGGCGAATGCGGTTTCTGCCGTGCAAAACTGGCATCCGGCGAGGTTTATACTCCCGGAAAGGTCGAAAGGAGAAGGCAGTACGACAAGGAAACGGGTTACGTTCATCCATGCTGTACTTTCCCTAAATCCGACTTGAGGATACTTATTAATTATGAAAAACCGAAAATAGAAAGGAAGGTTAAAGACATGAAGAAGAAAGAACGTTTGATGGGCCTTATTATGGCGATTATCATCTCGCTTGCTATGGGTGTTCTCGTAGCTGTACTGATCCCTGTGATCAGCCCTCAGGCAGCAGAGTCACAGCCGGTTGCGATCCGCTTTATCTCCAATATCCTGATGTCAGTTATCACGGGTATCATCGTAGCATTCGTCATTCCGTTGGGAAAACTCGGCAGAGCCCTTGCAAACAAAGCCGGAGCAAACCCTCCGTCATTTAAGTTCACTCTGCTTAATTCCATTCCGCTTGCAGCAGGCAACACTCTCATCGTAAGCCTCGTCTGCAGTTTCTTCGGTGTCCTGATGGGAAGATCCCACGCTACAGCTGAAGCATTAGCTCACATGCCGCCGTTTGTTATCATGTGGCTTAGTAACTGGGGCAAGCTTCTCCTTCCCACATTGGTCGTAAGCTATATCCTTGCTGTAATTCTTTCACCCGTCGTATCACAGGCTGTCGGTATGGCAGATGCTGGCGCAGAAGTCGGAAGAGCTGCTTCAGGTAAGGACTAAGATTGAACTGACACATCTTTAAACCGGTAATACTTGATCAGGGCTGCACTTTTAGGTGCGGCCCTGTTTAGTTACAAAGATGATTAAATTACCCGTGTGAAATTTTTACACTGTTAATAAAATTTTTATTATAATTAGTATCAGGTCCGGATAATGATTTCCGGAATGAAGGAATAAGTATTTGAATAAGGGAAAAGAAAATGAGACTTACTAACATCAATTGTCCGCAGTGTAACGGACAGCTTAATCAGCAGGAAGACAAGTTTTACTGCACAAGCTGCGGTTCTGCTTTTAATGTCGACTATGAAGAGTCTGACATCGAGTACGCAAAGCTCATAAAAGAACCTGAGATAACGAGGCTCCATCTTGAGAATAACCGTATCCTTTTGGAGAAGAATGCAGAGCTTCAAAGGAAGTTTCTCATCGGTGAGATAAAAGATACGTATAAGCAAGAGCTGAAAACCGTAGGAGTGACCTATGCCAGTGCCGCAATTTATTATGTGCTCATAGGCATAATAGTATTTGTTGCAGTTGTAGGTGTTATTGGCGGGATATTCTTTGTTACAGCTAAGAAACATAAGGCTGAAACCGCAAAGCGTGAACAGGCAAGGATCGAGAGCATTGAAAACCTTTCTGCAGAGTCCATCGAAAGCGACAGGAATTTCCTCGAAAATGCAATTGCAGGCGGAGTCGCTTATCAGGTATCTCAAAGAACTGAACCGGTTAAAGGTGACGGTGATGAAGGTGATGCTTACATAGTAGGAAAACCTGAAGCTGTGAATTGCCGTCTTTTAAAGAGAGAAGAAGGAAACAGTCTTATTATCGTATACAAGATCACTTATGAGTTCAGTGAGAGTAAAACTTTAAAGGTAGTATACGACGGTGTCATATACGAAAATATAGCACTGGACGAAACAGGCCATATTTCATGTAAGGATCCTTGCGAGCGGTTTTGGGGCCGCGAAGCAGATGACCGATGGAATGGTTATGAAAATGCTGAAGACGTCTATGACGATGTTAAAGCATTCCCGGACGATTCCGGCTTCATTAAGGTTAACATCTGAGGAAGGGGGTAAGTCATAATGAAATTAAGAACTCTTGATTGTAAAAACTGTGCTGCTCCCTTAAGACAGGAAGGCGAAAAGCTCGTCTGCAAAGCATGCGGATCTGTATTTGACATCCCGAGAGATGCAAGCGATATCGAATATTCCAGGATCATCAATGCTGAAGACTATATCAGATTAGAGCTTGCGAAATCACTTCTGGCACTTGAAAACAGCTACAAGACCCAGGAACAGATAAGTAAAGAAAAGCGTGAGCAGGAATATTCTGCAAGGCGCAAGAAAATGGTCAAGATATTGGGAATAGTCATCCTGGTTGAATGTTTAACTACGATCTTCTGGTATGTGCTCGGAGGTATCATAATTTTCGGAGCGAACTATGCCGCTAATAAGAGGAATAAAGCTCAGGAAACGTCTGTCGAAGCTGTTTGGGATCCGGGCTACAGGGTCACTCCAAGTGACTTTGAGAACGATGCCGAATTCTGGGATTATATCAACAGCGGCATTATCAAAGATACCAGGGAAGGTTATGACAGCAGAGGTTCTGTCATCTATTCATCTGATGAGATCTGGGGTGTCAACACAGATCCTGAGATGATCTACAGATGTCTGATAACCACAGAAAAAGACAATGCGCTTTATGTTATTTTCAAAGTAACTTTCGAAAATGTAGACGGAAGCACAAAGGAAATGTACTACTGTTGTGCTGCAGAAAACATCAAGGTAGATGCAAAAGGAAATATCGTTTATGACGGATTCCAGGGCAAGGAAACCGATACCTATGATCCTGATTTCCGTTCCGATACGGATCTCGACAACATTTACGAGAAGTACATAAACGGCAATGAATACGACTATCACAGGTACGTTTTCGAATTCTGATAAAGGAAAGGATATAGAAAAATGCCACATTCATCAGGCGGCGGATCACATTCCGGAGGAAGTCACAGCAGCCATTCTTCTCACAGCGGCGGCGGTTCCAGGCACAGCGGCGGCGGAAGCAGTTCTTCTTCCAGCAGCAGACGCACATCATCCACACCGTTTCCGGGATGCAAGAGATACCTTTATTACAAGAACGACAAGCCTTGCCTCGTATATTCCAACTATGATATCCGCAAGAGCGACAAGAGCCAGTTCATAGCTTCGATCGTTATCTGTGCTATCGTATTTTTGCCCTTTATAATTCTCAGCGCTATTTTCATGGTAAAGGCTTTTTCGTTCCCGAAGAAGATCGAATATTCGAAGTATAAGCATAAGACTCCTGAGTTTGTTATCGAGGATAATCTTGGTGTTTTCGAGAACGAGGCCAATCTCGAGAAATCAATGGAAGAGTTTTATGATGCTACGGGTGTCGTTCCTGCTGTGATCACCGTAACCAATGACACATGGAATCAGGATTATAAATCGCTTGAGGCATATGCATATGATGTCTATGTAAACCGTTTCCCTGATGAGGTCCACTGGCTCTTCGTATACTCGACAGCCGAAAAGGAAGGCGGGTTCGACGACTGGTATTGGGAAGGTATGCAGGGCGATAATACAGATCCTGTCCTGACCACCGAGCGTGTTGATGCGTTTACTGAGTCTCTTAATACGAGATTGCTGCAGCGTTCCAAGTATTCGGTAGATGATGCTTTTGCGATAACTTTTGATGAGTACCGCCCGGTAATGATGAAAATGCAGGTGAATAAAAAGAATATAATTCTCGGTTCAGTCATGTTTATTACGATGAGTGCAGTTGCCGGCCTGACGATCGCAACTTCCAAGCCTCATAAGGTTCCGGAAGACTATAAGAAAGCAGTTCCTTGCGAGCTTAAAGCTGTCTATCAGGCATCCTGCAATTTCTGCGGAGGCATGTATATCGTAGGCATGCATACCGGGTGTCCGCACTGCGGAGCCGCGATCCCGCCGCAGAGTTATATCCAGGATCCGCAGGGCAACATAGTTAAGATCTTGTGAGAGCCAAGAGATAAAGCGTGACAGGGGATAGGGATCTAAGGGCTATGGAAAACAAAGATCACAGCAAAGCGTATACAGATTTTTTCCGCCATCTTAATGCAAATGGTAAAGAAAGAGCATATGGCGGATTTGCGCCTGATACTTTGGACAAGCTTTACGATTGGGAAAGAGACGAAGTAGAAGAGACTATCTGGACGAGGTTTAAGTTCTCGGGCGAAGGTGATTTAGCTATGCTCGTATCAAAGCTTCAGAAATACGATGGTATTGAAGCTCTGAATGAAAGGTTAAGCGAAGGCCTGGCTGGCTCTGAGTATTCCATGCGCATGGTGTTTGTTGCCGCTGCTGCTTACGATGCCACTTTGATCGAAGATTATCTCGATTATATTTTCGAGTATTACGATAAGAAGCAAGACTATGCGTCACTTTCCGTTTTGTCGTACTTGAAGCCGTGTGATAAGCTCTACGGATTCTTTACAGATGTTTATCTGAATAGCAGTGACAGCACGGCGCGTATGGTGGCAGTAGACGGATTGCTTAACTGTAAGGGTTATATTGAAAATCCAATGGATCTGGAAGAGCGTTCTACATTTGACGGCATGACATGTGCATTTTTGTCTGACGATCCTGAGCTGCGCAAAAAGAAACTCGCCCGTTTCGAGAACGGTGAATTCGACAACATTCCCCGTACAGAAGGAAGTTTCAAGATTGTCTCTAGTGAGGAAGCAATCCGCATGGCTAAGGAGCGGCAGAAAGAGGAAGATCCAGGAGAGCTGGTCACAGGCGTGATCGATGCTACTGAATCACGGACTTACATAGTCTTTTATGAACCTGAGAACAGGTATATTCCTTCAGACCTTTCTGAAGAATTGGATATAAAGCCCGCTGTTGGAGACAAAGTCCGACTTTTGAAGAAGAAAAGAGGACGCGGGATAATAATGAGCATTGAGGCGTGATACAACTTAAAAGGAGATAATTATGGGATTATTTGATTTCATGAAGAAGAAAGAAACAACACAGGAAGCAACACCTAAAGCTTCTAATCCGGCTGCTAACGTAAATCCAGCTAGTTTGGAAAGCTATACCGTTAAGGTTGAGAATGACCAGATTCCTTTTCATGATCCGGGAGTAAACATGGACGTCAAACTCTTGGTAAGAGCTGAGTTTATTTTCAAGGGAATAAAACCGGATGAGGGAGCAGTAACTGAGGCTGCGATAAAGAGCTTTAAAGATGCTTTCGCACAGATCGACGGACAGGTTCCTGCAAAAGAATTTTCCAAGAGCGCTAATGTTAACCTGCTCAAAAAGGCTATGCGCGAATCCATGATAGCCCAGGGTTTTGAGGTCTGGTCAGTTTCGATCAACTGGATGAGCTTTAACGATGAATATAAGAAGATCATTAACGATTCAAACGCGCAGCAGTAAACCTTTAAATTGAATAATCATCAATACTAACCGATAACTATTGACACCGCATATTGGTTTGTGTATGCTTTGTATTACAAGAACTAATACAAAGCATACAAGGATATGCGTGGAAGAAGGATAGTTATGGATAAGAAGAAAGTAATTAAGTTTGTAGTTATTACATACCTTATAGCGTGGACGATCCAGATTATCGTATCACTTTATATGGTAAACAACCCCGGAATGACCGGAACAACAGTCTTTCAGGTTGGACTGGGCATCTGCATGTATGCTCCGCTTATAGCAGCATTGATCTCCAAACCAGGCTTAAAGGGCATGGGATGGAAGCCGAAGTTTAAAGGCAATATCGGATGGCTCTTTTTCGCAGCCTATGTTGCGATTCCTCTGGTCATAGCAGGTGCGGCATTATTCTTCCTGATTTTCCCCGGGCTCTTTGACACAAGCGGATCTTATCTGATAGCTCAGTCAGAGGCCGCAGGAGTGGATATTATGGAGCAGCTTGAGCAGTCGGGAATGACATATCAGATATATGTGTTGTCAAGTCTTCCGATGTTCCTTGTTGCTCCGTTTATAAATATCTCTACTGCAATCGGTGAAGAGGCAGGCTGGAGAGGATTCTTGTATCCTGAACTTAATAAGAAGTTCTCGAGACCTGTCACATGGATCGTTGGTGGTGTTATCTGGGCAGCATTTCATTTTCCCTGCATGCTCATTGGCGGCTATGAATACGGATTTAGCTATATCGGAAGCCCAGTGCTCGGACTTATCGTATTTACGGTTTTCTGCATCACATTAGGTGCGCTGGAAGAAATCGTATACAGCAAGACAAAATGCATCTGGTATGCGGCACTTCTTCACGGATCGATCAATGCTACAGCAACCATGCCAGTGTTATTTGCAAATGCGAATAATCCTGACCTGGAAAAGTTTATGGTCCTCGGACCTATGCCTAACGGCATCATCGCAGGACTTCCTTTAATAATCTTTGCAGTGATAATGGGCATAATCGTTGTCAGAAAAGAGAAGAAAACCAAGGAGGCGCAGAAGTGATCATAAGAATAGATGAATATTCTGATGTGCCGATCTATATGCAGATCAGAAACCAGATAGTAATGGGAATCTCTTCAGGCGAATTAAAGGGCGGTGAGCAGCTCCCGACTGTAAGAGCACTGGCGCTTGAGATCGGTATAAACACAATGACTGTCAGCAAGACCTACCAGCTCTTAAAGCAGGAAGGCTACATAATGACTGACAGAAAGAACGGCGCGAGAGTCCGTGATAACATCGCTCAAAGCGGCGTGCTGAGCGAAGAAAACAAGACTGAATTGCGGCGTATAGTTTCCGAAGCGCGCCTTTCGGGCGTTCCGAAAACAGAACTTAAAAAACTCATTGATGAGTTTTATTAAAATGGGAGATTTAATATGGACTTGTTAGTTAAATTATTGATAGCAATCTGCATTATACCGTCAGCGGTTGTAATGCTTATGCTCGCTTTTCCGAAGAATCCGGAAAAGAGGAAGATGATATTCGGTGTCCGCGATAACCCGAAATTTCATGAGGGTGAAGCAGCTAAAAGAGTAAAGGCGATCGCAGATTCCTGCCGTAAAGGAGCATTGATAATTACAGTTATTATCTGCATTGCAACAGTAATCCTGGTTTTCGTGCCTGCCGCAAATGTTGCGATGCTGGCTTTGACTCTTCTCGTTTTCGCATTGTTCCTCATTGCAATTCCATACGGAAAGGGCAATATGGAAATGAAGAGCCTTAAGAAGGAACTGGGTATTACTAAATCCGGAACGGTCTATGCAGATCTGAAGAACGCTAACGTTGTACACGGATTGAAGATGCCCTGGCTGATCCTTCCGAACGCACTAGCTCTTCTTGAGACAATTTTCGCAGTGCTTGTTGATTTCGGCGTTATCAGGATCGTTGATGATCTTGCCATCGAAAAATATGCGCTTACCATGATGACTGCATCGTTTTTGTTTGTCGCAATTATAATGATACCTGTCGCATATATTATGGATAACATCAGAAATACGGTTATCTCTAAGGACAGCAGCGTCAATGCTAACTACAACAGAGCCAAGAAAAAGTGCTGGGGAGATTTATTTATCGCAATGTCTTGGATAAATACTCTTTTTGCCGGAGTATTGATGACGCTTTACATGTTTATCTATAACGATATTGCAGTTCTTATAGGCGTCATAGCTTATCTCGTCCTGATCATGGCAGCAGTTTTGATCGCTGCGAAATTGCAGGCTTCTATCGAGAAGAGATACGAACGTGATACAGACTTGGAACTCTTAGATGATGACGATTGCTGGATCCTCGGAATGTTCTATTACAATCCGAATGATACACGCCTTAATGTCGAGAAGAGATTCGGTTACGGCGGAACAGTCAATATTGCTCATCCGGCCGGAAAAGTCATTATGGTGCTGACTGCGATCCTGCTTTTGGGAACCATAGTATTTATTATCTGGGCAGCAGTTACGGGTAATCTTGATAAATTACAGATAAATACTCCGTTTGGGTGATATTTGACCAATAAAAATGTAATATTTTCGAGGTTACTGAATGATATAATGACTGCCGTTTGTGAAAAAACGGTAGTCATTTTTATGGAGGGTTTTTATTATGTGGAAGGCTATATTCGGGGGAATACTTGTCTTTGCAGGCTTTTATCTGATCATCAAGAGTGTGATCGCACGCAAGAAGGGAATTCATATGGATGCAAAGCTTGTCGGTTTTTCTGACGAGAACGGAACACAGTATCCTTTATTCCAGTTTACTCATGAAGGCGAGGAGTTAACGATCTCCGGCGGAGTTTCTGCAAATCCTTCCAAGTTTAAGCATCAGGTAGGAGATACAGTAAGGATCGTTTTCAATCCTTCCAACAGAAAGTATGTTGATATAGAGGGCTCTTATACAGAATTCCTTTATGCAATAGGTGCTATAGTTTTAGGCGCGATTTTCATTTATTTCTATCTTAGAGGCATCGGTGTAATCTGATCAAAGCAACAGGATCGCTTTGTAATTTATTCTTGCCGGTTTTTTATATAAAATATAAGAAAACATTTCTGGTGAGGTAATATGCCGGTTATTCCTTTGGAGTGTCCTTCGTGTGGAACTGAGTTGAGAATAGACTCGGCTGAAAGTGCTGCGATTTGTAAGCATTGCGGCAAGCCTTTTGTTGTTAACGATGCGATCGTTCTAAATTACATAAAGCTGGTTACGGCGCAGGACGAGAAGGCTCTTGAGCTGAATGAATTTGAGATCGACGGAGATGTTTTGAAAAGATATAACGGAACATCTCCGGCTGTTGAAATACCATCTGACATAAGGATTATCGGCAGTAAGGCCTTTGAAGACTGCAGGGAAGCGGTAGAGGTCCTGCTGCCTGATTCATTAGAAGAGATCGAAGACAATGCCTTTTCCGGCTGTGATAATCTACGTTCTGTTAATTTCCCTGGCAATCTTAAGAAGATCGGCAGTTATGCATTTTCCGAGTGCGGAAGCCTTGAGAACGTTGAACTGCCTTCCTCTATTGAAGAGATCGGTTCTTACGCATTTGTGAGATGTTATTCGCTTAGCACGGTTAAGCTCCCCTCATCAAAGGCTAATGTGAATGAGACAGCCTTTACGGGTGATAAGGACGTAGAGTTTGTCTGGCCGGACGACTGGGCTAATAAGCAGATAGACAAACTCCGCCTGGTTGCGCCTGCACAGGGCGGCATTTTAGAGATCGTTGATACTAAAAAGGAAAATAATACATTCCTTTTCTTTGGCCTTTCCGATCTCGGTATGAGCGTGGAATCCGGCACATATTACTTTTACGCTTATAAGGACTTCATGAGGCAGTTTTCCATTGAAAACAATAACAACGATCCCTATCTTCTCAGAGTAAGCGTAGATACCGCCCAGCAAAGGTATGATGCGATAGCTGATATCCAGAAAAGCTATTCCGAGCTGATAGGTCTTTTGGACAGGGCGAAAATAGGAAGAAGCAAGATCGAGACTATAAACATCCCTCATTTTATCTGGAAGCAGGGAAAAGGCTTAAGCTACAAGGTTACCGACATCGGATCGGTTCCTGTGCTGCAGATAAGGCTTATTCAGGAATGAACTGCTTCTATATCAAGACAAAACTCTGAATTCTAAGACAAGAAATAACTAGTAAGACATAGTACCTTTAAGTTGACCACTAAAGGAGATCAAAAATGAATTGGGCTGAAGTAATCAATGAGACACTCCGTTATCTGGAGGAAAACATCATGACGGTACAAGGCCCGAAGGAGGTTGCTATGTCAGTTCATGTTTCATCAAGTTATCTGCAGAATAGTTTTCAGATGATCACCGGTTACACAATAGGCGAGTACATAAGGAGCAGAAGGCTCTATCTTGCTGCTATGGATCTGATCGAAAAAGACGAGAAGATCATTGATGTGGCAGAAAGATACGGCTATGAGACTCCAGAGAGCTTTTCTAAGGCTTTCAGCCGTTTCCATGACGCAACGCCTAACGAGATCAAAAAGAAGAATAAGCCCGCAAAAGCGTTTCTTCCTTTGAAACTGACCTTTTCGGTCAAGGGCGCGGACACAGTGGACGTCATAATAGAAAAGATGCCTAAGTTCTACATATTAGGCGAAGCGGATGAGTTTAATGTCGACACGTGCTTTGATAAGATCCCCGGATTCGTCTATGACTTTATCAACAAGCATTATTCGGAATTGGGTGCTGATATTTTCTACGGTGTAAGTGTCGGTGAGTGTGATGTGATCTTAAATGCCGAAAGAAAGCCTTGGGTATCTGAATTTGAAGGCATCTCGTTCGATGAGCGTTTCTTGTTCCTTACAGGTGTTGATTACGATGGCGGAAAAATACCAGAAGGAATGACAGTGATTGAGATTCCTGAGACTCTCTGGGCGAAGTTCAGATGCAGGGACAATTCGGCTGAGGCGAGCCAGGAGATGCGCCGTTATATCTTTAGAGAATGGCTTTTCGAGACGGACGAGTACGATCTCATTGATGAATACAATGTGGAGCGTTATGGTGTTCCGAACGAAGACGGAAACGGGCTCCATAACGAGATCTGGCTGCCGGTAAGAAGAAAGAAAAATAACTAATTGGAAGTCTGTGTTTTCCCGAATGAATTCAGGAGCTGCTAATGTTTGGCGCTCCTGTTTTCACATAGGAAGAAATTGTAGTGATCAGATGCCTTAAATACGATTCCGATTGAGTTTTTTGCGGGCAATTATATAATTGATTTAACGGATGCAAACATAGGATAGGGGGATAATTCTATGGCAAATACAAATGAAAATGATTCTAATGAAGCAAAATTCCATTTCCGCGGA
Source organism: Ruminococcaceae bacterium R-25 (assembly GCA_003149065.1). NCBI lineage: Bacteria > Bacillati > Bacillota > Clostridia > Eubacteriales > Oscillospiraceae > Ruminococcaceae bacterium R-25. Next base: position 495,779 of record QGFZ01000001.1, read on the forward strand.
CAGGAGCGCTACTATGCGGTTGCCGGCCGTCAGCTCGATGAAGAGACCAATGACGGATCGGACAAGTATATAAGCCGGAAGGGAAAGCATGTATTCGGCACATCTGTGTCTTCGATATTTGTTGTACTCATTCTGGGAGCGTTTATTTCGTTTATCGCTTATTTCGGCTCCGGCTCGTTTATTGTTTTCCTTGTAACCGCCGGAATAGCCCTTTTTATCTTCCTTTTTACATGCTGGAAGGTCATAAAAAACTACATTGATAACAATAAGAAGTAACGCTTTACATTCAGTGGACGGTTTTCCGCCTGTTATTGACAACGATGACTATCTCTATAAAATGATAACTGTTTTCAAAATGAAGTCGGAGGCTCCTGATGGGCAGAACAAAAAGCGGTTCATATAATACCAAGCAGTCGTGCGAGATCTTGAATTTCCTTAAAGATAATGAGGGATCCCATTTTACGAGCCAGGAGATATCCGATCATTTCAGGAATCAAGGGATAAATATCGGACAGGCAACGATTTACAGGCGCTTAGACCGCCTTACTACTGACGGCCTTGTTAATAAGTACATCATCGATGAGAAATCACCTGCATGTTACGAATACATCGGCACTGAGCACTGCAAGCACGGCAACTGCTATCACATGAAGTGCGAGAAGTGCAATAAGCTCATCCATCTGTCCTGTGATGAGATCAATGAGTTTTTCGAGCATGTTTCAACAGAGCACGGGTTCCTTTTAGATCCCAAGCGAACTGTTTTCTACGGTGTCTGCGAAGATTGTATTAAGGAAGAATCCTGATTTAGAGCATGTTTGCTCTCTTTGTAGCTTCCTCACGTCTGTGCTTGATCACGCGAGCACGGAAGATCAGCAACACGATAACCAGAAGCAGAATAAGTCCTGATAAAACTGCAAAAGTTACCAGGATGCTCTTAACGTTCGTAAGATTTGTGAGCTTTTCAGGGTTTACCTCAACGACGCCTGCCTTTTTCTCTATTGTGACGACCAGCGTTCCTATAAGGTAGGTCTTATCTGAATAGACTTTGCATAGAGGGAGCTCTAACGTCTGTGTTTCAGCCGAGGTGTCGATGACAGCCTTGGAAAGGTCGATCCTGTTGGAGCTTCCAAGCTGTGCTCTGTAAGAAGTCGTTGTGATGAAAGGATCAAGAACGAGTCTTTGTTCTGACAGATAAAGGTTCGTATCCGCCAGAAGCTCTGAGATCTGCTTGTGAGTCTCATCTACCAGAGGTGTGAATTCGTTTTCGGTGATCTCAACAGTGGTAAAGCTTGTGTAACCATACTCGAAAAGCTTGATGAGGTCAGCGTATCTGACATCTGAATCGGCAGCGTTGAAAACGCAGCCTACGAGTGTTCTGTTGTTTTTCTTGGCAGCGGCACAGAGCGTGTAACCTGCAGAATCGGTAAATCCGGTCTTGCCGCCGACATAGTATTCGTAACCGTAGTTGGTTGTGCTGACGAATCTGTTTGCATTTGTGAGCTCTCTCTCGCTGCTGTATTTGTTGGTTGCGCTGATTGTGTAGTTGAGCGTCTTTGCGATCTCTGAATACTTGGTGGTGGTGACCGCTTCGTTAAGGATCAGGGCCATATCGAGAGGTGTTGTAACGTTATCGGGTGAGGAAACGCCGTATGCTGAGCAAAAATGTGTGCCTGTGCATCCGATATCAGCTGCTCTGGAGTTCATGAGTTCGCAGAAATCAGCTTCGGTTCCGGCCATATACATGCCGAGAGCAAGGCTTGCGTCATTGGCGGATTTGAGGACTGCGGCATAGATCAGGTCCTTTACGCTGATCTCTTCGCCTTCCTGAAGGCCGAGCTTTACGTAGTCTCTGTCGATCTTCTTGATCGCATCAGACATCTCTTTGGTGATTGTAACTGTTTCTGTCTCGTTAAGACGCTCCAAAGCTAAAAGGATCGTCATTACCTTTGTCATTGAGGCAGGCTCTTTCTGGACATTGTAGTCCTTGCCCAAAAGGATCGTGCCGCTCGTTGCATCGTAGAGAATATAGGAAGCTGCCCTTACATTCGGAGCGTCTTCCAGTTGCTCGTTAAGGAGATCCGTTTTACGTTCATTTGCTGTAATGATGCCGTCGTTGGGGTCATCTTGCAGTGTATCAGCGGAGAGATTTCCTCCGGCAAAGGCCCAAAGTGACGTAAAAGCAAGTAAAAAAGCTGCTATAAATGCGGTTACTCTTTTTGAGAATAGCTTCATTTAGAATCTCCTGTTTTAGAATTGACCAATACATATTATAACTTTTTGGCCAAAAAACAAATAAATGGCGGACATTCTAATTTTTAATAAAAATATAAGGGGATTTACTGTATAATTAGCGAGTAAAAATAGCGCTTCTTAGAAATGAGACAGTAAATGGCAATTATTAAGACAACAGATAATGACAAGCTCGAATTCGATTCTGCGATATCCGAGCTTCGAGAATATTTTTCCTCTTTGGGAGCCCGGAAAGGCAGAGAATTAACATATAACGTGCTGACTTACGGATGCCAGCTCAATGAATCTGACTCCGAAAAGCTCTCAGGCATGCTCCTTGCCATGGGCCTTAAGGCTTCTGCCGGCGGGGAACTGGACGATGCTGATGTTATCGTATTTAACACTTGTTCAATAAGGGAAAATGCAGACAGGCACCTGTTCGGCAATCTTGGTGTATTTAAGACTTTGAAGAAAAATGACCGTGATGTCGTTATCGCAGTCGGCGGCTGCATGATGAAGGTCCCTGAGAATGTCGAGAGGATCAGGAAATCTTATCCTTATGTAGATCTCGTTTTCGATCCCCAGCAGATCCACAGGTTCCCGGTCCTCATGAGAGATGCCATCCGCAAGAATAAGCAGCTCGTAAATATCGCTGCAGACGATTATATCGCTGAAGATAATTTCTTCCCGATCGACAGAAAGAGAAAGTTCAGGGCGCTTGTGCCGATCATGTACGGCTGCAACAATTTCTGCACTTACTGTATCGTTCCTTACGCCAGAGGCAGGGAGAGGTCCAGAAATTTCGATGAGATCGTTAATGAATTGGCGGGCCTTGCTGCTCAAGGGTACAAGGAAGTAATGCTCCTCGGCCAGAACGTCAATTCCTATAAGGGTGAAAACGGCGAGACATTCGCTGATATCTTAAGGGCTGCATCTGATTTTACAGAGTTTTCGAGAGTGAGATTCATGTCATCGCACCCTAAGGACCTGTCAGATGAAGTAATAGACATCATGGCTGCAAGGCCCAATGTCGAAAAGCACCTGCACCTTGCAATGCAGTCAGGCTCCAACACGGTCCTTAAGGCAATGAACAGACCTTATACGATTGAGAGATTCCAGGAGATCGTTGATACGTTCAGAGCAAAGGTCGAGGGCGGCTCGCTTACAACAGACATAATCGTAGGCTTCCCGGGTGAGACTGAGGAAGACTTCGAAGAGACTCTCGTTGCCGTAGAAAAGGCCAGATTTGATGCCGCATTTACTTTCCAGTATTCGGCAAGACCCGGTACAAAGGCAGCAGCCTATGAGAATCAGATCCCGCAGGATGTTGTGACAGAGCGCTTTGGAAGACTTACAGAACTTACGAACCGTTGTGCCGAAGAATCAAACGGCAGGCTTGTCGGAAAGACAATGGAAGTCCTTATAGAAGGTATCAGCAAGGCAGGTGACATGACTTTCTCCGGAAGGACGATCACCAACCATCTTGTTAACTTCACTATTCCTGAAGAACTCGGCGTTGATGTAGGCCCTGATTATCTTGAGGGCAGGCTCTGCGAGGTCAGGATAGACCGTGCAAGACCTTATTCTGTTGACGGTATCCTCGTCAGCTTGAAGGGAGAATAAGCGTGACTGATAACAACGGTTTTGACGAAAATCACGTAAAAGCAGCGGGCCAGTTCCCGATGAGCCTCTCAGACTTAAAGCCTGAAGAACTCTCTCCCATGATGCAGCACTATGCCGAGATGAAGGAAAAATGCCCTGATTCATTCCTTTTGTACAGACTCGGCGACTTCTATGAGATGTTCTTTGACGATGCCGTAAAGGCCGCAAAGATATTGGAACTCGCTCTTACGAGAAGAGACTGCGGCTCAGGATACAGGGCACCTATGTGCGGTATTCCGTTCCATGCATATTCATCTTATGCAAATAAGCTCGTTTCATCAGGCTACAAGGTCGCTATATGTGAGCAGTTAGAGGATCCTTCCGTAGCAACAGGACTTGTTAAGCGCGGAATTATTAAGATCTTAACGCCCGGTACGATCACCGAATCAGGCGGCCTTGAAGACCGTAAGAATAACTTCCTCATGAGTATTTACTGCGTCGGATCCCAGTTCGGCGTTGCCTGCGCAGACATCTCAACGGGTGATTTCGAAGCTACACAGCTGACGCTTACTGATAACGGCGAGCACCTGATAAATCTTATAGGCAAATATTCTCCGTCGGAGATCATCTATAACTCGAATTTCGAATCCACGCCTGAAATACAGGCGATAAGGACAGGAACTGACATTGCGCTTACACGCCGTAATGACAGGGACTTCTCCGAGAGTGTTTTCAAGAACAGCGGCGCGGCAGTTCAGGATGCAAAGCTTTTCACAAATCCGGAGATGATGTACTGTGCATGTGCAGCTCTGATCCTCTATGCTGAAGAGACCCAGACCGACAAAGTCGCTTATCTGGATGTCGTCAGATGCTACAAGATCTCCGATACGATGGAGCTCGACATTGCGACCCGCACCGGCTTGGAGCTCACATCAACTATCAGGACAAAACAGAAGAAGGGTTCATTGCTCTGGGCAATCGACAGGACTAAGACTTCAATGGGTGCAAGACTTTTGCGCAAGTGGGTCGAAGAACCTCTCATCTCCGTCAAGGCTATCAACAGAAGACTTGATGCAGTTGAAGAAGCAAAAGAGCGGTATATGGCACGCCAGCAGATAATGGAAGGCTTATCGGGCCTTTACGATATCGAGCGTCTGGCAGGCAAGGTTTCACTCGGCACCTGTAATGCAAGAGACCTGTTGTCACTTCGTAACTCTCTTCGCAAGATCCCGTTCGTAAGAGAAGGTTTGGAAGAGTTTTCCAAGGGCATGTTCAAAGAGATCAAGATGTCCATGGACCCTCTGACGGATATCGCAGAGCTTTTGGAAAAGTCCATCAATGAAGATGCTCCTGTCACGGTTAAGGAAGGTGACATAATAAAGCGCGGCTATAATGCCGAGTGCGATGAGCTTTACGACCTCGCAAAGAACGCAAAGGAATATATCCTCCAGCTCGAAAATCATGAGCGTGAGAGAACAGGGATCAAGACACTGAAGATCGGATATAACAAGGTCTTCGGTTACTTCATCGATATCCCGAGATCACAGTCTGACAAGGTTCCTGAAGAGTATGTAAGAAAGCAGACCCTTGTAAATAACGAACGTTATATCACTCCCCAGATCAAGGAGCTGGAAGATAAGATCGTAAGCGCTTCTTCGCGCCGTATCGCTCTGGAATATGAGCTTTTCACGGATGTGCGCGAGAAGGTCTGTGCCGTATCGGATAAGCTTTTCGGCACCGCAAGAGCGATTGCCCAGACAGACGTAATCACTTCTCTTGCTGAACTTGCTGAAGTCGAGAATTACGTTAAGCCTGTAATCGATGATTCTGAGATCATCGAAATCAAAGGAGGAAGACACCCTGTTGTTGAGCAGATGATGAGGTCTTCTCATGAGACATTCGTTCCGAACGATATCACGATGAATGACGAGAAGAGGCTCATGGTCCTTACAGGTCCAAATATGGCCGGTAAATCAACATTCATGAGACAGACGGCGCTCATAGTGCTTATGGCACAGATCGGATCTTTCGTTCCTGCAAGAAGCGCAAAGATCGGCCTTGTCGATCACATCTTTACGAGGATCGGCGCATCTGACGATATCTCAACCGGCCAGTCAACATTCATGGTCGAGATGAGGGAAGTGTCTTATATCCTTAAGAACGCAACACGTAAGAGTCTCCTGCTCCTCGATGAGGTAGGAAGAGGCACGAGCACATACGACGGCCTTTCTATCGCATGGGCTGTAATCGAATATATCATCGATCCGAACATTCTTTATTCGAGAACGATCTTCGCTACGCATTATCACGAGCTCAACCAGCTCGAGCGCCTTAACAGAGGCGTATATAACAACCACGTTGAAGTAAAGGAAGAAGGCGACAGCGTAACATTCCTTCATAAGATCTCAGACGGCGGTACGTCCGACAGCTACGGAATTGAAGTTGCAAGGCTTGCAGGACTTCCTGCTGACGTTTTAAAGCGTTCCAATGCAATTCTTTCCGAGCTTGAGAGGATCGGAAAATTTAAGGTCAAGGGCAACAGAGAGACGATGGGCAACGATGAAGAGCTCTCTAAAGACGTCATGCCAGGCCAGGAATCTTTCTTTAATCCCGACAATGTCGTTTACAGAAAAGAAGACAAGATCCGCCAGACTTTAAGGGATCTCGATCCTACGAGATTAACACCTATTGAAGCCATGAACATACTCTATGAACTGAAGCAGAAGTGCCAGGAGGAAGACATTGGGCAGGATTAATATTCTTGATACTAAGACCGCCAATGCCATCAAGGCCGGCGAAGTCATAGAAAGGCCTGTATCGGTCGTAAAAGAACTTATCGACAACGCAATAGACAGCGGTGCAACAAGGATCACAGTTGAATTTGCAGGCGGCGGAATCTCGCTTATCCGCGTGACCGATGACGGCTGCGGAATGGACAGGGAAGACGCGGAGAAGGCTTTTCTTATCCATGCGACATCAAAGCTCCATTCAATTGAAGAGATCTATTCTCTCTCGACAATGGGATTCAGAGGAGAGGCTCTGGCTTCCATTGCAGCGTGCTCTGATGTAACTCTTACGACCTGTATAAAGGGTGAGAAAACAGGAACAAAAGTCGAATATGAAGACGGCACGCTTAAAGGCGTTTACGATAATCCTGAGTGTGTCGGAACCACCATCGAAGTAAGGAATCTTTTTAAGAATCTTCCTGCAAGATATAAGTTCCTTAAAAAGGATTCCACCGAAGGAATGTATATTACAGGCCTTATCGAAAAGCTGGCTGTTATAGCTCCTGAGATATCGATAAAGCTTATCAAGGACGGCGCTGCGCTGTTCACAACACCGGGCAACGGTTCGTCTCTGGATGCCGTTTATGCTGTATACGGTAAAGAGACAGCCAAAGCTCTCGTGCCTGTCAGCTTCAAATATGAAGGCGGCAGGATCGAAGGTTTTACAGGTCTTACATCTTTTGTAAGAGGCAACAGGGGTCTTCAGGTCGTATTCGTTAACGGCAGGCTCATCCACAGCAAGACAGTTTCTGCTGCGATCGACGAAGCCTACAAGAATGCGGTAATGAAGAATAAGTTTCCGATTTGCTTCCTCATGATCTACTGCGAACCGGGAACTGTTGACGTTAATGTCCATCCTCAGAAGAGTGAAGTTAAGTTCAGCAATGACGGCGATATCTTCAGGCTCGTATATCACGGAATCAAGGACGCTCTGACGAAGAGTGGCGAAGCCGGTCAGACATTTAACGGGATTGCCGAAAAGGTCGAAGAGGAGGCTAATTCCGGAACTCAGCTCCGCTACGATTTCTCGACAACCTCAGCTGCGCCCAAGTCTGCTTCGAGATATTCGGCAGGCCCTGCGGCTTCCCATAAGCTCGGTCAGCAGGGAGATCCTGCACAGGCCAATAAACTTCTGCAGATCTTATCTGAATTTAAGCCTGATATTGAAGCGTTAAAAGAAGATTCTGCTGAGCCTTCCGTAAAACAGGAAACAGTAACAGAACCTGAACCTTTTGAAGCAGAGCCCGTTGTTCCTGCTGCTCCTGCCATAATAGATGATGTTCAGGAAAACAGGACTATTACGGATATCGACAGGCTCAAAGCTGCAGATTTTGTCGGCATTATCTTTTCGACTTATATAATCCTTCAGAATGAAGATGTTTGCTTCATTGTTGACCAGCATGCAGCACATGAGCGCGTTCTTTACGAGGAGTTCATGGTAAAGAAAAAGCCCGGAGCAGCTGCAGCAGTTGAACAGGTTTTAACTCCGCAGATACTTACTCTTTCATGGGAAGACTACAGCTTCGTTGAAGATAATATCGGGAGATTTAAGGAAAACGGATTTGAACTTGAGCTTTTAGGCGACAGGCAGATTGCAGTAAGGACCGTTCCTTTAGGAAAAGCCGGTAAACAGTCCGAAGTCTTCAGTGCGATCTTGACTGATTTAAAGCGCGATGTTCCTGCCAAATCTGACATCTGGTACCAGCTTATCCAGACGACTGCCTGCAAGGCTGCTGTAAGGGCAGGAGACAAGCTTACCCAGCAGGAAGCTATGAGGCTTGTAGAAGAGCTATCCGCTTGTGAAGATCCTTATCACTGCGCTCACGGAAGACCGACATTCTTTACTGTCTCCAAGAAAGATTACGAGAAAAATTTTAAGAGAATAGTCTGATGAATACATCTTTTCCCATATTCGAAAAGTATTCTTATATACCGATAATCGCAGGACCTACTGCGAGCGGAAAGAGTGCGCTTGCTCTTGAAATCTGCAGGGCAGCAGACGGCGAATTGGTCTGCGCTGATTCGATGCAGATCTATAAATATCTCGACGTCGGAACTGCAAAGGATACCAAAGAGGAAATTGGAGATGTACCGCACTATATGACGGATATTGTTGAGCCTGGTGCAAACTTCTCTGTCTACGATTATGTAAGTTGCGCGATACCGATCATCAGGGATATCCTTGAGCGCGGAAAACTGCCCGTCGTATGCGGTGGTACAGGTCAATATATATCTTCGCTTCTTTACGGACTTGATTATGGTACAGGTGATGAGGAAGCTGAGGCAGAAGCTACTGCAAAACTCACGGAAGAGTTCGAAAGGAACGGAATAGATCCTTTATATTCAAAACTTAAGAATATCGATCCTGAAGCAGCAGAGAAGATCGATCCTCAGAACACAAGGCGTGTGATAAGAGCGCTTGCTGTTTATGATGCCTTGGGTATCACTTTTACAGAGAAGAATAAGCAGTCAAAGGTTAACGGACCTGAATTCCCGTTCAAAGTCTTCATGATCGACTGGGACAGGGAAGTGCTCTATGACAGGATAAACAGAAGAGTAGGCGTAATGCTTGATAACGGCCTTGCCTCTGAAGCAAAGATGCTTTTGGAAAAGAATGTTGACAGGAAATCCACCTGCTGGCAGGCAATAGGTTATAAAGAGATGCTTAAGTTTTTAGAAGGCGAAGAGACTTTGGATCAGGCTGCCGACAGGATCAGGATAGGCACGAGGCATTATGCTAAAAGGCAGCTCACATGGCTCAGGAGTATGGGAGACGATGTTACATTGATCAAGCCTGGAGATCCACGTAAAAATGCCGGAATTGTATTGGGCCTTTGTAAGAAATAATCCCTATATGTCAAATCCGGACTCGGTTTTAGATTTTTCCGTTTGACAATTTCCGGGAGCAAAATCAGGTTAAAACCGCTCAAATGCTTATAAATAAGCCGTTTCGAGGTCGAAACGGCTTTGTCAATAAAAAACGAACTAATCAAAAAGAACTTAGAAACAGTCTCATAATTGTCAAATTTGTTAATTTCTACTTGAAAATCGTTCTCAAGCCCCCATAATTTAAGTACATAACACGTGTTGAGACGCAAGGAAGGAGGTAGTTAATCAATTGAATATCTGTGTAACCCTACTACCTTGCCTAAGATCCTGCAGCCTTCTGTGTTGAAGGGGATTGGTGAGTAGTCATCATTCTCGGGGAAGAGATATGGGACACCATTCTTTTTTCCGAATCTTTTAACCGTAGCTTCCTCTTCGATAAGTGCAGCAACAATATCACCCTCTTCACAGGTGTTCTGTTTACGTACTATGATTAAATCTCCATCCAGGATATGAGCATTGATCATACTGTTTCCGCGGACCTTGAGCATAAAGGCTTCGGAATCACCAATAAGAGATTTGCTTACAAGAAATGAATCGCTATAGTCTTCGTGAGCTAAGATCGGAATACCGGCAGTTATCTTACCAACTACAGGTACCTTTCTGTATCCGGTCAATTCAGTAACATTAGACGCAGCTGAAAAGTCCTGATTGTTGTCAGAAGCCCCTTGTTTGATAACGATAGCTCTTCGAAGTCCCGGCCGGTATTCGATTCTGCCCTGGCTGTCGAGTTGTTTAAGATAAGTATGTACAGAAGAAGTGGACTTAAGTCCCACTCCTGCGCAGATATCCCGTACAGAAGGTGAGATCTGGTGGTTATTTATGTAATTGCAAATGTAATTGTATACTCGTTCAATAGTCTTTTTATCGTTGGACTGCATAGGTAACCCTCCAAACATATTTTCTATTATATTAAACATTGTTTGCTTTTTAGTCAAACATTTGTTTTACGCTTTCGTAACCATAGAAAGGAGAGATTTATGGGAAAGCATAGTTTTGATAATTCTAATTACAAGAAGTACTTAAGAGACGAAGCTATCGAGAACGCAACGTCTTTTAAAGAGGCAAGGGCTATTATCGTATCCAGACTTAACAATCTTCGTATTGATCTTTCTGATAATTCTTCGTCTGAAGATGCTTTAACAAATGAGATCCTCAAAGCACAGGAAGAGAAGATAAATGGTCTTATGGATGTTTATGCCGGATTATATTCTCCTTGCAAGGTTACGGATCCCGGTCATATCCCCACGGGACAGGCTGACATGAACGACATCATGCTCGACTTTTCTGAAGGCTTTAATGATTTCATCGAATCCTTGGAAGAAAGATATGTTGAATTGATAATGAGAAGAAGAAAGGCGACGATCCTTCTGAACAGGATGCTATCTTTTAAGCTCCCTTTTTCCCGATTGATGTATTTGTTTTATTATAAACGGATGCATCGTGATGAGATCATTAAGTTGCTTTATATTAGCAGAGCGACATTTTACAGACTTAAGTCAGATGCGATAAATGCATTAACCAGAATGTATTATCCTTATAATAATACAGGTGGTGCTGCGGTTAATCTGCCTAATTCCTGACTTCTTACTTTTCTCAAACAATGCTATAATCGCCCTTAAGGTGAATTTATATGGCATTGAATCAGGAAGACAGAAATACCGAATCTAATAATTCCACAAGCATTGTTAACGAAGCAGTGCTGGATTTCTTGGGATGTTCTTGCCGTGCAACGGTAAGACTAATCAAGGGGCTCCCATCCAGATTCGTAGCTTTTGTCAAACGCAAGATCAAAGAATACAAAAACAGGCCGAAGAGAACCGACATCAGCCGCGTATATGTAGTAGTTGGCTATACGACCAAGAAACGTGTTGATGAGAAGTTCAATGCAGAGAGACGAATGATGATCATCAGAAGAGGTCTTTTAATCTTGATATTCCTGTTGATCATTTTCATCGCAGCTGACAGATTTACAGGCGCCATCAACTACGGTGAACTCTCGCAGATCTTCGGTATAGATTCTTTTGGCGATGTTGTCGAAAATGACCCGTTTGCCGAGAGGGCTACAGAAAGTTCTTCTGGTATTACGCTGACTGAGGCGACACAATCCTGACTCCTGATACAAAAAGATAAGTAAAAGTTGATGAAATGAAAGTTTGCGTTTGCAAACTTTCATTTTTTAATTGCCTATTGAAATTGAGAAAGTCTTGTAATACTATACATAACGATTGGTTTAAACTAGGTTGGTAAACCTAAGCTTTCAGTCTACAAAATGAATTTTTAGCCGCGCGAACTTGCAAAATCGGTTCCGGGCAGAAGAAAGGTGGAAATCTTATGGATTACAAGATTGAGAATGAGTATCTTAACGATCTCATGCAGAAGGTTATGGCAAGGAATGCTAATGAGCCTGAGTTTCACCAGGCAGTATATGAATTCCTTAACTCTATCGCACCGGCACTTCCGGTACACCCTGAGCTTATCGAGAAGCAGGTTCTTGAGAGAATCGTAGAGCCTGAGCGTCAGATCCTGTTCAGAGTTGCTTGGATCGACGATAACGGCAAGATTCAGGTTAACCGTGGTTACAGAATCCAGTTCAACAGCGCTATCGGACCTTACAAGGGCGGTATCAGACTCCATCCTTCAGTAAATATCAGCATCCTTAAGTTCCTCGGCTTCGAGCAGATTTTCAAGAATTCCCTTACAGGTCTCCCTATGGGCGGCGCTAAGGGTGGTTCTGACTTCGACCCTAAGGGTAAGTCTGACAACGAAGTAATGGCTTTCTGCCAGAGCTTCATGCGTGAGCTTTACAGACATATCGGACCTGACTGCGATGTACCTGCAGGCGACATCGGTACAGGTGCAAGAGAGATCGGCTTCATGTTCGGTCAGTACAAGAAGATCGTTAACGAGTTCTCCGGCGTTCTTACAGGTAAGAAGCTCAGCTTCGGCGGCTCCCTCGCAAGAACAGAGGCTACAGGTTATGGTCTTTGCTACTTCGTAGATGCTCTTCTCCGTGAGAAGATGGGTACATCTTTCGCTGGCAAGACAGTTGTTATCTCCGGTTCAGGCAACGTTGCTATCTATGCTACAGAGAAGGCTCAGCAGCTCGGTGCTAAGGTTGTTGCTCTCTCTGACTCCAACGGTTATGTATATGATCCTGAGGGCATCAAGCTTGATATCGTTAAGGACATCAAGGAAGTTAAGAGAGGCAGAATCAGCGAGTATGCTGACAGAGTACCTTCCGCTAAGTACACAGCAGATGCTAACGGCTCCAAGGGTATCTGGACAATTCCTTGTGACATCGCTCTTCCTTGCGCTACACAGAACGAGCTCAACCTCGATTCTGCTAAGACACTCGTTGCTAACGGCGTAAAGGTAGTTGGTGAGGGTGCTAACATGCCTACAACACTCGACGCTACAAAGTTCTTCCAGGACAACGGTGTATTCTTCACACCCGGTAAGGCTTCCAATGCCGGTGGTGTTGCTACATCCGGTCTTGAAATGTGCCAGAACAGCGCTCGTCTTTCCTGGACATTCGAAGAAGTTGATGCAAAGCTTAAGGGCATCATGGAGAACATCTTCCACACAGTTGATGCTACAGCTAAGGAAGTTGGCTGCGAGAACAACTACGTTGTCGGCGCTAACATCGCTGGTCTCCTTAAGGTTTCTGACGCTATGATCGCTCAGGGCTGCATCTGATAGAGACAGTTTTAAAAGATCAAATAAAGGGGTTGCGGCTTAAGGTTGCAGCCCCTTTTCTTATGCGGGTTACACTAAACATCTGCAAATTGCCACAGTATTCTTCTAATATCTGTTATTAGGAATTTGACAGTCTGATGATATAATTGTTTGGATAAAGTGGACAACTACGGATCCCTGACGGGGGATTTATCCGGTTTATCCGGGGATATATTGATTTGCTAAGAAGGCAATGAAGTAAAGACAAAATGTGGAGCGATAAAAGATGAGTAAGACTGTAGCAACTTGTATTGCCGAGACTAACCTGGTCCCGGGAGAGCCTCAGGAGAATGTATTCTTTCTTACACTTTCCCGTAAGACTGAAGACTTCCCGAATGAGTTCCTGAGAACTGCCAGATCGACATCACCTATCCAGATCTGCGCAATTTTCTCAACGATCGGTCCTGATAACCTTTCTGCAGTATTGAACCTTGAGCTCAATGCAGAGTTGGAGAGAATCGCATCCGTTTGCGCTAATCAGGCTGTTCTTGATTTTGACGGTTTCGCAAACCAGGTAATCAATAATCTTAATGTTAAGGTCTGCAACTTTGCAGCAAATAAAGGAATACAGTTCAAGACTTCAATGTCTATGTTCGTAATCGAAGGTGATATCCTTCGAGTAATCCATGTAGGTATCACAAAGGCTGTCCTTTATAGAAACAAGCGCATCATGCTCCTTACTGAAGAGCAGACCGTAGCACACAGATATGCTCAGATGGGCGCTATCCAGCCTTCAGAAGAGTTAACACATCCCGAGAACATGAACCTTACCCAGTATCTCGGAAAGATGCCTCAGGAAGGTCCCGTAAATGCAGACAAGAAGGTTCACATCAAGCTTCAGGATAACGACGAGTTATTCCTCATGGGCGTAGGCCTTTCAAGAAAGCTTCCTTCACAGATCCGCAATTCCATCATCGCTAAACCCTTAACTACAGAAGTTAAGTCCAAAGATATTATCAATGCAGCAGTAAGCTATGGAATCAAGTCCGGTCTTACTCTTATTGATATCAAAGTCGAATCCACATTCCTGCTTCCCGGCGATGCAGTTATCAACAGCAATCTCAGAACTGAAGCACAGCTCGCAAGGCAGGATGATCATAATAAGGCTGAATCCAATGCGTTCACTGATTTTGAGAATGAGACTGATCTGGATTACGATTCTGATTCTTCAGATACGATCAACTATGTGCCCGGTTCTGCAGTAGCTAGCTATGCTGAAAGCGATGAAGAAGAGGTAATAGTAAACGAGAAGAAGGAGAGAGTTAAGACTATCCTTATTCCTCTTATTATCTTCATTGTCTGTATCCTGCTTGGTTTCGGCGTTACATTCTTCGTATTTAATATGAAGGACCTCATCGACTTAGGTGGTACATCTTCAACCACACTTCCGACAGGCGTTGGTTCTGTCCTTTATTCAACCGAAAACATGGTTCCCGTATATTCAAAAGCATCCGAAGATGCAACAGTTATCGGAACTCTTAATATCGGTGATCCCGTAACACTCAAGGAGATCACCAATGAGCTGTTCTCAAAGATCGTTACCAAGAATAACGTTACCGGTTATGTTTTGAGCGAGAAGCTTACAGCAGAAAATCCCATTACCGGCACCAGCGAATACGATCCTTTCGGTGATTCAACTTCAGTCACAACAGGTGAAGTTACATTACCTGACGGAGAGACGGTTCAGACAACCGGAGTTAAGAAGGATAACATTTACTTCCCGACAAAGGCTTCGCCGACTCCTACAACTACTTACGAGACAGACGAGAACGGTAATCCTATTATTCCGACTCCGACACCTGATCCGAATAACCCGACGAAGACACCGGATAATCCGACACCTACACCTAAGCAAGATAATCCGGATAATCCGACACCAACACCTAAACAGGATAATCCGGATAATCCGGATAATCCGACTGATCCGCCGAAGCCGACCGATCCGCCGAAGCCGACTGATCCGCCGAAGCCGACCGACCCGCCTAAGCCGACAGATCCGCCGAAGCCGACCACTCCTCCGGATAATGGCGGCGGAAACAATAACAACGCTAACGAAGGCTGATAACGTTTTCGAGCAAATTAAAGACTACAGAGCTGTCTCTATGTGAGGCAGCTCTTTTTTCGAGCTTTTCAATTGATTTATCCTAATTGGTTGTCCCTCTTGGCAAGAAACTGAACATTTGGGACACGCCTGAAAAATAAGAAATGTCCCGATTCTTAAGAATCCAGGTGTTTGGGACACGAGCAACCTTAAGAATGTGTCCCGTTTAGCGCAACTTTGAATGTTCGGGACACGTGGAACAAGTGAAACGTGTCCCAACTCGAAAGAAACCGTGTTTTTGGGATAAAAGTGACGCTCGAAACGTGTCCCAACCTTCACAAATCTGAGCATTTGGGACACGAAACCCTTGCGATTCGCGTAGGATTTACGAATAATCCGGTCTACGTGAAAATCTCGTAAAAATGCTCATAATTCCTGAAATATCCACGAGATTGACTATTATCGTGAATGCAGTGTAAAAACAGTGCGTAAAACAGCCGGTTTGTGTACTGGATTTACACTAAAGGCCTTCTAGTGTAAAAACAGTGCGCAGAACGCAAGATTTATGCACTGGATTTACACTGGACCAATAAAGGGTTGCCGCACGTAACGGCAACCCCAAAATAAACAAATTCAAACTGATATTAATAGCGGAAGAGCTCCTTGTAGAGGACCTTTACGGCGTATGAGCAGTAGGACTCGGAAACACCGAACATCATGGAGATCTCGGATGCGCCCTGGTTAACGATGCGGAGGTTGATACCTGCGTTTGAGAGGGCGGATGCTGCACGGGCCATGATACCTACGGAATTTGCCATAGCTTCGCCGACGATCATGACGATTGCGAGGTCTCTTTCAACCTTAACGTCAGCTTCGAGCTCCTTCTGGATCCTGTCAACGATGATGCTTTCCTTTTCTTCAGTGAAATACTTCTTTCTGAGAACGATAGTAACTGTGTCGATTCCGGAAGGAATGTGGTCGATGGAGATTGCTTCGTCAGAGAAGATCTTGAGGAGCTGGGCGAGGAATCCAACCTGACGGTTCATCATGTACTTGCTGACTGTAACAGTAGCAAAGCCCTTATCTCCTGCGATACCTGTTACGAGTGAATCGTAGTGTGTACGCTTTGAAACGATCCATGTGCCCTTTGCGGAAGGATTGTTTGTATTCTTGATGTTGAGCGGAATGCCGTTTGCGAAAACAGGGTAGATAGCTTCTTCGTGAAGGACTGTAAATCCTGCATAAGAAAGCTCTCTCATTTCGTCGTATGTGATCTCTGTGATCGGGAAAGGATTCTTTACGAGGTTGGGGTTAACAGCGAAAACGTTGTCTACGTCTGTCCAGTTCTCGTAAACATCAGCACCGACAGAAGCTGCGAGGATGGAACCTGTGATGTCGGAACCGCCTCTGGAGAATGTGATGATCTTGCCGCTCTTTGAATAACCGTAGAAGCCGGGGAAGACGAGGATCTTGTCTGTTTCTTCCTTAAGCTTTGCGAGGTTGGAATATGTCTCGGAAAGGATAACTGCCTTGCCTGCTTCATCATGTTCAAGGAAGAGACCGCAGACCTGGGGATCACAATACTTAGCTTCGTGACCGGTTGAATTGAGGTAGAAAGCTACGAGCTTTGCGCAGCAGTCTTCACCCATTGCCTTGACGGAATCAAGGTAAGCGATGTCTTCCGTGTAATCAGCTTTAACGATCTTAAGGAGCTTTTCCTCGATGTCGGGAAGAACTTCCTTGATGCCTAATTCATCAGCAATCTCTTCGTAACGAGCGAGAACTGCTTCAACTTCTTTATCGTAAGATTCGCCGGCGATCCTGGCCTTTGCAACGGCAATAAGAAGATCCGTTACCTTGGTATCGTCCTTGGTACGCTTACCGGGCGCAGATACGACCATGATCTTACGGTCTTCGTCTGCCAAAAGGATGTTGCAGACTTTCTGAATCTGAAATGCGTTGGCAAGAGATGATCCGCCGAATTTTGTAACTTTCATAGCTTTTGTGCTCCTTGACTTGTCATTTAGCCTTAATATAATATCACAAGCGCGAAAATATATATTTATAATAATTTTGTTGCTAAATATTAGTCTGTATGTAACAGTTGCACAGTCGGGAATAGGAGAATTATCTTGAATATCTTCAGAGCAATGAAACCTGAAAGAGTATATGAGAACCTTACCAAGATGCCTTGGCAGGAGCTCTATAACGAAGGTATCAGGACAGCGCTTTTGGATTTTGATAACACTTTGGGACCTGACCATGCGACAGAGCCGGAAGAATACAGCTACAAGTGCATTAAGATGATCGAGGAAACAGGAATCAGGTGCTGCCTCGTATCAAACGCTAAATCCGGAAGATCTGCAAAGATCGCCGAGATGCTTAAGATCCCTGTGGTTACTTATGCGAATAAGCCGGGCACATCAGGTGTCTTAAAGGCCATTAAACTCATGGAGTCTACTCCGGAAAAGTCTCTGATGGTCGGAGATCAGGTCTTTACAGATGTCATTGCAGGCAACAGGTCAGGCGTCAGAACGTTTATGGTAGAGAAACTTTATAAGTCAGAGATATGGTATGTTCTTTTGAAAAGACCTTTCGAAAAACTTGTAAGAGTTGTAGGAAAATTTTGATTGTATTTGTAACACTTGCATAGAAACACGCTTTCAAGTAAAATTATTCAGTTAAACGCTTATTTATTTAAAAAAAGGAGACATAGTTATGATCAGCGCAGGAGATTTCAGAAACGGTTTATGTTTTGAGATGGACGACCAGGTATATCAGGTCGTTGAATTCCAGCACGTTAAGCCCGGCAAGGGAGCAGCATTCGTAAGAACTAAGTATAAGAACGTTAAGACAGGATCCGTTGTTGAAAGATCCTTCAACCCTAACGAGAAGTTTGAGCAGGCTCAGCTTACAAGACAGGACATGCAGTTCATCTATGCTGACGGCGATCTCTACTACTTCATGGATCAGGATACATATGAGCAGACACCTATTCACCAGGATAAGATCGGTGATGGCATCAAGTTCCTTAAAGAAGAGATGGTTTGCAAGGTTGTATCTTACAAGGGCGATATCTTCCAGGTTGAGCTTCCTATCACAGTTGTCCTCGAGATCACAGAGTGCGAGCCCGGCGTAAAGGGTGATACAGCAAACAACGCTTCCAAGTACGCTACACTTGAGACAGGCGCTGTTGTTAAGGTACCTCTCTTCGTTAACCAGGGTGAGAAGATCAAGGTTGACACAAGAACTGGCGAATACTTAGAGAGAGCTTAATTATTGTTACTTAATCTGCCGCAAGCGGAGTAATATCCGCTTACGGCAGTTTTTATCCGCACCTTTAAAGTTTAGATCATTTAAGGAACCGATATGGAAGACAATACTAACATCGAATCCATAAAAGGCGATCGTTCAATGACACAGGGCTTTGTAGCCCAGTACGCATCTGAAGCAGCGCTCCAGATAAACGGTGTTTTGTCATTGGTTCCTTCATTTGCGGTTGCACTTAAGGAGAAAGCGGGTGTAGTCCACGAGGGCAAAGGGGTTAGAGTAGTTTTCGGCGACGCTGCCGAAGGTACTGTATCTATCACCGTATATCCTATTGTTAAATACGGAATGATCATTCCCGAGATTGCCTGGATGATTCAGGAAAAGGTTAAAAATGACGTCGAGCGCTTTACTGGACTTACGGTAGAGAGTGTCGACGTTTATGTTTGCGGGGTTGAGGAGGTGTCATGAATTCCTTTATTAGAGCATTGATGTTCATTTATTCCGTTGTAATAGCCGTTATTTCAGTCGTGCTGTTATATGCGCTCGTTGATGACGGTATCTTTGCGGATATCCTGTCACCTTTGTCATCTATCGTTACAGGCCCTGTAAGCAGATATATCTATCTGGGCGTTCTGATGCTCTTGTTCATCACGTCCATCGTATCAATTACAAACATCATTACATCAGGAAGACTAAACCGTACAAGATTAAGAAAGAACGATATCGGTACAGTTGATATCGGACCTGATGCTATCGAGAGTATTGCCCTCAATGCAGCAAAGTCTGCACAGGTAGGCATCAAGAGTGCGAGATGTCACGTTGCCCCCGCAAAGAACCAGTCTTTGAAGGTAACCGTATCTTGCGAACTTTATTCCAATGTTGAGATCCCTTCTTCAATGGCTAAGGTACAGGAAAAGGTAAAGAAGGATATCGAGCGTTTTACCGGTATCGCAGTTGAGCAGGTTGTTGTCAGAGTCTCCAAGGTTGAGCAAGCTCAGACAAGGGTAGAGAGCAGATAAGAATGGAAAGGTTTTTATCCAGACTTTTCGAGAAACTTCGTAACACCAAAGCAGGTGTTATATTTGCTGTCCTGTTTTTTATCATTGGACTATTACTTTGTATATTCGGGTTCTTTAAGACCCTATTTATCATATTAATGACGGCGGTTGGCTTCTTTGTAGGTTCGTTCCTGTTTTCCGATACGAGCAGGTTCAAGAGATTTCTTGACAGGATTTTGCCACCGGGGAGGTTTAGATGAGCAGAATCGAAACAAGAGAACACGCTATGGAGTTTTTATTCCAGACAGGATTTAGAAATGACCCTGTCAGCGACCAGATCGAATTATTCAGGGAGACATATCCTGATATCACTGAAGATGAACCGTATTTTCTCGACATAGTATACGGCGTTATCAACAGCAGAGACGAGCTTGACGAAAAGTTCGTTCCGTTCCTCAAGAGATGGAAATTAGAGCGTCTTCCTCAGACAGACCGTATCATATTGGAGATCGCTGTTTATGAGATCCTCACAGTCGAGGATATCCCGACATCTGTTTCTATCAACGAAGCTGTTAAGCTCGCTAAAAAATACGGAACAGAGAGTTCCTCATCTTATATCAACGGCGTTTTGAGCAATTTCGTTAAGAGCCTTTGAACTCATGTTCGATTTTGAAAGCGTAAGCCATTTAAACGGCTACATAAAGCAATCTCTGCAGGACAATCCTTATCTTGCAGAGTTTTCTGTTGTTGGTGAGATTTCCCAATATACAGTTTCTGCAAGAGACCATGCCTATTTCAGCATTAAGGATGATCAGTCGGTAATTAACTGCGTTATCTTTTCGAGAAACAGGTCAGCTCTTAAGATCGATCCGCAGATAGGAATGAAGGTAAAGGTCACAGGCGGCCTGGATTACTATTCTGCCGGCGGAAAGCTCCAGATGATCGCCACAAATATCGAAGATAAAGGCGCAGGAGACCTTCACGAACAGTTTAATAAGCTTTTCAAAAAGCTTCAGGATGAGGGCCTTTTCGACGGCTCGCATAAAAAGGCCATTCCGATACTTCCGAGAAGGATCGGCGTAGTTACTTCACAGTCAGGAAAAGTAATCTCCGATATCGTTAACACGATAAGGAAAAGAAATCCTCATCACGATATCCTTTTATATCCCGCGAGCGTTCAAGGCGAACTCTGTCCGCCGGAAGTAATCAGCGGTATTAAGTATTTCAACGAAAACAAAAATGTTGATGTCATCATTGTCGCAAGAGGCGGCGGTTCTTACGAAGAACTTTTTTGCTTCAACGATGAGGGCATCGCAAGAGCTGTTTATGCCAGCGAGATTCCCGTTATCTCTGCGATAGGCCATGAACCTGATTACACTATCATCGATTATGTTGCAGATGTCAGGGCAGCTACACCTACGGCAGCAGGAGAGATGGTCATTGCGTCTTATGCCGACCAGACAAAAGAGATCGACAATCTCGCGTTAAATCTCGATATAGCGATTAACCAATTTATCGATTCCAGGCGCAAGGCTCTGGACGTTTATAAGAACCACAAAGCGCTCCATTCTCCTGCGTTTTACGCTAGAGAACAATTGGCTGTAGTAAACGGATTAAAGAACCAGCTCGATGCTTTGTCTTCAAGATTCGTTAAGCAGGCGCAGTCTGAAGTAAATGAAGTTAAGGTCAGGCTTGATGCACTTAATCCCAATAATGTTCTTAACCGCGGCTATTCTTATGTCTGCAACAGCAAGGGAAAAGCAGTTGAGTCAGCCAAGTCGGTTAAAAAGGGCGATAACGTCAGCATCGTTTTGGCTGACGGTACATTATTAACTGAGATAAAAGATATTTCGATAAAAACAGATGGAGGATCTGAAGATGCCTGAGTCTAAGGATAAAGAGATGACATATGAAGCAGCCATGACTGAGCTCCGTCAGACAGTTGCCAAGCTCTCTGAGGGAAAAGCTACACTCGATGAGTCTTTAAAGCTCTATGAGCGCGGCGTTGAGCTCGTCGGAATCTGCGAAAACAAGCTCAATGAAGTAACAGCCAGGATCGAAGCCGTCAACAAAGAAAACGGCACGACAGATCCTCTTAACATTAGCGAGACCGGAGTTTGATGATGGAAAGAGATAATATTAACGCTCTGATGGAAAAGACAGAGCAATGGATATTACCTGAACTTGAAACTGTCTTTACCAGCGAGGAGGCAGAAGACATTACTGTAAAGGCTGCGCTTTACAGCCTTTATGCAGGCGGTAAGAGATTAAGGCCGCTCATGATGTACCTTACTTCCGATATGTTAAAGCTCGATTTTGACATCGATGCTGATGTTAAGTATTTTGCTGCCACATTAGAAATGCTCCATACATATTCACTTATCCATGACGACCTTCCGGCTCTGGATAACGATGACTTGAGAAGAGGCAAGCCCACATGCCATAAGGCATTTGGCGAGGGTATTGCCGTTCTCGCAGGAGACCTTTTGCTCAACAAGGCTATGGAGAGGTTGTTCCTCATGTGCGAAAAGCACCCGGGATATATCTATGCAGCATCTGCCATGGCTGAGAATTCAGGCATCAGCGGCATGCTCGGAGGACAGAGCATCGATATAGCATCTGAAGATAAAGAGATCTCTTTAGATCTCCTTACTGAACTTCAGAGGAAGAAGACCGGCGCGTTCATTGAAGCTGCTGTCGTTACCCCTTACTATCTTTCGACGCTTATGAAAAGAAGCGACAGTATTAAGGATGAGACTGCATCAGATTTACGAAAACTTGCCGAACATATAGGTCTCGCCTTCCAGATCAAAGATGATATCCTTGACGTAACATCCGACAGCAAGACTCTGGGCAAGAGCACCGGCAAGGACGCGAGGGATTCAAAGGCAACATTTGTTACTCTTTTGGGCCTTAAGGGCGCGAAAAAGAGACTGGAAGATGAATCAGATTGCATTAAGGTGATCCTTGATAAGTTTGACAATAACGGTTTTGATACGACTGACTACAGGACACTAACGGATTTTCTTGTTAACAGGAACAGATAATGGACTATAAATACTTAGGAAAGGATACGACACCTGAGACTCTTAAGGCAATGAAGCCTGAAGAGCGTGAACAGCTGTGCCTTGAACTAAGAGATAAGATACTTAATACCGTATCTTCAAACGGCGGACACCTTGCAAGTAACCTGGGTGCAGTAGAGCTTACTGTAGCTCTTCTTTCCGTTTTCGATTACAAGCAGGATAAGATCGTTTTCGACGTAGGTCACCAGGCTTATTCATATAAGCTCCTGACGGGCAGATTTGACAGGTTCAATACATTAAGGCAGAAGGACGGTATCTCCGGATTCCCGAGAATTACCGAATCTCCTTACGATGCTTTCGATACAGGTCACAGTTCGACTTCCATATCCGCTGCAATGGGTATTGCGAGGGCAAGAGATCTCGAAGGCAAGAAATTTAATGTCGTTTCAATAATCGGCGACGGCGCTCTTACGGGCGGACTTGCTTATGAAGCTATAAACGACTTAGGTCACAGCAAGACCAGGATGATAATCATCCTTAACGATAACGAGATGAGTATCGACAAGAATGTCGGAGGTCTTTCAAAGCACTTATCGAAGCTCAGAATCTCTTCAGGATATATCTCGGCTAAGCAGACGACGGAATCTTTCCTTAAAAAGCTGGGCTTTGTAGGCCGCGGACTTATCAAGATCATCCTCGCGATCAAGGACTTTTTCAGGTTCCTCTTGTACCGCAAAACGCCTTCAATGTTCGATGACTTAGGACTTAACTATTACGGTCCTGTTGACGGACATAACATGAGAGACCTTATCAAGGCTTTTGACGGTGCGAAAGAGATCAGGGGCCCGGTTTTGATCCATGTAATCACCAAAAAGGGTAAGGGTTACGAGCCTGCTGAGACAAATCCTTCCGATTACCACGGCGTAGGTCCGTTTAATCTTGAGACTGGTGTCGGTGCTTCGAAAACGAGCTATACGACTGTGTTTGCCAACACAATGACCGAACTTGCAGCTAAGAATCCCAAGATTGTTGCCATATCTGCTGCAATGACTTTAGGAACCGGACTTGATAATTTCCAGATGAAATATCCTGCAAGATTCTTTGACTGCGGTATCGCCGAAGAACACAGCGTTACTATGGCAGGCGGCCTTGCAGTTTCAGGTTATATTCCGGTTGTTGCGATCTATTCCTCATTCCTGCAGAGAGCTTATGACGAGATGATCACAGACTGCTGCTTCATGAACAGCCATGTTGTTTTCGCAATCGACAGAGCAGGCTTTGTCGGAAACGACGGACATACGCATCACGGACTTTTGGATATCTCGTATCTTAATTCGATGGTCAACATGACCGTCTTATCGCCAAGAGATTATACGGACCTTAAGAGGTGCCTTACATATGCCGTTGAAACGGTAAAAGGACCTGTTGCAATAAGATATCCCAGAGGAGCATCTCCTTTTGAGGCAAACGGACCGTTATATACCGAGTTGGAAGATATTACGAAGCCTCATGTCGTATGTGATTACGGCAATGATTTTGCGCTCATATCAACAGGTAAGATCTGCGAAGAAGCTGACCTTGCGATGGAGCTCTTAAAAGAGCAGGGAATAATGGGCAAGCATATAAATCTCACGCTAATAAAGCCCCTTCCTGCTAAAGAGATATGGGATCTTCTGGTTGGTATCAAGTATGTTTTCAGCCTTGAAGAAGGCATCATCAGCGGCGGTTTCGGAGAATCGTTAGAGCGCGAACTCCAGATATTGGGCTTTGAAAAGGACGTAACCGTATTCGGTGTAAGAAATCCTATAGTCAGGGCAATGACACAGAAAGACCAGCTCAAATACTGCGGTCTTGACGGCGTCACAGTGGCATCTTCGATTAAATCTGCTCTGTTACGCTGATCTAATTTGCCTGTTGTATATTTATTCATTATAATGTTTAAATACCTATAGCTTCTTGCAGGAGGTTTGTCTTTATGAATTACGGAATATGTTCCAACAGTTCAAGAGATAACGGATATGAGACAGCGAAAAAGACAGCTGAGATAATCAGCCGTTTAGGAGCTACTCCGGTTTTTGAGATCGGCATGGATGATGTCTGCCCGAAGCTCAAAGAGGTTCCCGGTGTTCTTTTTGAAGACTTTTCCGACATAGATATCAAGACGATCATTTCCATTGGCGGCGACGGAACATTCCTCTCAAAGGTAGCTAAATACAGAGACCTCGACACTGAATTCGTAGGTGTTAACTTAGGATCTATCGGTTTTCTTAACGAGATCCTTCACGAAGATCTCGAAAAAGACCTCGCTCAGCTTATTTCAGGCGACTATAAGACAATAGACAGAACACAGCTTAAGTGCGAAGTATATAACAAGAACGGCAAGCTCAAGGGTTCGAGCGTCTGCCTTAACGACATCATCATCGTAAGAGGCGCTAAACCCCACATCACGACGCTCATTCTCTCAATAGACGGACAGATAATCGAAAGATTCAGAGGAGACGGTCTTGTAGTATCAACTGCAACAGGTTCATCCGCATATTCTCTTTCCGCAGGCGGCCCGATCCTTATGCCCGGCATGAAAGACATCATCGTAACACCGATCTGCTCGCATACATTAAACGGCTATACATACGTTGCAACTCCCGAGAGTGAGATCAAGATAACGCTGGAGTCAATTGAGTCTGCGCCCCTGATCTGCCCGGACGGAAGAGATTTCGTTGATCTCGAGAGCTTCGATGAGATCGTGATCAAAAAATATGACAAAGTCCTTAAGACTGTCTGCCTGAAGCCGGACAGCTTCTTTGCCAACGTAAGAAAGAAGATTGTACAGAGAGGTTATTTCTATGAAAACCGCTAAGAATTCAAGACAGGAAAAGATCTTATCACTTATTAGAGATAACGATATCTCGACACAGGAAGACCTTACGGCAAAGGTAAACCAGTCGGGCTTTGAAGCAACACAGGCAACTATTTCAAGAGATATTAAAGAGCTTGGAATAATCAAGATAACTCTTCCTAACAGAGCTACAAAATACTGCGTGCTCGACAGGACAGGCGATACTGCTCCCGGAAGACTTCTTGCCGTATTTTCAAACAGCATCATCTCCGTAAACCAGGCGATGAACATTATCGTTATAAAGACGCTGCCAGGTATGGCGAGCGCAGCTGCTTCCGCTCTTGATTCAATGCACCTGGAAGACTGCTCAGGAACAATAGCTGGCGATGATACTATCTTTGCAGCATGCCCGGGAATCGAAGAAGCCAAGGCGCTTCTTACTACAATTCAAGACATGACGGATAAAGGCTGACCTGATGCTTGTAAGACTTGAGATCAGAGATTTTGCGGTCATCAGCAATATCGTTTTCGAGCCCTATAAAGGACTTAACGTAATAAGCGGTGAGACCGGCGCCGGCAAGAGCCTTATCGTTGACGCGATAAGCCTTATATTAGGTGCAAAAGCTTCCAGAAACCTGATCAGAACCGGAAGTCCTTCTGCTTTTGCGGAAGCTGTCTTTGACTGCTCAAATGTAACCGATGAAGAATTCAAAAAGATCCTTTCAGATAACGGGATAGAAGATGATGACGGAATGCTCATTATAAGCAGGACTGTCTACGATTCAGGCAAGTCCGTTGCAAGAGTAAACGGCACCGGTGTTACCAACGCTATCTTGAAAGATATCTCTTCCAGGCTTGTTGATATCCACGGCCAGCACGATACACAGGCGATCTTCGATGAATCAACTCATGTAAAGCTTTTGGACCGCTTCGCAGGCGAAAAGTGCATAAAGCTTCATAACGACTATGTTAAGAGCCTTCAGGAGTTTAAAGACCTTGTGCTCCGCATTAAGGAGATATCTTCTTCGCCTGATTATCTGGAAAGGCGCCGCGATTATCTCGAGTTTGCCGTAAATGAGATAGAAGCAGCGGGATTTAAGGACGGTGAAGAGGAAGAACTCCACGAGACTAAGAAAAAGCTCACACAGAATGAGGTCCTTTTCGAGAGTCTTAAAAATGCAGGCGACCTGCTTAATACCGAAAACAACTATCAGAGTCCTGTCCAGTCTGTAAACCAGGCGAGCAGAGAGCTTTTGAAAGCTTCGCAAAGCGATGAGAGCTTAAAAGATATTGCTGAACGCGCGCAGGCATTGGCTCTTGATCTTGATGCCCTAGCATCTGATATCGACAAAGTCCTTACTGACAGGAATTACGATGAGGGATTTAAAGAACGCACCGAACAGAGGATCGGCCTTCTTTATGAACTTAAGGCCAAGTATGGCGCAAGCGTATCTGATATCAATAAGTTTGCAGCTGATTCCAAAGCCGAATTGGATGCAATAGAAAAGAATAAAGACATCCTGCAGGAATTAAAAAAGCAGCGCACTATAAAGGAAAAAGAACTCCTGGATCTTGCAGAAAAGCTTTCTTCAGAGCGTAAGGAATATGCGAAAAAGCTCGAAAAGGCTATCACAAAGGAACTTTCAGACCTTGAGATGCCTGATGCGATCTTCGAAGTAAGCTTTGTAAGAAGAGAGAAGGCCAAGTTCTTCTCGATGGCAGGCATCGACGACATCAGTTTCCGTTTCAGCGCAAACCCCGGCCAGCAGGTTAGAGCATTGTCTGCGATTGTTTCAGGCGGTGAGGCTTCAAGGATCATGCTCGCTGTTAAGAATGTGCTTAGCAGGGTGGATCTCATCCCGACACTTATCTTCGACGAGATCGATACGGGAGTATCCGGTAAAGCTTCACTTGCGATCGCAAATAAACTCAAGGCAATCGCTTCAGCTCACCAGGTTTTGTGCGTTACCCACACGGCGCAGATCGCTGCTGCATCTGACAAAGGATTCGTACTTACAAAGAAAGTTTCAAACGGAAATACAGAAACTGTCTGCACAGTGCTTGATGGTGAAGGCAAAACAAAGGAAGTATCAAGACTTCTTTCAGGCAGCGACACCGAGTCTTCTATAAGGCTTGCTCAAGACCTGATAAAGTCATTCGGAGATTAACAGGGTCTCATCTGAGGAGGGCTGACAGTGGCCGACTTTCATGTAGTGGTTGTATTTTTTGTTTTAACGGGCCTGCTGTTGCTCGGGACGGGACTTCTTTTATTTAAGCCTTCCAAAAAGCGAGCTGAAGTAAAGAAGAACGAAGAAGATATTCCCGAACAGAAGAAAATCAGCAAGCTTTGTCTGACAGGTTTGATCATTTCTGCTTCTTATCCTTTAGTGCTTGCCTTAGATTACTTTGGCCCTTGGAATAATTTCTATTCTTGGGATAGAGTCTGGTGGGACCGAGTCGAATTTTTAATGCCTGTTATCGGAATAATCCTTTCTATTGCAGGACTGGTTAAGACTAGAAAAAAGGGCATTGCCGGCAGAAAATTTGCCTTAGCGGGATTGCTTTTGCCTTTGGGTTATCTGTCAATAGTATTGTTAATTATATTCGCTACTGTTATTGGCCTTATTGTAACTAGCGGTTCGAAATACAGCGCATATAAAGATAGTGAGATATCTGATATGGGGAGTGTTGGATCGACTGTTAATTGGGAATATGACGTAAGCATGTATAGGATCCCCGCAGGATTTGATACCGGTGTTTTTAAAGACAAAAAGACAAGCGAAGCAGAACTTCATACATATGCCGAAAGCAAACTTCAGACGATCGAATATGTGAACGATAAGAGTGCAAAAGGACAGTTTCAGGGATGTCCTTTCATTATTGTCAGAAGCGACTGTTTAAATAAATGGCTTAAAGCCAATAAGCTGGGCGGTTTTTCTTATACTACCAGGGAGGAATATGCTACTCTCAACTATGAAGTACCATGGGAATTTGCAGCTTCCTATGTTAATGCTCTTGCCGTGTATAAGGATCCGTCTGATGAATACATAATCATCACTAACTGCGGTGATTATAAGGTTATTGCCGAGTTTTTCGAAGGTATCGGAAATCCGGTGCCGACTGAATTACCTATTGATCTTAGGGAAACAAATGAGACCAAGGATCCCGTAACCCTTAAGAATATGGGACTGGTAAATAACCTGAATAAAAGTATCAATAAGGATCTGCCTTTGTCCGAGATAATCTATGCTTTCGCAAAAATGTGCGACGAGCCCTTGGACGACAGCACGGTTATCTTCAGATATGGAATCGACTACTTTGACGGCCGCGACAATTTATTCAGTGATTACGACAATACAACTGATCCTCGCGTCAGGGGCGAACAGCTTTTCGGCTTTTGCATGGCCAGGCAGTACAAGGCTGAAGATGGAAAATATTATCAGATCCGTGTGGAAGTAATGTACGGGCTTAATGTCATAAGCAGGAATTATAAGCTTACTCAAATAACCGATAGAGATGTGGATGGCGATTTCTTTGATTACATGCGCAATTCGGAAGCATATAAGTATGCCGAAACGGCAGAGATAAAGAGTGTAAACATCTATGTTGTCGGGCAGCCATGATCCGGGCTTAAGTATTTAAAGGATATGTGGGATTAAATGGGGATTGCTGAAAGGAAGAAAAAACCGGTTGTAATAGATGAGAAGACACCGCTGATGATACTGGCGGGGCCTATGTTCCTTGAACTGTTCCTAAACGTAATGGTCAATAATGTCGACACGCTGATGCTGAGTCACTACGATGAATATGCTGTAGGCGCAGTCGGCAATGCCAATACGATCGTGTTCATGATGAACATACTCTTTAATGTAATCGCAACCGCAACGAGTGTTGTCGTAGCGCAGTATCTGGGTGCGAAAAGATACGACAAGATGAACATGATCTATACGCTTTCGGTCATCGTAAATCTCATTGTAGGCGTTGTGCTGAGTGCGGCTTTCTGTGCGGCAAATCCCTTGATCATGAGATTCCTGCAGGTTTCCGATGAGATGCGTCCTTATTCAATGATCTACATCTATATAGTAGGCGGCGGTGGATTCTTTACGGCTGTATATATGGTCATGCTCCAGATCTTAAGGTGCAACGGTTACCCGAAACTCGGCATGTATGTAACCCTCGCAATGAACGTCATCAACATCGGCGGCAACTATCTGTTCCTGTACGGGCCTCTCGCACCTTTGAACATGGGTGTTACAGGTGTGGCGGTCTCAACGGTCGTATCGAGAGCGATTGCCTTTATCGCAGTTTTCATATTCTTCTATGTAAAGAAGATCGGTAAGATATCGCTCCGATATATGAAGCCGTTCCCCGGAAAGCTCCTTGGCAAGATGATCAAGATTGGCCTTCCGACGGCGGGCGAGAACCTTACATATAACCTCTATCAGACAACACTTCTTTCTTTTGTAAACGCAATGGGTAATGAAGCCGTCTGCGCGAGGTCTTACTGCAACACACTGATATCTTTGGCGATCATTTTCTCGAACGCTTGTGCGATGTCGACACAGATAATCACAGGCCACTTAGTCGGCGCAGGCAAAGAGGAAGAGGCATATAAGAGAGTTTTTAAGACTCTTAAGACATCGATGCCTATTACGATAGTGCTTGTTTCGATCAATGCGATGCTCTGCAGATATACATTGCAGCTTTTTACTCAGAATCAGGAGATTATTGCCCTGGGCCAGATGATCATGATCGCCGATATCTTTGTTGAGATCGGCAGATGTCTCAATATGACCTTTGTCAATAGCCTAAAAGCTGCCGGGGCCTACATTTTCCCGCTGCTTATGGGACTTTTGTGCAACTGGGGCTTAGGCCTTACGACAGGCTACCTTGTCGGCGTGGTTTGCGGCATGGGCGTTGCAGGGATCTTCGTAGGAACTGCTGCGGATGAATGCATAAGAGGTATTATCGTCATGTATTACTGGTATAAGAAAAAATGGATCGGCAAATCTGTCGTCGAGAAGCAAAAGAAGAATGTTCTTGCAGATGCCAACTGATTATCTGTATTCTTGGTATAATTAGTATCAGATTGGTGTATCAGACATAAGAGAGGTCAATGTTATGGGAAAAGCATATAAAATAGGCGATACGGTCACATTGTATTTTGGCGATGCGATGCGCGAACTCTTATCGAAACCCCTCCGCAAAAAGAATATTTATTTTGTTGACTGCAAGATCGTTGCGATCGAAGGAGATAACCTTACTGTTTTTTCAAAAATGAAAAGCTCGAAAGATAATCCGCCGTACAAGGTTATGGGAATTTGCGTGACAAAGGACGATAACCATATTCTTCCTGAGGGCGCGCTTGAAGAACTGCGTGAGATCGAGAAAGAACAGCTCATAGAATTTGCTTCCGACCACGGTTTCAATGCAAAAGAGTTTAAAGATGCGCTTAAGCCTTACCGCAAAGGCTACAAGAAAGACTGATTGCCGTAGAAACCCTTAAAACAAGCCGCTTTTCACGGCTGTTTTTTATTGGACTGATATTGCCCTGTTAATCGCTTGTTTTTTTTCAGACTTAACGATATAAATAGTTCAGATAATTTGACAAAGATTATCTGTTAACTTTATTCAGGGGACGTTTGTGTGAAAAATACATTCAGTAAGGTATTACTGCTTATTTTCGTTGTAACGATTGGGGTTATGTTCATTCGTTTACTTACTGTCATCGTTCCCCAAAAACCCGTTTCTATCGATCCTTCAGCCGGCGTATCTTATATTGCAGAGCGTGAGACCGCTGTCTATACCGAGCCTTCTCCGACACCTGAGCCTACTGAACTGACCGCTGCTCCTGCCGAAACAGGGTTTCTCGAGATAAAGGATAATAACTTCAATGCGGCTTTCAAGGATATCCATATCTGCGGCGACAGCCTTATGGAGGCAATCTATGAATACGGCATCCTTGACGGCAAGTATATTACTGCCGCAGTTGGCGTTAATTCCAATCACATCGATAAGAACTACAACTATCTTGTTGCGTTAAAGCCCAAATATCTGGTCCTTCATTATGGTTCCAATACCATCGGTTCGAAAGATGCTGCTGACAGTTTTATCTCAGACTATAAGGCAAGCATTTTAAGGCTGAAAGAGCAGCTCCCAGATACTGAGATCTATGTCGATTCTATTTTCCCGGTATCTCAAAATGCTGCTTCAAAGCAGAAAAAATTCAATAATATCCCTTATTACAACGAAAAACTCGCCGAGATGTGCTCTGAGATAGGAGTTCATTTCCTCGACTATACGATACTGTTTAACGATTTTGAGACGAACTACTATGACAAGGATGGTATTCATCCTTTGAAGAAGTTCTACGAAGAGCAGTATCTGCCATTTGTTTATACGGAGATCATGAGGGGAAGATGAAGTACAAGAACTACATGATCTATGAAGCGCTTTGTGTTGTTGCCCTGATTGCTTTTATCATCTGGGTTTGTGCAACACATAAAGGCGGCACCCAGAAGAGCGTTGACGAGGTTGCCGCTCCTGTATGCGTTGCAATTGCACAGGATCAGATGGCGAAAAAGACCAATCTCGACGCTTCAAAGGCCTTCGGCTTTGATATCGATAAGACAGAAGGCATCGTCTACTATGCCAACGATAACGTCATGGATGTTTCCGAGATGCTCATTGTTAAGCTCAATGACGCGGGAGATGCCGTTGAATTCAAGACAGCCATCCAGAACAGGGTGACTGACCGTGAGAATCTCTATAAGAATTATGCACCTGAGCAATATGCTCTTTTGGAAGACTGCATCATCAGGACCGACGGAAATATAGTTTTCTATTGCACGGCGGTTAATTCCGATGAGCTCTATGAGGCATATAAGAAGGCATTGTAAGGATAAAAGATGGTATTCAGTTCAGCAACATTCTTAATTGTTTTCCTGCCACTGACGATGGTCTTGTACTATCTGGTGGGTGTTAAGCTGACCAAAAGCACCGCTGTCAAGAATTTCATCTTGCTCGTTGCGAGCCTTGTTTTCTATGCATGGGGCGAGCCTGTATACATTATCCTGATGCTCTTATCCATATTCTTCAATTTCATTGTAGGAAAGGATATGGAGCAGGAGAGAAGGAGAAATCACAAGAAGAGACTTAAGTCGCTCTTTATTTTCGCGATCCTGTTTAACATATTCGTATTGGGCTTTTTCAAATATGCGAATCTTTTCATCGGCACATTTGCAGGCATAACTGGACTTGCTGTAAGGCCCCTTAATCTTCCGCTCCCTGTGGGCATTTCCTTTTATACGTTCCAGATCATGTCTTACATAATCGATCTTTATAAGGGAAATATCAAAGCCCAGAAAAAGCTCTTTGTTTTCGCGCTTTATGTATCTTTGTTCCCGCAGCTCATTGCAGGTCCTATCGTCAAATATAAGGACATTCAGGACCAGCTGATGAACCGTAAGGAGACCTGGTTATCTTATTCCAGGGGCCTTAACAGGTTTATCTTCGGCCTTTCGAAAAAGCTGATCCTCGCAAACACATTAGGCAGCATCTATGCGCAGGTACAGCAGGCGGGTGTGGATAACATGAGCGTTCTTACAGCCTGGACCGGCATAATATGCTATACGCTCCAGATCTATTTCGACTTTTCCGGATATTCGGATATGGCGATCGGTTTGGGCGGAGTCTTCGGTTTCGAATTCTGCGAGAACTTCGATTATCCTTATATAGCCACATCCATTACTGATTTCTGGAGAAGATGGCACATGTCTCTTTCTTCATGGTTTAAGGAATATGTCTATATCCCGCTTGGCGGTAATAGGTGCAAGGTGCCGAGAGTTATCTTTAACCTTTTGGTAGTCTGGCTTTTGACCGGATTCTGGCACGGCGCTGCCTGGAATTTCGTCCTCTGGGGTCTCTATTACGGAATCCTACTTATTCTCGAAAAGTATATCCTTGATAATCTCCTTAAGAAGATCCCGTCTTTCTTCCGCTGGTTGGGAACGATGGTCTGTGTCATGGTAGGCTGGGTGTTTTTCTCAGCGTCTTCTATCGGCGAAGCTTTTGCCTATATCGGTGCGATGTTCGGCAGGGCATCATCTTTTGCGGATTCTTTCGGTTCGTTCCTGCTTTCTACGAATTTCGCTTTGTTAATCATCGGCGGCGTCTGTGCGCTTCCTGTCTATAAGGCTATGTCTTCGAGAATGAAGCCCAAGAACAGGAGCAGGCTGATCCTGGCTGCAACGCCGCTGCTTTTTGTCCTCTGCATCATTTTCATGATCAGCGAGACATATAACCCATTCTTGTATTTCAGGTTCTGACGTTATGGAAAAAAGAAAGGTCAACAGCAATATAAAGAAAAAGAGGAAAGTCCAGAAGAAGGACTATTCGAAGTATGAATGCATTTCGGCATTCATCGTTACAGTGATTCTTTTTGTTGTAAGTCTTTTGTCTCTTATCGGTAAGGACAGGGAATACAGCGAGAACGAGAACCGTTATCTTACGACAAAGCCCGCTTTAAGCTGGTCGTCTTTATTTGACGGCAAGTTCATGGACGATGCTGAAGCCTATCTTTCAGACCAGTTCCTTTTAAGGGACAAGCTCGTAAGCACGAGAACAAATATCGATGTCTTTTTCGGTAAAAGAGAGATAAATGACGTTTATATCGGCAAGAAGCATTTCCTTTTCGAAAAGCCTTCTACATATAACGATGCCAGGGTCAAAAAGACCACGGATGCAATGAATAACCTGAAGGCAAGAAACGAAGGCGTTAATACCTATATAGCCATCGCGCCGAATTCGTCAGAGATCTTAAAAGATTATCTGCCCTCAAAGGCACCGGTTCCGGATCAGACAGAACAGATAAAGAAGATATATCAGAGCCTTCCCGGGTATAAGCCTGTTGATCTCTGCACGCCTTTGAAGAATTCTTCAACCCCGCAGGATCTTTACTATAAGACTGACCATCACTGGACAGCGAGCGCTGTCAGCATCGCTTATAACGAGATCAAAAGGACCATGGATCTTGAGAGCGGCACCTACGAATACAAGAATCTCCCTGTAACAAACAGCTTCCAGGGAACACTCGCGTCTTCGGCGGGGATCTTCAGCGCCAAAGACACCATAAGCATCCCGACATGTCCTTCAGACACTATGTACAGGGTTACATATGTTGAAGAGCAGAGAGTAACGACCACTGTTTTCGACCAGTCTAAGCTCAATGGAAAGAGCAAATATGAGGTCTTCTTCGGCGGTAACTATGCCCAGGTAGTGATTGAAACGAATTCTTCCAGCGAACGTGTGCTTATGGTCGTTAAGGATTCATACGCCAACAGCCTGATCCCGCTACTGATTCCGCATTTTAAGAAGATAATCGTCGTTGACCCCAGATACTATAACGACAATATCCAGAACATAATCGACAGCGAAGGCGTAACAGACTGCCTGTGGCTTTATAACTGCAACACGTTCTTAAACGACACTTCTATTGCAGGTAAGTTATCGTAATTAGGTATCAGCTGATCTCATCTATCAGCTTTTGCATGTCAGATGGTAGTTCTGCCTCAAAAACTTTGGCGTTTCCCGAATCAAAAGGATCATTATATTCGATCCTGAATGCGTGAAGGGCGACTCTGCCGACCTTTCCGTCGTATATAAGAGCCTGTTCTTTCAATTCTTCCTTTGGATTATCGTCAGACAAAGGCCCGTAGAGCCCGTCACTTAAAAGCGGATGTCCCACATGGCAGCAATGAGTCCTGATCTGGTGGCATCTTCCGGTCTCAAGCTCGAATTCGACTAAAGATATGTCAGCCTTTTCGAAATAAGCGACAGTCTTGTAATGCGTGATTGAAGGCTTGCCGTCAGGAACGCAGTCCCTGATCATGACGGAGTTTTGGCGCCTTGCGATAGGGAAGGCCATAGTGCCTTCAGATGGTTCGAACCGGCCGTAGCAAAGGGCCTTGTAGCTTTTCTTGATATCGGCATTTGCGAGCATATTATGGGCATAGCCGTCCTTTGCAACGATAAGAAGACCTGAAGTCTCTCTGTCCAGACGCATTACGGGGTGGAGGGTCTTATCAGACAGACAAGTGAGGAGCGAATCTTCCAGATGACCGTGGGAAGGGTGGGTAACCATTCCGGCGGGCTTATTTACGACGGCATAGTGCTCATTTTCGTATACGATGCCGACATTTGGCGGAGGAGTCAGTGAAGCTGAGTTATCCTCGTACTCGAAAAAGAGTCTGTCGCCGGTCTTTACAGGGTCTTTGACTCTGGCATGAACGCCGTTAAGTTCCACTGTTCCGTAGAGCTTTACGCGCTTGACCCATGTGGAGCTCATCTTGAACTCGCGCCTCATGATCTGCTGTATTTCGCAGCCGTTATATTCACTTTGAACAAAATAATCTATTTTCATTGTTACATTCTAACAAATTATTGACAGATAGGGCATTTATTTCTACAATATTCAATGGCTTGTCAGAGCCATTTTATACGTTCTTTGACAACTAAATATTTTTGGAGGTGAGTACCAACGTGCCACAAGTATCGTTATTATTTGTAATAATTGCGGGCGTTGTTGGACTTATTCTGGGTATATTAATTGCGGCAGTCTATTTTAAATCCGGTATTTCCGGCGAGCAAAAGAGACTTGCGGAGGATATTGCTAAATCTAAGGAGGAAAGCAATGTGCTTCTCGCAAATGCACAGAAAGAAGCTGAAAACAACAAGCGTGATTTGCTTTTGCAGGCAAAAGAAGAAGTCTCACTGGTTCGTTCTGAATTGGAGCGTGAAGCCAGAGAGAAGAAACAGGAGCTTGCAAAAGAGCGCAATAGGCTCGAGCAGAAAGAAGAAAATATCAATCGTATTGAAGCTAATTGCGAGCGCAAGCAGGAGGAGATCGAGAGACGTCAGCAGAATATTGCTGAACTCGAGGCAAGGGCGAAGGATTACGAGCAGCGTAAGAAGACTGAACTTGAGAAGGTTTCAGGACTTACGGTTGCAGATGCCAGAAGCTTAGTGCTTGACGAAGCAAAGCGTGAATATACACACGATATGGCCTTAATGCTCAAGCAGATGGAAGAGAAAACTAAACAAGATGCTGATAAGGTCGCCAAAGACATTATCGTTAACGCAATCCAGCGTTATGCATCTGACTATGTTTCCGAAGTCACAGTATCTGTTGTAAATCTCCCCAACGATGAGATGAAGGGTAGAATCATCGGTCGTGAAGGCAGAAACATCAGGGCAATCGAGACAATAACGGGCGTCGATCTTATTATCGACGACACTCCCGAAGCAATCGTACTTTCATCATTCGATCCTATCAGAAGAGAGATAGCTAGAATGACGATTGAAAGACTTGTTGCAGATGGAAGAATCCATCCGGCCAGAATCGAAGAGATGGCCGGCAAGGCAAAGAAGGAACTCAATCAGACTATCAAGACAGAGGGCGAGAAGGCAGCCTTTGATACAGGTGTTATGAACCTGCATCCTGAGCTTATTAAGCTTTTAGGCCGTCTCCGTTACCGCACATCGTACGGACAGAACGTGCTGCAGCATTCGATCGAAGTATCCTGGATCGCTGCAATGATGGCGGACGAACTCGGACTTGACAGTAATCTTGCAAGGCGCGGCGGCCTTTTGCATGATATCGGTAAGGCAGTAGATTTCGAGCAGGAAGGAACCCATATCCAGCTCGGTGTCGATATAGCGAAGAAGTATCATGAGAGCCCCGCAGTCATTAACTGCATCGAGGCGCACCATGGCGATGTTGAGCCTCTGAGCGCAGAAGCTGTATTAGTAGCAGCAGCCGATGCAATCTCAGCAGCAAGGCCGGGCGCAAGAAGAGAGAATCTCGAGACATACATCAAGAGGATCGAGAAGCTTGAAGAGATAGCAACAAGCTTCGATGGTGTAGAAAAGAGCTTTGCTATTCAGGCAGGCAGAGAGATTCGTGTTATCGTTTCACCTGATAAGGTTTCAGATGACGAGATGACGCTCAAGGCCCGTGATATCTGCAAGAAGATTGAGGATGAACTCGATTATCCCGGTCAGATCAAAGTTAATGTGATCAGAGAAACTAGGGCAACTGACGTTGCTAAATAATACTTAATCAATTTTTATATATATTATTTAACACGTTAGTATCATCTATCAAAACAAATCAAGGACCTTAAGTCATTAATGACTTGAGGTCCTTTTTGTTTGCTTATGTATTGGAAAATCTGATATATTTGATTTGTAGGGTTTTGGACTTTGAATATGGGGTAGATGTTCAATGGCAAAGTTAACCAGTTATACGTGTGCTAAATGCGGCGGTGTCCTGAATATTGACAGCGATCAGGAGCTCTTTGACTGTCCTTTCTGCGGGACAAACTTTGATATGGTGGATTTCCACAGAAAAGATATGTTGAGTGAAGCGGAATTGTCTTTAAAGCGGATGGAGTTTCTTTCGGCAAATGAAAGATATACCGAAATGTTCAACAAGAATCCAAATGATTTTGAAGCTTTGCGAGGACTTGCTCTGTGTGCCGGAAAGATTCCTTCAAAAGATGATCTGACAAATCCAAAGAGGCTGATCAAGCATGATATGGAAAAAACGGAAAGTTTTATTAAGAAGAATTCAGAGTATTGTTCCGGATATCCTTATTTCAAAAAGTTATTAGAGATAATCAGTTTGTGCAGGAAATATAAGAATCTTCTTAAGATAAAGGCTGGTGTTAAGTCGGTGACACAGCTCCGTATCAGACGTCTTGGTAATGGTGACGGCCTTTATGAGAAGAACGAATTTGCAAAGATCGCTAATTATGAAAGAGTCACTGTGGATAATACAAATAAGAAGCTGATAGATATTGAAGCTGAACTGTCGGAATCATGCCTGGAATTAGAGAATTTGGAACCGTCAGCTTCCAATTCAGTGCAGTATTCCGTAAACAGCGTTAATAATGAGTCGGCTTCAGTAACTGTATCTAATATTATTTGTATTAAATGCGGCGGTCAGCTTGTGATGGATGATAAGAGAAAACTTTGCGAATGCAGGTCATGCGGTGTGGCATACGGTACATCTCTTTTCTTTGGCGTACCTAATAGAAAAGCTAAGGAAGCCCTGTTAAAAAAAGAATTCAACGAAGCGGATCAGAGATATTCGTATATGCTCATGTTGGATCCCCATGATTTCGAAGCACTTCGCGGCCGCGTCAACTGCGCTGCTAAATGGACATGCGTTAATTACAATGCTGAAGTAACAAGTTTCTGGATCAACAATGTGCGTTCACGTGTGGAATACGCATATGAAAAAGCTTTAGATTCCGATAAACCTTATTTCGTGAAATATCGGGAGCTCGTGGAAGCTTACGGCAAGGTCCTTGAGCAAGATAATAGAATAAAGCCCCTCATAAGAAAATCTAAAGAGCTTAATGTAAAGAAATCCAATATAGTTGCTGATATTGAACCGGACGAAAACGTGTGCTTATATGCCCATAAAACTATTGATAAAACGATTCATGATGTGGATAACCAGATAACACCTCTGAAAATGAAGAAAAATGAGTGCTTAGAGTCCGTAAAAGCAATTTGTCATGAAATAAGCGAAATGGACAAAGAGCGGCTCCTAAAAATGCCGGGTTAAGATGACTGCAATGGAAGAGATAACCGCATTTGACAGAAAATGGTTCATCCGAAACGATCCCAGATTCGGATAATCGCATAACTTTCGGAATTAGAGCCCTCATGTGTTATAATTCTTTAAATAATAAAAAGAATGGGGGTATTGCTCTTGAGAGTTTGTTTTGTTGGCGATGTAGTTGGCAGCGCAGGGCGCCGTGCTTTCAAAACTGTTATGCCTTCATTTTTAAAGAGCAATAACGTTGATTGCTGTATCGTTAATGCAGAGAACAGTGTTCACGGACTTGGAGCATCGATCAACATGCTAAGGGATCTCGAAGCTTCCGGCGCTGATCTTTTTACCATGGGTAATCACACTTTCTCCAACAGGGAGTTCATAAGCCAGATATCCAAAGTTAAAAATGTCGCAAGACCTGCAAACTTCAGTCCTTCGTGGCCGGGTAACGATTACTGTATCTTTGAAAAGAACGGCGAGAAGATCGGCGTATTTAATCTTTTGGGACAGGTTTATGCCAATGTTCTTCCTGATAATCCGTTTTCTTATGCTGACAGGATAGTCGACATTCTAAAGCGCGTTGAGGGATGTAATACCATTGTTTTGGATTTCCATTGTGATGCCACCTCCGAAAAGTGTGCGATGGGATATTACTTAGACGGCAAGGTCTCAGTTGTCGCAGGTACCCATACACATGTCCAGACTGCAGACGACACGATCCTTCCTTATGGAACGGGTTATATAACCGACTGCGGAATGTGCGGCGCCAAGGAATCTGTCCTCGGAATGGATATCGAGACTTCGATCAACAGGCTTGCATATAAGTTGCCCGCAAAATATGAGCCCGCAGACGGCCCGGGTTTTGTATGCGGCATTCTTTTCGATACTGATAGAAATGGTAGGTGTACCGGGATTAAGCGGTTCTGTGAATATGAGTGATAATGTGGTTAAGACAAGGGAGATCCGTCCGGTTTCCTGTGTGATATTTTCTGTTATTGCAGTTATTCTTGTAGTTGTTGACCAGCTCCTTAAACGAGCTGTAGTGGCAAATGTGGAAGTTTACGATCAGGTCGATGTGATAAAGGGATTCTTTTCCATCTACCACTGCCGTAATACGGGAAGTGCTTTCTCGCTTTTTGCAGATAAGCCGTGGGGTATTTATCTGCTAACAGGTATTTCCGTAGTCCTGGGCTTAGGCATCTTTTATCTTATGCTCCATGCGGCACTGCACGACATGAGGCTCTTATCTGTTGCTTTCTGCCTTTTGTCTTCAGGCGCTATCGGAAACCTCATAGACAGGTTTTCATTAAAGTATGTTGTTGACTATCTGAGATTTGATTTCGGATCTTATACTTTCCCGATCTTTAATTTCGCCGATATCTGTGCAGTCTTAGGCACCGGTCTTCTGATCTGCATAATCCTTTTCGGCTCGAAGTATTTTGAAGAATTCTGGAATATTCTTATCAAGAAGGGGAAGAATGAAAATGCCGGTTGAATCAAAGATTTGCGGAAATGATGGCGTAAGATTAGACAGCTTTGTCACAGAAGCCTTTGATTCAACGTATTCGAGATCTTTTTACAAGCGTCTTATCGATGACGGAAAGATCAAAGTAAACGGCAAAGTAATTATCAAGGCAGGCACTAAACTTGCAAACGGCGATGTTGTCGAAGCAGATATTCCTGCTCCGGCTCCTGATGATTCATTTATCGCCCAGGATATCCCTCTTGATATCGTTTATGAGGATTCGGACCTTCTCGTTATCAACAAACCGCAGGGAATGGTCGTTCATCCTGCTGCAGGTCACAGCGAAGGAACGCTCGTAAATGCGCTTCTTGCTCACTGCAAAGACGACTTATCCGATATCAACGGCGTTTTAAGACCCGGAATCGTTCACCGTATCGACAAGGATACGTCAGGTCTCATGCTCGCCTGCAAGAATAATTTCACGCATTTAAAGCTCGCCGACATGCTCTCAAGGCACGAGATCGTCAGGGAATACAGGGCTCTTGTATATGGCTATGTAAAAGAAGACAGGGGAATGGTCGATGCGCCCATCGGACGCTCTTCAAATGACAGACGCAAGATGGCAGTAAATAAGGACGGAAAGTCCGCTGTTACGCATTTTGAAGTCGTTGAGAGACTTGGCGAGATAACTGATATGAAGCTCGTTTTAGAGACCGGAAGGACACACCAGATCAGAGTCCATATGGCTTATATTAATCACCCTGTCGTAGGTGATCCTGTATATGCATCAAGGAGAAAGAACTACGGTCTTGCAGGTCAGGCCCTGCACAGCCAGGCTATTACTTTCGTTCACCCGAGGACCGGTGAGACTATGCATTTTGAAACAGACCTTCCCGATTACTACAAGAAGGTCATAGAGAGCTTTAAAGCCTAGATTGTTGACGTAATATCTAATTAGCATAATAATTCTTTATATAGGAGATCTCATTTGGAAGAAAGAATCGAACAGCTTAAGAATTCACTGCATTCGGCAGGCGTTTACGCTTCAAGAATTGCCGATTATTTTAGTGTCTCGATAGAGCACGACGGCAAGGGTTTTGTTATAGAAGGCGATGACACCAACGATGTCTTAACGGCCAAAGATGTCTTTATTGCGCTTGATAAGCTGTCTTCTGATTCGGAGATCGATGAAACCGATATCTCATATCTTTTGAATATCGCCAGAGAAGGAAGACTTGAAGAGTTCTTAAAGACCTCAGATGAAGTCTTTTACATGACACCTTCAGGCAGAGCAATCAAGCCGAGGACTTTAGGTCAGAGGCTTTATGTTGATTCGCTGAAGAAGTCTGAACTCGTGATCTGCTGCGGTCCTGCAGGAACAGGTAAGACTTTCCTTGGCGTGGCAATGGCCGTTAAAGCCTTAAAGAGCAGGGAAGTATCAAGGATCATCCTTACAAGACCTGCTATTGAAGCCGGTGAGCGCTTAGGCTTTTTGCCCGGCGATATCGAAGAAAAGGTAAACCCCTACATGCGTCCTATCTACGATGCTCTCTCGGCGCTTCTGGGCCAAGAGATGTTTGAGCGTTATTACGATAAGGGCGTAATAGAAGTTTCTCCTCTGGCTTTCATGAGAGGAAGAAACTTGGATGACTGTTTTGTCCTTCTTGATGAAGCGCAGAACACGACTCCCGAACAGATGAAGATGTTCCTTACAAGACTCGGCGTTAACTGCAGAGCTTGTGTTTGCGGCGATTTTACGCAGATAGACCTCCCCAAGGGAATCTTGAGCGGTCTTAAAGATGCAATAACGGTTTTAGACGGAGTGGAAGGCATAAAGATCGTAAGCCTTAATGATTCGGACATCGTAAGAAACAGTCTTGTTGCCAGAATCGTAAGAGC
Organism: Ruminococcaceae bacterium R-25; assembly: GCA_003149065.1. NCBI lineage: Bacteria > Bacillati > Bacillota > Clostridia > Eubacteriales > Oscillospiraceae > Ruminococcaceae bacterium R-25. The sequence continues at coordinate 538,179 of QGFZ01000001.1, forward strand.
TTATGAGAATGCCAGGCAAGGTGATTTATGAGCAGTAACAAAAACGCAAAACCTAAGTTCCATCAGATCATTTCCTTAGTTCTCGCAGCGCTGACTATTATTTTCCTTGTATTCTACGGCTCGCTCCCTGTGAGCTACGATTATGAGGTCGGTTCTATTGCCGGCCAGGATATCTATGCGACCAGAACTTTTGCGGATTCTTATGAGACCCAGAGAAGGGCAGTAGTCGCAAGAAATACAGTTGCCGATATTTTCGTAAGGTCCGATAAACAGTCTGAAGAATATGTCGACAGGATCGAAGCCTTTTTCGATCAGGCAAACCAGATAAGAAAGAGTTCACAGTCTGCCGACCTCCAGGCGCCATTATCTCCTTCGTCTTCAGCATATCAGCTGTCCGTAAATATCGAGCAGACGACAGGCAAGAAAATAGAAGCCGATAGCCTTGTTGTATTTTTCGAGATGAGTAATTCGACTTTTACTTATATCAGCGAAAAGACGACCGGAATCGCTGAACTTGTAATGCTTGGCGACGTCAATGACGCAGTTCTGCCTACGAAGATCACAGAGCAGCTCAATGCTTTCTGCGAATCAAACCCTTCTTATTCGAAGTTCGCTGATTCAATGAATGCAGTGCTTTCAACGCTCCTTGAACCTAACACCGTTTACGATGCCAAGGCTACGGAAGATTCTGCAAACAATGCTTATATCGCTGTTATCAATGAGCCCGTCATGGTCGAAAAGGGAACAAAGCTCGTTGAAGCCGGCGCGATAATCGATGAACACGCATATAGCAATCTCGTTGAGTTAGAGCTCATCAGAGACCAGTCTTTCAACCTCGTAATCTTTGCCAGAGTTGCGATCTATGTATTGATAATGTCGGGAGTTCTTCTCGTATACCTTAATATCGAGCGCAAGAAGATCAAGGTCGAAATGCCTGTATTCTATCTCATGATAGTCACATTCCTTATCACGATCGGAACATCAGTCTATCTTTCGACTATCTCAACTCTGCTTTGCATCGTGATTTTCTTTGCTGCAGTATGTTCTACTTATCTTGGAACGCAGAACGGCATCATCTTCTCGGTCTTAAACCTTCTTTTCATATGGCCGATGTATTCGTTTGACCCTGAAATGTTCTTCATTAATCTCGTCGGCATCATAATGTGTTCGATCTTTGCGGGAAGAACAGACAAGATAATAAACAATGCGGCTCTTATTTTCTTCCCGACGATCACGACGCTCATTACCAGTGTCGCTTATAACTTCCTTATCGGTAACACGAGAGGTGAGTACTTAAATTCCGTGATCTTTACCTTCGTAAGCACGATCGCATCACTGGTTGCTGCAATCGGTTTATCTCCTATCTTCGAGCTCGTAAGTAACGCTGCTTCTCCTGTAAAGCTCATCGCTTTGAGCCAGCCCGGCCAGCATCTGTTAAAGAGGCTGTTCCTTGAAGCATCCGGTACGCACCAGCATTCGATGATGGTCGCAAATCTTGCTGACTCCGCAGCGGAAGCTATCGGCGCAGACTCACTCCTTTGTAAGGTTGCAGCATATTATCACGATATCGGCAAGCTCGAAAATCCGGAGTATTTTACAGAGAACCAGCACGGCGGCGTCAATCCTCACGACCATCTGACCGTTATGGAGAGCGTTGCTATCATCACAAAGCACCCTGAAGACGGTGTTAAGCTCGCGAAAAAGGAGAGACTGCCTAACGCGATCATCAAGATCATAGACGAGCACCACGGAACCACTTATCCTTCGTATTTCTACAGAAAGGCTGTAGAAGATGCCAAGGCAAGAGGCTTGGAACCCCCGGATGTAGCTAATTTCAAGTACAGGGGCCACATTCCTTCATCAAGGGAATCTGCTATCGTTATGCTCGCAGATACCTGTGAAGCTGCCGTTAGATCAATGAAGACATCTGATGTTGCAGGCGCAGAGCAGCTCATAAGAGTCCTTATCAAGGATAAGATCGATCAGGACCAGTTAATTAATTCCGGCTTGTCTTTCGACGATGTCGAGAAGATCGTAATCGCATTTAAGCAGGTTTATGCCGGCGTTTTCCACGAAAGGATCAAGTACCCTGAATGAGAATAGATATTGTAAATAATGCTGAAGGTTTTTCAGAAGATAAGCTTAACGGGCTTGACGGTTTTATCGTAAGCTTAAGTGAAGCTGTATTGAGCGGCAATTATACATCGCCCCAGGTAACAAGGTCTTTAAAGGATGCTTATGCAACCTTGACTTTCGTAACTCCTGAAGAGATTAAAGAGATCAATAAAGAGCAAAGAGACATCGATAAAGAGACAGACTGCTTATCGTTTCCGATGCTCGAATTAAGAGAAGGCGAATTTACGGTTATTCCTGACAGCGGTGATTTTGAGACCGACGAAGACGGCAACCAGGTCCTTTGCTACGGCGATATCCTTATCAATCCTAAGGCTTGTGAAGTTCAGGCCGAGAGCTACGGACATTCATTTGAGCGTGAAGCAATGTTCCTTATCGCTCATTCGCTCCTTCATCTTTTAGGCTACGATCACATTGAATCAGCTGATGAGAAGATCATGATCGATAAGCAAAAGAGGCTCATGAGAGACATCGGGCTTGCTTTCGATGACGAGATCGAAGATATCTGTGAGATGGATAACCACAGAGATCTTGTTAAGACTGATGGACTGATCCCTGCAGGAACACCATGTAAGCACTGCGGTACGGTAGCTTTGCTGGGACGTCCTAATGTAGGAAAATCAACGCTCCTAAACTACATCACGGGCATGAAGATCGCCATCGTATCCCATAAGCCCCAGACAACAAGGACTAACATTAAGACTATCTATAATACTGAAGATACGCAGATAATCTTTACCGATACTCCGGGTATCCATAAGCCGACATCAAAGATGGGCGAGTTCATGGTAGACAGATCATACAAGGCTGCATTGGGCGCTGACTGTGTAGTTCTCATTGCTGACGGCAGATTCCCTGATCCGGGTGCTGTCGAAAAGAAGCTCTTGGATCTTTTAAAAGAAGAGAACAAGAAGGTCATCCTCGCTATCAACAAGTATGATGAAGCAGGTCAGGAAAAACTCCTGCCGCTGACACAGAAATATTCTGAACTATACACGTTTGAAGACATCGTTCCGATCAGTGCCAAGACCGGCAGGAACGTTGATCTTCTGTTAACCATAATTACGAAAATGCTCCCTGAAGGACCGAGACTTTATGACAGCGAATATATGACCGACCAGACAGAGAGAGTCATTGCAGCTGAGCTCATCCGCGAACAGGTCCTCCATTACACTGATCAGGAGATCCCTCACGGAACAGCCGTCATCATTAACGAGTTCAAAGAAAAGAATGACGATGATGAGATCACTTCTGCAGACGACCGTACTATGGTTGTCATCAAGGCTGACATCATCTGCAACAGGGATTCCCATAAGGCGATAATCATCGGCAGGGACGGCCAGATGATCAAGCGCATCGGCACCGCTGCAAGAAGGAGCATCGAGAAGATGCTCGATTGCAAAGTCTATCTTGATCTTTATGTAAAGGTCAGAAACGACTGGCAGAATAATGATGCGATGTTAGGTTCAACAGGCCTTAGCAAAGATATCGACGAATAATGGATCCTTTTAACTGCAGGGGACTTATAATCCGTTCCACAGAATATAAGGAAAAGGACAGGCTCTTATCTGTGCTTACAGCAGACAGGGGCCTTATAACCATCTGCGCAAAAGGCGTTGCCAAGCCCGGAAGTTCATTAGGATGCTTTTCGATGCCTTATATGCTCTGCGATTTTGTTGTCACGATATCCCACGGTTACTACTATCTTAAGGATGCTTCGATCATTGAGAGCAATTCGAAGATCATGGATAGCTTAGAGCAGATGACTGTTGCCGCGCACATTTCTTCATGCCTCATGGACTGTACGCTCCAGAGCGAGAACTCAAAAGAAGCCTATGAACTTGCTGTTTATGCCTATTACATGCTCGCTAACAACAAGGGCAAGTATCTGCTCATATATTCGGCTTTTAACTGGCGGTTATTAACAATCGCGGGATTTACGGTCCTTTATGATCTTGATGATTCATTAGGCAGATCCACTCACAAGTATCTTCTGAATATCTCAGGCGGCGAGGGCAGTGACGTAAACAACAGGTCTTTTAACAGGATGCTTGAAGAGCCTTCCGTGAAGGCTTTGAATTATTTTGCGACCTGTGATCTGAAAAAGCTCTTTACTGCGACTGCGGATAAAAAGACAGAGCTCGAATTAAGGGATTTTACGACAGATTATCTTTCGATGCATTTCGAGAAGACTTACGACTCGTTATCAGTATTAAACAACTTGTAAATTATGGACATAAGCTATTACTATCACATATTAGGAAACGGAATAGTTTTCGCAAAGGGCAGTCAGGAAGGCAGGCGCTGGAAGCCTGGTGAGCAGAACAGGCTTAATGCCGAGATCGTTTTATGGAGTGGAATGATCAGACATATTGAGGCTGAGATTAAAGGCGAAGACAATGCTGAAGAATTCTTTGAAGAACTTAGAGATGTTACTTACAAGTACCGGTTACCGTACTATCTTAAGATATGTAACATGAAAGACGATCTGATGATCGCTTATCCTTCAACCGAATGCAAAAAAGAAGACACGGATAAGATAAATGATCTTCTTCGTAATCTCTTATCTGATCTTAGTATTGCCGTTATCGATAAGGGCGGAAAGGATCAGGCTTACAGGATCTTAAATGTAATGCATAATCTTCCGAAGGCCTTTTATGGCAAGGATATCTTAGGCGGCACAGGCCGTATCACGGTACAGGAGGCCTTAGAATACGCGAGCCTTAGCATGACTCCCGAGATGAAAGAAAAGTATATCGACTCTACATTTTAAAGGGATATATGACATAGTTATTCGGATGAGTATTCTATAATCAAACTATTCTGAGGATATAGAAAGGAATAGATCCATGAACATCATGACCACACCTGCTCACCGTATAGGTGAATCCCTTGTAAGAGTAGTTGATAAGAACGGCAATCCCGTTGCTGATAAGGAACTGGTATTAAACCAGAAATCACATCAGTTCCTTTTCGGTTCAGGTGCATTTGATTTCCTTGAATATGAAGGAAAGAAGGGAGACCCCGAAAGGCTCGAAAAGTGGCTCGCGCTCCTTAATTACGGAACACTTCCTTTCTATTGGGGAAGATATGAACCTGAAGAAGGCTATCCTGAATATGAGAGCCTCATGGAAGCTGCTAAGATCCTGCGTGCAAATAACGTAACTATTAAAGGACACCCGCTTTGCTGGCATACGGTATGTGCTGACTGGCTCATGAAGTATCCTGACGAAGTCATCATGGATAAGCAGCTTGCGAGGATCAACAGGGAAGTAACAGCATTTAAGGGCGTTATCGATATCTGGGATGTTATCAATGAAGTAGTGATCATGCCCGTTTTCGATAAGTACGATAATGCGGTTACAAGACTTTGCAAAAGATACGGTCAGGTGGAACTCGTAAAAGAGGTTTTCGCTGCTGCCAAAGCTGCAAATCCTGACGGAATGTTCCTTATCAACGATTTCAATACTTCACCCAAATATGAGGAATTGCTCGAAAAGTGCTTGGACGCCGGCGTGGAGATCTCTGCTATCGGCATCCAGTCACACCAGCATCAGGGTTACTGGGGCACCGAAAAGCTCTACGATGTATTGAAGAGGTTCTCCAGATTCGGACTTCCTATCCATTTTACGGAGAATACGCTAGTTTCAGGTTCTTTGATCCCTGAATATATTGAAGACCTTAACGACTGGCAGGTAGAAGACTGGCCGACAACTATTGCAGGTGAAGAAAGACAGGCTAAAGAATGGGAAGAAATGTACAGGATCTTATTTGCTGATCCGAATATCAAGGCTATCACCGGATGGGACTTTGCTGACGGTGCATGGCTCAATGCTCCGAGCGGCCTTGTTACGGTTGATAACAGATGCAAGCCTGCTTATGACAAGCTCTTGAGCCTTGTTAAGGGTGAGTGGTGGACAAAGGACCAGCCTGTCACAACCAACAGCGATGGTATCGTAAAGGTTACCGGAACAAAGGGTACTTATGAGATCAAAGGCTGTGAGGGCGTTATCACTCTTGGTGATGACCCTTCGACTGCAACGGTGGTTTTGTAAGATCAGATCTTCCAGTGATCAGGATATAACATGATATATTCAGGCTTTGCGAGTCTCTCGTCTATGAGGTAAGCAAAGCCTGTATCTGTTTCTGTACGGATAACTCTGCCTACGGCCTGCAGAACTTTCTGCCAGCCCGGGAACCTGTATGCAAAAGAGAAACCGTCGCCGAACTTTTCCGAATAGTAGTTGCTCAGGATCTGGCGTTCCGGTGTGATCTTCGGAAGTCCGACACCGACAATGATTACACCTGTGAGTCTGTCACCGACAAGATCGATTCCTTCGCCGAAGTGTCCGCCCAAAACCGCGGCTCCTATTAGAAGTCCGTCATAAGGTTCGCTGAAAGCTTTAAGGAAATCTTCTTTTTCCGTGCTCGTCATCTCTGATACCTGGGAGATGATCTTATAGCCGGTTACAGAATCTTTCTTGAGGTTATTTTCGATCATGGGCATGATCTGGTTCATATATTCAAAAGACGGGAAGAAGATCATGTGATTTCCCGTCCTGCCGTTAAGACAGTCCGTTATCTTTTGAGAGAGCTCATCCTGGGTAAGTGCGCGGTTCTTATATGTGGTCGAGATATCCGAATCGATCATGATCTCAAGATTCTCAGGCGGGAACGGCGAAGGGAGTCTTAAGAAGGACGCATAATCGCAGTCAGGACCTACAAGGCAGTTCCTGTAGTATTCATAGGGCGTAAATGTAGCGGAGAAGAATATTACCGACATCCTGTCCTTGATTATGTAATCGAGCTTGGAAGCGCAGTCTAAGCAGTCTAAAGTTATCGTTGTGTCGCCGTTGCTTCTTGATGCCGTGGTTATATATGCGGTATCGAAATAGTGCTCCAATACAGTGAGGAAATATCTGGCTTCAAAGAAGAACTTTACGGCGGTCCTTCTTGTCTGACCCTGTTCGAGATTATCCAATACAGGGGCGAGGTTTCTAATCGTGAACCAGAGTTTTGCATAGAGCTGTCTCGGAGGCTGCCTCATGGCTTCCCAGTTCTCGGTCATGAGGACTTTGTGTTCATCAGCCTGTTCCAATAACTTGAAGCATGAGCCTGATGACTCGAAGCATGTGCCGATGTTGGCAAAGTAGTTGCGAAGCTGGTGGAGCATCGTTTCTATCTTGGTGTTTCTGCCTTTGAAATCAAATATCATCTGGTCGATCAGGCTCAGCGAGAATGATGCTGAGAACATCTCTCTGCCTCTGTCGATCATGTTATGGGCCTCATCAACAAGGACTGCTATTCGCTGGTTTCCGGGCTCCATGGAAGTAAGAGATACTCTGGGGCAGAAGACATGATTATAATCGCCGATAATGACGGTGCAGAATTCCATCGTGTCTATCATGAACTCATGAGGGCAGATGTTATGTCTTAATGCTATCTCCGTTATCTTTTCGGGAGTTATCTCATCTAATACAAGTGATTCGGCAAGAGCTGCTTTGAGCTTGCCATAGTAGTCTTTTGCAAGAGGACAGAATTTTGCATCGCACTCGGTGCCGAAAGGACACATCTTTTCCTTTGACCTTAAAGTGATAGAACGGATAATAAGGCCTGATCTTCTCATTGCATTTAAGGTGGCTTCTGCAACGCCTCTTGTTGCTTCCTTTGCAGTCAGATAAAAGATCTTGTCATATCTGTTCTTAACAAGTCCTTTGACGGCAGGGTATAAGACCGATACTGTCTTTCCGATACCTGTAGGTGCCTCAACAAAGAAAGCTTCACAGGAATTAAGCGCCAGAAGGGCTTTTTTCATGAATTCTTTCTGGCCGGGCCTTATCGTGTCAAAAGGAAATCTTATCTGACTGACAGTATCATATAAACTGTTCTGGTAATCGAGAAGCGTCTTTGCAAATACGCAGTATTCGGAACAGGTATCTTCCCAGAACTTTTCAGCTTCCTCATAAGACATCTGGTATGTGTTTTCAAAACTGTCTAAAGTCGTAATGGAAACATAGCGCAAAGTGAGGGATATATCCAGAACATCGGAGTTCGTAAGAAGATACATGGCTCCATAGAGCTTTAACTGGGTCACATGCTCAGGACGGACCAAAGCATCGAAACTCTCTTTGGTTGAGTTAAAAGACTTTATTTCAAAGAGCATAGGCGGCTTACCGGGATTCTGGAGCATGGCATCGAACCTGCCGTTAACGGAAAGCGTCATGCCGGATTCTGAGATGTAGTCGTAAACCAGGGTTTCCTCGGTGATTACAATGTCTCCATAGGCCTTTTTAAGGTCTGCAAAGACTCTCTGGTGGAGCCTCGTGCCTTCGACGGCTGATACAGACCCGTAAGATCCGCCCGCAAGATTTCCTTTGCGGGATATATAGGAAGCAAGGTCTGTAACGGAAACATTTACTTTATTCATAAGGTGATTATAACCCAAGTTTAGGTAATTAAATTTCAGATTAGATTAATTTAGTGTTATATAATGAGTCTGCTTGATAAACTGTCCGCAAATCTGGTTTTTAGAGGTCGTTCATGAAGAAAACGGGATTAAAAAAGCTTTTCGCAATAGTTATGACCGCTGCCATTTCCTTGGCAGGCATAACTTCATGCAGCGATGTAAATGATATTCCTGTATCTTCGAAGATCGATGCTTCGATATCTTCTTCTGAGACTTCGGTTTCTTCGGAAGGATCCAGAGCCGATAAAGTCATCGCGAGCGGAATCGAGATTGACGATAACGAAGACAGGGTTAAGGCTTTTAAGGTATACCGCGACGATATAGAGATCGACGGAGTCTTATATCTGCCTGAAGGGACTGGTCCTTTTCCCGTGTGCTTTTTCGCTCAGGGCTTAGGCGCACCTTATTACGGCTACGAAGATATTGCACAGAGCCTCGCAGATAACGGGATTGCTGCAGTGCTGATCAACTACACGGCTGTTGACGGAACATTCTCTGTCCTTACTGAGGCCGTGGACTTAATGGCAGTAATAGACGGCATTACTTCGCTCCCTTATATTTACTGCAGGAATACGTTCCTGTGGGGGCACAGCTTCGGAGGACTGGTCGTATCTTATGCCGGAAGTGAGTATTTTTCGTATTATTCCGAAAAGATAAAGGGCCTTATATTGGTGGAGCCATCTTATGATTTCCAGGAACGTTATAAGAAAACTTATCCTTCGTTATCTGATATTCCTGAAGATGTCCAGTACGGCAAGATCTTCTATGAAGACCTGTTATCTTTCGATATTTATGAGAAGATGCCGCTGTTCGGAGGGAAAGTGATCATTTTCGCCGGAACCGAAAAGGGCAGCATCGGCTTTGGGAAGCCGGAGATCTTTGAGAAAGCTAAAACAACTTTTTCAAGTGCTGATATCAGGTATATAGATGGCGCCGATCACTATTTCAATGGGACCGGTAGGGATCAGATGATACAGGGAACCATCGATTTTATAAAGAATAATATGGAGAAAGAGTCCTAAAACGGCCTGACACAAGTTCTTCACGGAATGCTTTGGGTTGGTTAATAGTTTTCTGCTGAAATCAGCATTTTTTTCGATTTCAGTTAAGAAAATCAATGATTTCTTGACTGAAATTTCAATTTATGAATCTTTCGGTTAAGATTTTTCAAAAAACTTAACTGAAATCTCCTTTTTTCAAGATTTCAGTCAAGATTTTGACTTTAAACTTAACTGAAATCCTGTATTTTAGAAATTTCAGTAGATCTTTACAAAAAACACAAGACTTCTTGTGTTAATGAAACAGAAAAACGCTTGTGAAACATCATTTGGATTGCTGAATTCCAAATGAAAGCCTATTTAGTGCATCTTTCAAGCCTTATTGAAAATTAGTTCCTCTTGATATAAAATTTAACGCGCACGCAGATGTGGTGGAATTGGCAGACGCGCTAGCTTCAGGTGCTAGTGGGAGCAATCTCGTGCGGGTTCAAGTCCCGCCATCTGCACCAAAAAATAACCCCGTACATCGTTTTGAGGTACGGGGGTTTAGTTTTTAGAATTCAGGATTGAACGGATCTTGTTCTGCCGGTTGTTCCTCTTCCTTCGGCGGTTCGCTGATAAATGTAGGATAGAACTTTACTACAGTTCCGCAGTAGAGGCATCTTCCGAGAAGAGGTGTGTTCGCGTTCTTTTTGACAGGCTTTCCGCACTTAGGGCAGTCCTTGACCTCGTTTTGAGGAATAGGAACCTTTGTGCCTCTTTCTTCCATGATCTCATCGATCTTAGCTTCGAAAAGCGCGGGATCGACACCCTGTTCGACCATGACTCTGTACATTGCCTGTAGCTTTATCTCAAGAGCAGCGATCTGGTCATTGACGCCGCCTAAACGCTGGTTAGTATCAGCAAGTGCTTCCGTGGAGCGGTCATTAACTACTATCGGTGTCTGATAATTGTGGCTGCTGCTATACATAATCTATACCTCCTTAATAAAGGTGCCCTTATTCAACCATATTCATTATAGCATTTATGCTTAATGGTATAATAGAAAACAGGGGAAATAGGAATTTAAATATGGGAGTTTGCAAATATGGGAACCAGAACCAAAAGAATAGTTATTACTTTTATTGCTTTGTTAGTGCTTGTCGGGTGCGTGTTCTTCCTCGTTTATGCGGCGAAATATGCTTCTGCTGAGCTCTTTGACATTGAGGAAGGCGCTTATGTTGAGGATTCTGAAGCAGTAGATACAACTGATACATCTGAAACCTCAAGAGCTACCGTTTTAATGCCTGATGTTAAAGATTGGAATTATCTTAATGCCCAGGATAAGTTGAAAGAATTCTTTAATCAGAATTCTCTTGATATCAAGATCGTAATCGAATGGTGTGAGAATACAGATCCTGATAAGGGTTTCTATATTCAGAGTTCGACACCTGAAGCAGGTGAGCCTCTCACGGATGTCAAAGAGATCGTTCTGATCGTATACGAAGGCTATACTCTTCCTGAGACGACTGAAACGACGCCTGAAGAGACTACGGCTACAGAAACAACAAAGGCAACGGAACCTTCTAAAACCAAAGAGACCACAAAGGCGACCGAAGCTACACCTGAAACCACCAAAGATGAGCCTACAAAAGCTCCTCAGAAGACTGTGAAGATGCCTGATGTAACCGGCATGAACTATAAGGATGCCCAGAAAGAACTCGAGAAGTTCTTTAAGGATAATGGCCTCAATATTACTGTTTCAGTTGGCTGGGGCCACAATTCAAATCCTGACAATAATCTGAAAGTCATCTGCACGACACCGTCTGCCGGAGAGACAATAGATTCTTCTACTGAAGTAGTAATCATGATGGTCTATGAAGGTTATAACCCGCCGATAAATAACTGAGTTTTTCGATGAGCGGAGATCTTTATTTTGAGAATTCTTAGGTGTATTTGGTTGAAGAAGCTTTTGGTATAAATTCGGAAACAGTCTGATAAGATTGGTGTAGAATAAATTTTCAGATCACTTTCAGGAGAAAGAATATGGGAAAAGCCGGTAGCAAGCGATTTTTAGTCATATTCTATTCAGTTTGGATACTGATGGCTGTTTTGTGCGGATACATATGGTACCGTATGACGATTAAGCAGCAGTTGAATCACTACGATTTGCATCCCGGCACCGTTGTTGTTGAACAAACGAATCTGTTTTATATAGATAATGACATGTATGTTTGTGAGCTTTCAAAAGGCGATACTGTTTGGGAATTTTATACACCTTCAAAAAATGAGGTTTGTGTCGAAACACATTCAATTCCTAACATTGGCGAATATACCAAATACATTGATCTTGATGCTACTGAAATTTCCAAGCTGGATAAAGATGGCACCAGGCATGAACTTGATAAGAATGAGCTTACTAACTGGTTTAGAAATCTTTCATCTCTGCGCATTTGGGGAGCAGATGTTTACGTTAACGCCATAACGAGGATTGCTCATGATTCTGAAGATAATGATATCGTTCTTGTTGAGGGATATACCGTTTCAGGTAACTATGAAGGAACGATCCGTATGCTGGATAGATATCCTTCAATCCCTGTCGAATACACCGATTACGTTGAAAGATATGAAAATGACCTCTCGCTGATGCGAAAAGACGGATTGATGAGCATAGGCGTTACTGCAATTGTTTTCCTTGTTCTTACCATACCCGCTGTAATACTTTCGTTGTCACCAAAGTTGAGACGCGGACTGATCATTTATGGAATAGGCATTTTTGTTTTCGCATCGTTAATAACGCTGGCATACGACTATCTGTTTTTGCACTGCAGATAGAGCAATAATATATCAATTGATATAAATGCAATAAAGCATAAATTTGGCTGAAGGCGCTTATGCTAGAATTAAACATCAATAGAAAGCAGGGTATACGCATATGGAAAAGTCAAAGGTCTACTTCACTGATTTCAGAACCGGTTTGGGAACTCCGCTTACGGTTAAGCTTCAAAAACTGATCAAGCTGGCTGGCATAGGTTCCATTGATTTCGATAACAAGTTCGTTGCGATCAAGATGCATTTCGGCGAGCTTGGAAATCTTGCTTATCTTCGTCCGAACTATGCAAAGGCTGTAGCAGATGTGATCAAGGAATATGGCGGAATGCCTTTCCTTACAGACTGCAATACTCTTTATCCCGGTTCAAGAAAGCACGCGTTGGAACATATGGACTGCGCGAATCTTAACGGATTTAATACTGTCACGACAGGCTGCCAGATAATTATTGCTGACGGACTTCGCGGCACAGATGATATCTTGGTTCCTGTTCCTAACGGTGAATACTGCAAAGAAGCCTATATCGGCCGTGCAATTATGGATGCTGATATCTTTATCTCGCTTACACACTTTAAAGGTCATGAGCAGGCCGGCTTCGGCGGAACGATCAAGAATATCGGAATGGGCTGTGGAAGCCGTGCCGGCAAGATGCAGCAGCATCAGAGTGGTCATCCGCATGTTATCGAAGATCTGTGCCGTGGCTGCAGAAGGTGCTCTAAAGAGTGCGGCTCTGATGCAATCAGTTATGAGAATAAGAAGGCGTGGATCGATCCTGATAAGTGCAAAGGCTGCGGCCGCTGCATAGGTGCCTGTGCTTTTGATGCGATTGAAAACGATAACTGGGATGCTCCCCAGCTTTTAGGCTGCAGAATGGCTGAATATACGGCCGCTGTTGTATCCGGCAGACCTGCTTTCCATATCAGCCTTATTACTGATGTATCTCCTAACTGTGACTGCCATGGCGAGAATGATGCGCCGATCCTTCCTGATATCGGAATGCTCGCTTCATTTGATCCTGTTGCATTGGACCAGGCTTGTGTCGATCTGTGTTCAAAGGCTGAGCCTATCAGGAACAGCCAGTTAGGTGACAACATGGCAGATCCTCATTTTCATGACCATGGTGACCATTGGCATAACAATAATCCCAATGTTTCATGGGCAGAGACATTAGAGCATGCTGAAAAGATCGGTATCGGAACGCGCCAGTATGAACTGGTCAAGATGAAGTGACCTCAGTTGTCTAATCTGACCAAGTAACTTCCTTTATCATTGCTTCCTTTTTAGGTTGCTTAAAAGCCCTGCTAATATATAATACTTACGTCATTTTAGTAGAGGCGGATCATGATCTATTTCGATAACAGTGCAACCACATTCGTATCTGAAGCTGTAAAGGCAAAGATTATAGAGCTTACCGGAGACTCAATGTCTGCGAATCCGGGAGCTCTTCATAAGCTTGGAAATAATGCTGCTCAAGTTTATGAGGGCATAAGAAGGGAAACTGCAGATCTCTTAGGAGCTAAACCTGAGGAGATCTTCTTTACGTCCTGCGCCACTGAGAGTGCAAATACAGCTATCAAGGGATACATGAGCCGCAATAAGAGAGCCGGAAATGCCGTAATCTCAACAAGAACTGAGCATAAAGCAACACTGGAATGCCTGGAGTATCTTTCCAAATCAGGCTATGAGATCAGATATCTCAAGGTCGGTATGGACGGCAAGCCTTTAATGGAGAGCCTTGAAGAAGAGCTTGGCAAGGGTGATGTTGCTCTGGCATGTTTCACGCTCGTAAACAATGAGACAGGTTCGGTTCTTCCTTTCGAGAATATCGCGAAAACGATCAAGGCGGCATCCCCGTCAACAGCAATATATCTTGACTGCGTTCAGGCTCTGGGAAAGATGCCTATAAATCTTATGAAGCTTGGTGCGGACATGTGTTCTTTCTCAGGCCACAAGATCCATTCGATAAAGGGAAACGGCGTTCTTTATGTCAAAAAGGGCGTAAGGATCGATCCTTTGATCTTAGGCGGAGGACAGCAGGAAGGAATGCGTTCAGGTACACAGAGCCCTGTTCTTGCAGGTGCTTTCCTGGCAGCCTTGAAGGAAGTCACGACAGGCATAGATGAGGCATATGCAAAGGTAAGTGAGATAAATGCTTATCTGCGCAAGGAACTGAGGGAGAGAGGTGCCGAGATATTATCTCCTGACGATGCGCTTCCTTATGTTCTTAACGTGTCATTTAAAGGCTTCGAATCTGAGACGATGCTGCATTGTCTAGAGATCTACGATATCTATGTTTCAACTGTTTCTGCATGCTCAGCCAAGCAGAAGAAGGTCTCATACGTTCTCCTTGAGATGGGCGTGGACAGAAAGACTGCGGCTAATGCCGTAAGACTCAGCTTTTCAAGACACAATACGATGGACGAAGCAAAAGAGTTCATTAAATGCGTAGACCAGATCTACGATCAATTTTTGGTGAAGTGAGGATATAGACATGGGAAATGTCCTTTTGGCGAGAATGGGTGAGATAACCCTCAAAGGCCTTAACAGAGGATCTTTTGAGATTCAGCTCAAGAGCAACCTTAAGTACAGATTAAAGAAATTCGGCGACCTTAAGATCTACCAGAGCCAGAGCAGGATCTGGATCGAACCTAAGGAAGAGAATAATCCGAACTTCGCGAGCCTCGCTTCCGCAGAAGAGATCATGAAGGCTGTATGCCAGGTTTTCGGCGTCGTATCGGTAAGCCTTGCAAGGAAGTTCGAAGGCGATTTCGAATCGATCAAGGAAAATGCGATCGACTGCGTCAAAGAGCTCCTAGAAAACAATCCTGACTATAAGACTTTCAAGGTTGAGAGCAAGCGCGGAAATAAGACTTTCCCGATGAATTCGCCTGAGATCTGCGAAGAATTGGGTTATCAGATCCTTCAGAATTTCCCGGAACTCAAGGTTAAGGTAAAGAATCCCGATTTCATCTTAAATGTCGAGATACGTGAATCGAACTATATCTATTCAGGCAAGATGATGGCTCACAGAGGCCTTCCTGTCGGAACATGCGCTAAGGGTATGCTCCTTTTGTCAGGCGGTATCGACAGCCCTGTAGCAGGCTTCATGATGGCATCCCGCGGTATGCCTTTGGATGCCGTATATTTCCATTCGTATCCTTATACGAGCGATCTTGCCAAGCAGAAGGTTATAGACCTTGCAAAGATCGTTTCCGGCTATTCGGGACGCATGACGCTTCATATCGTAAACTTCACTCAGATCCAGTTGGATCTTTATAAGCATTCCCCTCAAGACATGCTTACAGTCACTATGCGCCGTGTAATGCTCCAGATAGCTGAGCGCCTGGCCCTGAAGAACGACTGCAAGTGCCTTATTACCGGCGAGAGCTTAGGCCAGGTAGCTTCACAGACGATGGAAGCTATTGCTGCAACAAACGAAGTCGTAAAGATGCCTATCTTAAGACCTCTCATCGGTCTTGATAAGCAGGCTACATGCGATATCTCCAGAGATATCGGAGCTTTCGAGACATCGATCCTGCCTTATGAGGACTGCTGCACTGTATTTGTTGCAAAACACCCCAAGACACATCCCCATCCTGAGGATATAATCGAAGCTGAAAAAGACCTTGATATCGAAATGCTCGTCGAATCTGGCGTTGCAGGTACGGAAGATATCGTAATTAATCCTTTTGATTGATCCTTAAGGGGAAGAGGAGCAAGATTTGAGAATAGGAAAGCTTACAGACGAACAGCTTGAGTCACTGGTTTTATCAAGGCTGCCCAAGTTATCCAGCAAGACCTTATCCGGTGCCGGAATAGGTGCTGACTGCGCATGGCTTAAGACCGGTGAGAACCTCCTGGTTACGTCTTCAGATCCTATTACGGCCGGCGGAAGCGAGTCCGGAACCCTTGCTATACATGTATCCTGTAATGATATTGCTGCCTGCGGCGTTAAGCCTACCGGCATACTTATCGTAATAATCGCTCCTCCGTCTGCCACTGAGGATGAGATCGTATCCATTGTTGATCAGGCGAGCCGCGAAGCCGGCAAGCTCGGTGTCGATATTGTAGGCGGTCACACGGAAGTTTCTGACTGCGTTAACAGATTTGTTGTCATTTCAACGGCTTTCGGAATCGTTGAAAAGGGAACTCCCGTTCCTTTGGGACATGCAAAGCCTGGTGACAAGCTGATCATCACTAAGACTGCAGCCATCGAAGGCAGCTTTATCGCTGCAAATGAGCACGCTGATAAGCTTGAAGGGAAGATACCGCCTGAATATATCGCCGAAGCTAAAACTTATGGCGAACTGATTTCCGTAGTTAATGAAGGTTCGGTATTAGGACCTCTTCCTTCTTCCGATACTGCTTCATCTTTTGAGGGCTTCCCCAGATCATGCGTAAATCTCATGCATGACGTCACTGAGGGCGGTGTAGAGGGTGCTGCTTTTGAAATGGCAGACTTTTCGAAGACCGGAGTAACACTTGACCAGCGTCTTGTTCCGTTTACGGAGTGCTCCAAGGCTATCTGTGAGGCTCTTAACCTTAACCCGTTCAGGCTCATATCTTCAGGAGCTCTCATGATTGCTTCTTCTGAACCCGACAAGGTGATCGGAGCATTGGAAGCAGAGGACATTAAGGCCACCGTTATCGGCGAGTTTACAGATGCTTCAGAAGGCGCAAAGACCATCGGCCTTGACGGTGTGACAAGACCTATGCCGGCTCCTTCGGCAGATGAGATCTACAAAATCTGAGACAAAAGATTTTTGAAGTGCTTTTTGCTTAAAAACGGCACCTGAATATAGTCAAAATCTATGCACGAAATATACTTCTTTCTATCCTTTTTCGGCTTGATTGAAATAGACCCTTATAATAAAATATAGCGCGTGTAAATATTATCCAGGAGGATTTTGATATATGTACGACCACATTAAGGCTGAGGATTCTGAAGTCTATTCCGCAATAATGCAGGAGATCGAACGTCAGAGAAACAAGATCGAGCTCATCGCATCTGAGAACATGGTATCTGAGGCTGTTTTAGAAGCTGCAGGTTCACCTCTTACAAACAAGTATGCAGAGGGTTACCCGGGAAAGCGTTATTACGGCGGATGCGAGTATGTGGATATCGTTGAGCAGCTCGCTATCGACAGAGCAAAGCAGCTCTTCGGCGCTGAGCACGTAAACGTTCAGCCCCACTCAGGTGCACAGGCTAACACAGCAGTTTACTTTGCTATCCTTGAACCCGGCGATACGATCCTCGGCCTTGACCTCTCACACGGTGGTCACCTTACACACGGTATGAAGATCAACGTTTCCGGCAGAACATATCATTCTGAGTTCTACCAGGTTGATGAGAAGACACAGATGCTCGATTACGATGCAATCAGAGCTAAGGCTCTTGAGTGCAAGCCTAAGGTAATCGTTGCAGGTGCTTCCGCATATCCCAGAATCATTGATTTCAAGAAGTTCAGAGAGATCGCTGATGAAGTTGGCGCTTATCTCTTCGTAGATATGGCTCACATTGCAGGACTCGTTGCTGCAGGACTTCACCCGAATCCGGTTCCGTATGCTGATTTCGTTACAACAACAACTCACAAGACACTTAGAGGACCCCGTGGCGGTATCATCATGTGCAAAGAGGAATATGCAAAGAAGATCAATTCTGCAGTATTCCCCGGACAGCAGGGCGGCCCTCTCATGCACATCATCGCTGCTAAGGCAGTTGCTTTCAAGGAAGCTCTCTCTCCTGAGTTCAGAGCTTATGCTGAGCAGATCGTAAAGAACGCTAAGGCAATGAGCGAAGCACTCCTCGCAAGAGGCGTTAACCTCGTTTCCGGCGGTACAGACAATCACCTCATGCTCATCGACTTGAGAGGCACAGGCGTTACAGGCGCTATGCTCCAGGAGCGTTTGGATGACGTTAACATCACAGCTAACAAGAATACAATTCCTTTCGATCCTGAAAAGCCGACAGTAACATCAGGCGTACGTGTTGGTACACCTGCTGCTACAGCAAGAGGCTTCAAGGAAGAGGACTTCGTTGAAGTTGCAAACATCATTGCTGACTGCATCTTCGACTACGATAACAAGAAGGAAGAATCTATCAAGAGAGTTAAGGTTCTTACGGATAAGTATCCCGTATATCCGGATATCGTATAATTCCAAGCTTTAAGCTTGATGTTCCTGACTTATGGATAACACTAAACCGTTAGCATACAGAATGTCTCCGCAGACGTTGGATGACTATGCAGGTCAGGAGCATATCATAGGCAAGGGCAAAATGCTCAGACGAATGATCGAGGCAGACAGACTGTCTTCGATCATTTTGTTTGGTCCTCCGGGAGTCGGAAAGACTGCATTGGCGCGCGTTATTGCCAATACGACGAGCTCGAGGTTCGAGCAGTTGAACGCAGTAACTGCGGGCGTTTCGGACATCAAGAAGATCGTATCTGATGCTGCAAACCCGATCCTTTCAGAAGGCCGCAAGACTGTCCTTTTCATCGATGAGATCCACAGGTTCAATAAGCTCCAGCAAGATGCTCTTCTGCCGTTTGTGGAAGACGGCACGGTCATCCTTATCGGCGCCACCACGGAAAACCCGTTTTTCGAAGTAAACAAGGCTTTGGTATCAAGGTCTACCGTATGCCAGTTAAAGCCGCTTGAAGCAACGGACATCGTCAAGATCCTGAAAAATGCCATAACTGACAAGGACAGGGGCTTTGGCACGATGGATGTTAAGATCTCGGATGAGACTCTGACAAAGATAGCTGAGACATCAAACGGCGATGCCAGAACTGCCTTAAACAGCATAGAACTTGCAGTTATTACCACTCCGCCTTCAGCTGATGGTTCTGTCATTATCACAGATGAGGTAATGAAGGAGTGCATCCAGACAAAGACCGTTCTTTTCGATAAAGACGGCGAATATCACTATGACAACATAAGCGCCATGATCAAGTCCATGAGAGGCTCTGATCCGAATGCTGCAGTGCTTTATCTGGCAAGGGCTCTTGCTGCAGGTGAGGACATCGAATTCCTTGCAAGACGTATCATGATCTGCGCAGCTGAAGATGTCGGAATGGCAAATCCAAACGCGCTTCTCGTAGCTGTTGCAGCATATGAATGCGCAAGGGCAGTAGGTATGCCTGAAGCGCGCATACCGCTTTCTGAGGCGGCTATCATGGTTGCTACATCACCTAAATCCAACTCTGCATATTTAGCTATCGGAGACGCTCTGAGAGACGTTAATAACACGGATACCGGAGTTGTTCCGATGCACCTTAGAAATGCTCCTGCAAAGGGTATGGAAGATCTGGGCTACAGCGTCGGATATAAGTATCCTCATGACTACCCGGGCCACATCACAGGTCAGCAGTATATGACAGATAAGACGCTCGATAAGAAGTACTATCAGCCCACTGATATCGGCTATGAACGTAAGGTCTCCGAATACCTGGACTACGTTAAGAAGATGATCGATAAGGAGAATGGCAATGCGTAAGATATTTGCTGTACTGATGACTTGTGTCTTCTTGCTTAGTTTTGCAGGTTGTTCCAAAAACAAAGTTGATTTTGAGTACGAAGATTTCGTAACTATGGAACAGCTCAATACTGAAGGAAGATTCGTCGCCAGAGGATATATTGAATCGCTGTTTTTAGGTAATAGGGAGATGTTCAATAAGTGTTTCCCTGAAGGATATGTTGAAGAGCTCGGAAAAGCTGCAGGTATCGATGTTTTCGAACAGATTGCAGCTGCTACTGTAATAAGCGGCACCTATATGGGTGATGCCTGCAGAGAATTTAGGGACGTATCTGTCCAGAACGGATATGACGCTGCTACGTTCAGGTCCAGGATCTGCAGGGTTGCAAACTGCCAGTATAGCGATATCGGAAATGTCCAGATCCAGAGAGTCCAGGTTTTATATAAGAACGCAAAGGTTGAAAAAATAGCGGATTTCTATCTGACTGTATATGAAATCGGCGGTACCTGGTATATGTATGAATTGTGGAGCACAGAGGGTTTCTGATATGAGATTTTGTATTCAGGTCGTAAAGCAGGCATCAGTTGATATTGAAGGCAAGAGGATCTCAGAGATAGGTTCCGGTATGCTGGTGCTCGTAGGCGTCGGCAAAGAAGATGATGAAGCCACAGCCGATAAGATGATCGCAAAACTCCTCAAGATGCGCATATTCTCAGACAGTAACGGCAAGACCAACTTAAGCCTTGCAGATACGGAAGGAGAGATGCTCCTCGTATCCCAGTTTACTTTGTATGCAGACTGCAGGCACGGCAACAGGCCGTCTTTTACTGACAGTATGGGTCCTCAAAGAGCAGAGGAACTCTATAATTACATCGCTGATTCCATAAGACCTCAGGTCAAAAAGCTGGGGCTGGGAGTTTTCGGCGCAGACATGCAGGTGAGCCTTATTAATGACGGCCCTTTTACCGTTATCCTCGATTCTGCGGACATTTAATGCCGTAATTGTCTGATTTAGGCCTATTTATCACCATTTTGAAATATTAATATATATATTATTTGTTAAAATGGCAGGTAGTGATAAAATACTATGACTAAAAATATTATTTTTAGGAGATTTTGAATGGCTAATTCTAAGAACGGCAACTATGGCGGCGGTGATTCAAGAGAAGTCTTGAGTTGTTCTTTCTGCGGAAAGTCCGAATATGAAGTGCCCAGACTCTTTTCCGGTGTTAATTGCTACATCTGTATCGATTGCATCAGGACAGCTTACGGTATCGTAGCAGAAGAAGAGAAGGTCAATAAAAAGCGCAAGATGCGCAGCATTAAACCTAAGAAACTTATCACACCTCGTGAGATCAAGGACAGGCTTGACGATTACATCGTAGGTCAGGATGAAGCAAAGGTTGCTCTTTCTGTTGCAGTTTATAACCACTATAAATGCGTTTATGCAGATCTTTCCACTGATGATACAGAGATGGCTGAGAGCAACATCCTTCTTCTCGGACCTACGGGTTCAGGTAAGACTCTTCTTGCTCAGACTCTGGCAAGGATCCTCAATGTTCCTTTCGCAGTTGCTGATGCTACGAGCCTTACACAGGCCGGTTACGTCGGTGAAGACGTAGAGAATATCCTCTTAAAGCTCATCGTCGCTGCTGACTACGATATCGAGAGAGCCCAGACAGGCATTATCTATATCGACGAGATCGATAAGATTGCTAAGAAGTCCGAGAATGTTTCGATCACACGTGACGTAAGCGGTGAGGGCGTGCAGCAGGCATTGCTCAAGATCTTGGAGAGCACTGTTGCGAACGTACCTCCCAAGGGCGGCAGAAAGCATCCTAACGAAGAATGCATCAAGATCGATACGACAAATATCCTCTTCATCTGCGGCGGAGCTTTTGATGGTTTGGATGAGATCATCGCACAGAGAGTCGAGCAGAAGCAGTATGGTTTCGGTGCTGATATCCAGTCCAAGAAAGACCGTAACAGCGGTTTCTATTTCCACGATGTAAAGCCTGATGACCTTATGAAGTTCGGTCTTATCCCTGAGTTCATCGGACGTCTTCCGGTTACTGTAGCTCTTGATAAGCTCGACAAGGCAGCTTTGATCAAGGTCCTCACAGAACCCAAGAATGCGATCATCAAGCAGTATCAGAAGATGTTAAAGCTCGATGACGTTGACCTCGTATTTGAGCAGGACGCAGTTGAGGCTATCGCTGATATGGCAATAGAGCAAAATATCGGTGCGAGAGGATTAAGATCCATCATCGAATCTGCAATGAGAGGCGTTATGTTTAACATTCCTTCCGAGAAAGATGTTAAGCAGTGCATCATTAAAAGAGAGACTATCGTCGAAGGCAAGCAGCCGGTCCTTATCTATAAGAACGGCGTACAGGAGCAGGGCTTCAGCGATACAAATACTTCAGGTGCCGCATTAGGCGTCAGCTGATTTAAAGTGAAATTTTGAAAAATAATTAAAAGGAGGAAATTAGCTATGGCAGAATCTTATAATCTTTGTCTTGATATCGGTGGTACCAAGGTGCTTGGTGTTGTGTTCAACTCCAAAAAAGAAATAGTCTACAGACTAAAGAAGAAGACAAAGGCAGGCGGAGATTCTTCAGAGAACGTTGAGGAAGTGATCATCAACGTGGTCAAAGAGCTGATCAATTCCTCCGGAATAAAGAAGAGCGATATCCATGCTATTGCAGCAGGTGCTCCGGGCGTTATCAACCAGGAGACAGGTGTTGTTCTTTTCTCGCCAAATCTTCCTTGGAGAAACTATAACATCAGAAAGCCCATTGAGAAGGAATTCGGCTGTCCTTTCTATATTGGCAACGACGTAAATGTCGGTGTCTTGGGCGAATACAAATATGGTGCAGCAAAAGGCTACAAGAATGTTGTCGGCCTTTTTGTTGGCACAGGTATGGGCGGCGGCCTTATCCTGAACGGCGAGCTCTTTACGGGCAATGAGTTCAAGGCTGCTGAATATGGCCACATGATCCTCGATCCTGAGGGACCTTTGTGCAACTGCGGACAGAGAGGATGCCTTGAGGCTTTCTCAAGTAAGCAGGGTATGTCTTCTTATATAAGACAGCAGGTCTCAAGAGGCAGAAAGTCTTCTATGGCTGAAGCAGTTACAGACGGTGTTTTCAAGTCAAAGGCACTTAAGAATGCGTTAGCTGAAGGCGATACAGTCGCAAGAGAAGCTGTTAACCGTGCATGCCACTACCTGGCAATCGCATCCGGCAACCTTGTTAATACATTCAGCCCTGACGTTGTCGTCTATGGTGGCGGTGTCATCGAAGCAGTCGGCGATATCTTTATTGAGAAGATCATGGCTGAAGTAGACAGATACTGCATGCCTTCGATCAGAAGTACAGTTGAATTCAAGAAAGCAGCTTTGGGAGATGATTCTATTCTCTACGGCGCTCTCTCAATGATAAAGAAGTAAGTGAGGAATTAAGAACAGTTTATGGCAAGAATTGATTCAATCAGCAAAGCGTTTGATCCGAATGAAGCCGAGACAAGGCTTTATACAAAGTGGATGACAAGCAACTATTTCCAGCCTAAGGCAGGCAAGACAGGGAAGAAGTTCTCTATCGTGATGCCTCCGCCGAATATCACAGGCCAGCTCCACATGGGTCACGCATTGGATAACACATTGCAGGATACCCTCACAAGATATAAGAGAATGTCAGGCTACGAGACACTCTGGCTTCCCGGTACTGACCACGCATCTATCGCTACAGAGGCTAAGATCGTTGAGGCTATGCGTAAGGAAGGCATCACAAAGGATGACTTGGGACGCGATAAGTTCCTCGAAAGAGCCTGGGCTTGGAAAGAACAGTATGGCGGAAGGATCGTTGAGCAGCTTAAGAAGATCGGTTCTTCATGCGACTGGTCAAAAGAGCGCTTCACAATGGATGAAGGATGCTCTGAGGCAGTTAAGGAAGTATTCGTTAAGTACTATAATCAGGGTCTTATCTATAGAGGCGAGAGGATCATCAACTGGTGCCCTCACTGCCTTACATCAATCTCCAATGCCGAGGTTGATTATGCAGACCAGGCTGGCCACTTCTGGCATTTGAGATATCCTTTCGAGGACGGCACAGGTTATATTGACCTCGCTACTACAAGACCTGAAACACTCCTGGGCGATACCGCTGTTGCAGTTAACCCTAAGGATGAGCGTTATAAGGATGTTATCGGCAAGATGCTCATTTTGCCTCTTGTTGGCCGCAGGATCCCGGTTATCGCTGACGATTATGTTGATATCGAATTCGGTACAGGTGCGGTTAAGATCACGCCTGCTCATGACCCTAACGACTTCGAAGTCGGCCAGCGCCACGGTCTTGAGGTAATCACGGTTCTTACTGAAGATGCCAAGATCACTGAGGACTATCCGAAGTATGCCGGCATGGACAGATACGAAGCAAGAGAAGCTATCGTAAAGGACTTGGAAGAGGGCGGTTTCCTTACAGAAATCGAAGATTATTCCCACAACGTAGGTACATGCTACAGATGCGGAACTACGATCGAACCCCGTGTATCTCTCCAGTGGTTCGTTAAGATGGAAGAACTCGCAAAGCCCGCTATTGAGGCTGTCAGAAACGGTTCCATCAGATTCGTACCTGAGAGATTTTCTAAAAACTACTTCAACTGGATGGAAGACATCCGAGACTGGTGTATCTCCAGACAGCTCTGGTGGGGTCACAGGATCCCTGCTTTCTATTGTGATGACTGCGGTGAGTTAGTTGTTACCAAGGAAGCTTCATGCACATGCCCTAAGTGCGGCAAAGAAATGCGTCAGGATCCTGATACTCTCGATACATGGTTCTCATCAGCTTTGTGGCCTTTCTCAACATTGGGCTGGCCTGAAAAGACGGAAGATCTCGCTAAGTTCTATCCTACAGATACACTCGTTACAGGTTATGACATCATCACTTTCTGGGTTTCCAGAATGATCGTTGCCGGCATGGCACACATGGATGATGTTCCTTTCCGTGATGTTCTTATCCACGGCCTCGTAAGAGACTCACAGGGCAGAAAGATGAGCAAGTCATTAGGCAACGGCATCGATCCTCTTGAAGTAATCGAGCAGAACGGCTGCGACGCTTTGAGATTTGCTCTTGTTACCGGTAATGCTCCGGGTAATGACCAGAGATTCCAGGAAGATAAGATCTTAATGGGCAGAAACCTCTCCAACAAGATCTGGAACGCTATGAGATTCGTTGTCATGAATACAGATGACGATTTCACACCTGACCTGGTTGACGAGTCCATTTTCACAACAGAAGATAAGTGGATCCTTACAGAGCTTCATGACCTTATCGCTGAAGCTACGGTTAACCTTGATAACTATGAGTTTGGCGTTGCTTTGAGCAAGATCGTTGATTTCCTCTGGGATAACTTCTGTGACTGGTATATCGAGATCACAAAGAGCAGACTTTACGATAAGGTCTGCAAGACAAGAAATAATGCAATCTATCTCTTGAACTATGTTCTTAGCGAAGCAATGAAGCTCTTACATCCTTTCATGCCTTTCATTACTGAGGAAGTATATTCCAACCTTGTAGTTGCAGATAAGGCTGAGTCTATTATGATCGCTGACTGGCCTGAAGCTGATAAGGTTATGGCAAGCGCTGAAGATGCTGAGATGATGAATACAATGATCGATGCTATCAGAGGCATCCGTGCAGTACGTAAGAATATGGATGTTGCACCTTCACGTAAGGCTCACATCATCGTTGTTACTTCATCAGATAAGATCGCTGATATGTTCACTCAGGGCGAAGGCTTCCTCGAAAGACTTGCTTCCGTAAGCAGCCTTGAGACCAGATCTTCAAAGGAAGGAATTCCGTCGACAGCAGTTACTGCAGTATTCGGCGGCGGTGAGATCTACATTCCTTTGGAAGACCTTATCGATATTGCAAAAGAACTCGAGAGACTTGATAAGGAAAAGACCAGACTTGACGGTGAGATCAAGCGTCTTAACGGCAAGCTCTCCAATGAATCGTTTGTAAGCAAGGCTCCTGCGGCTGTTGTTGAGCAGGAGAGAGCAAAGCTTGCAAAGTATGAAGAAATGTATGCTAATCTTTCGGATAGAATAGAGGTTTTGAGCAAATAATAAGGAGGAGTTTGTATGGATTTAGAACTCGGAAACAAAGAACTGATTGAAAAGCTTCCTAAGGAAGGGGTGCACTGCTATCCTGCCAATGCTTCGAAGATTACACGTAATAGAATAGTTTCTGTTATCTTCTTCGTTATTGGTGTTTTCCTTGTGCTTGTCGGATTGCTTAAGGTCAGTGACAACATGATCAAGCTCGGTCTTTTGATCGTTGGCGGATTAAGTGCTGTTATCAGCATTTTGGTATTTGCTCAGTCTTTCCTCATTGCCAAGTTCCGTGTAGCTGTTGATTACAATGAGAAGAACGTTGTTTTGAGATACCGTTATAGCAAGATCGCTATTCCGTTCGAAAACTTCGACGGCAGAGACGGTACTCCTGATCAGGCTGAAGCTATCATCGACAAGAATTTCAAAAAGGACGCTACTTACTATCTCATTCTTGATGATGTTTTTGAGGATGCATGCTATCAGACATCTTCATCTGATCTTGAATCTGTTGATGATTTCAAGCAGCTTCGTGAAGAGTGTTTTGCAATTGCTGAAGCTTACGGTGCTAGAAACAGCAAGGACAAGGTTAAGTTCTACTATGAAAAGAGTGATTCTGATGTCGGATCTACCGAGATCGATGCCGTAATCGAAGAGACAAGGGCCGAAAAGAAGGCTGATGAAGAAGCTGAAGCTTTGAAGAGAGCAGAAGAACAGGCTGCAAGAGAAGCTGAGGAAGCTGCTAAGGAAGCTGAAGAGAAGGCAGAAGAAAAGTCTGACGAAGAGTAATCTTCAGTAATAGAATTATAATTAATTATTATAAAGGCTGTCTCATATGAGGCAGCCTATTATATGTCTTTAAGTAGTTCTTTCTTTTCGCTTGAAGTCAGATAACGCCATTTTCCGGTCTCAAGGTCGCCTAAGTTGATATTCATGAATCTGATACGTTTAAGCTTTGTGACCTTATATCCTAAGTATTCGCACATTCTTCTGATCTGGCGGTTAAGTCCCTGGTGAAGGATTATCTTAAACGTTTTATCTCCTGCAGGCCTGATCTTGCAGGGGAGCGTCAGCTGGCCCAGAACCGGAACGCCTGATTCCATCTGTTTTATAAAGTTCTTATCGTAAGGGTGGTTTACTGTAACGAGATATTCTTTTTCGTGTCCGTTTTCAGCTCTTAAGAGCTTATTTACGATAGAACCGTCATTCGTAAGAAGGATCAACCCTGATGAATTCTTATCAAGTCGGCCGACAGGGAAGATTCTGTCATCAAAACCGATATAATCTATTATGTTTGAAGGATCTCTCTTATCTGTTGTGCATGTTACGCCAAGTGGCTTATTAAATGCGATATATACCATGCTGTCTTCGGGCGTGATATTTTTGCCGCCGACTAAGACAACGTCGCCTTCATTAACTTTTGTACCTTGAACAGCAACGATGCCGTTGATCGTTACTTTGCCGTTTTCAATGAGGGAATCAGCTTCGCGTCTTGAGCAGAGACCTGACGAAGCAATGTATTTATTAAGTCTTATGCCTTCGTTATCAGTCCCAGACATCCGGAACCTCTGCTTTGGACAAAGTAAATGTGAAGGTCGATCCTTCTTCATACTTACTGTTTACGGTGATTGTCTCACCCATGTAAGTAAGAAGCTCTTTTGCGATAGAAAGACCTAAGCCTGAACCCTTTTTACCGCGGGCACGGTCAGCCTTAAAGAATCTGTCGAAGATATGGCCGATATCGTATTCGTGGATGCCTTGTCCGGTATCAACAACGGAGATATAGACCTTCTTTTCGGCTTCAATAAAATCTGTCGCAATTGTGATGCTCTTGCCTGAAGGAGTATACTTTTTCGCATTATCCAAAAGGATTACTAATATCTGCTCAACACGGTCAGGGTTACCCATAACAGTAGGGAGCTCGCCGTAGTTGTTCTGGACTGAGAACTTGATTCCGGCTTCCTTCATAATAGGCTTAAACCTGATTTCGATATTGGAGATAAGAGTATTGATGTTGAACGGGAACATCTTAAATGCGAGTGTTCTGGACTGTAATTTAGAGAGCTCCAACATGTCGTCGATAAGACGGGAAAGTCTCATTGTCTCGTTCAATATGATCTGATAGTAACGCTGACGGTCAGATTCTTTCTTGACCATGCCGTCGGACAGAGGTTCGATCAAGCCTCTTAATGTCTGGAGCGGCGTACGGAGCTCGTGTGAGATATTTGCTACGTAGTCCTGACGGAAACGCTCGTTCTTTTGTTCTTCGAAGATATCACGGAAGAATCCTGTTGCACCGACGACTTTTGTAGGATCAGTAGAATCAAATTTAGGGATTATAGTGCACTGATATGCATAGTCTCTTGTATCTATCTGCCTGGTCTTAGTCTCGCCGGAAGCGATGCAGTCTTCGAAGTCTGTCCAGACGTCATCGAAAGGAATGAGCTGGAGTCTTTCAGTAAACATGTTGTTCTTCTCGGCACGTTCAAAGATCTGATGGATAGCCTTGTTAGTTGTAACAGGAACGGATTTGCTGTTTACAACGACGATGCCGTCTGAAATTACGTCGAAGATATCCTGCAGCTGGTTGCGTTCTGCTGTAAGGTCGCTGATTGATTTAGAGAGTCTGTCAGCCAGGAAGTTAAACGACTGGCCGAGCTCACCGATCTCGCCCTTATGTGATTCGTCTGCTCTGATGCTGAAGTTTCCTTTACCGTATTCCATAGCGACCTCATTGATCTTCTGAAGAGGGAGAACCATTCGGCTTACGAATGCATAAGCAGGAACGAGCATCGCGCATGCAGCCATCAGGGTGGAAAGTGAAAGGATGTTCAGGTATTTGCTGATCAGGCCTTCATATTCATCCATATTAGAAAGCGAGAACAGATAATAGTTGCTGTCTTCAATTGTAATGGGAATCCTGCAGATAAGGATTTCACCGTCAAAACCGAGTTCCTTGATATAGAAACCCATGCCGTTCAAGTCTTCATAACTAAACTGGTAGGCCTGTGTTAAGACCTCGTAGGTCGTGTTGGCCCTCATGTTCCTGTGTTCTGAACTTGTACATTGCAATACGTCGCCGTTCATGTTTACGAGATAGTAATCATGACCGGTGGCATAGCTTGATTCAAAAAAGTAATTACGGAATTCCTGACTCTCAAATAATTCGGGATTGGCAGTGAAGATCTCATTGTATTTGGCATCCTGTGCCAATGAATTCTCGACTTCCAATTGGAGAGTAGATGTCTTACCGGCTACAATAAAAGCAAGCGTCGCAATAATGGCAGAAGCCAGAAGTGACAATACGACAAGAGACATTGTTCGCTTAAGAAGCGTACTTTGGAACATTTACGAGACCTCAAATTTATAACCGATACCGTAGATGGTCTGGATTGACCAGGGCGCGTTATCATATGTTATTTTCTGTCTGATCCTCTTAATATGTGTATCAACCGTTCTGGAGTCGCCGTTATAGTCGATGCCCCATACGGATTCAAGGATCTGGTCACGTCCGAAGACCTGACCGGGGTGGGAAGCCAAAAGATAAAGAATCTCAACTTCCTTAGGCGTACAGGGAACGCTTTCACCGTTTGATTTGACAGAATAGTTATTAAGATTGATCTCAAGACCTGTGAAAGAAAGAACTGAAGAAGGCTTGGGAGTGTCACCGAAACGGCGGAGAACGGCCTTAACTCTCGCTATAACCTCACGGGGAGAGAAGGGCTTTACGATATAGTCGTCTGCGCCTAATTCCAAACCTACGATCTTGTCGATCTCTTCGCCTTTTGCTGTGAGCATGATGATGGGAGTAGCCATAGTCTTTCTGATCTCGCGGCATACATCAAGGCCGCTCATCTCGGGCATCATAACATCCAAAAGGATAAGATCGGGCTTAGTAGCTTGTGCCATCTCAAGAGATTCCTTGCCGTCATAAGCATCGGAATGAGTGAAATTATCGTTGTCGAGATATAAGCTTAATGATTCGTGAACGACCGGATCGTCGTCGCAGATTAAGATGTTAGGTGCTACAGCCATTTTACTAGACCCCCATATTTATAGTAATAATTATATTATTCTTGTACTTAAAAGTGCAATCGTATTTGAAAACAAATAAAAATATGTTTTATTGTGTTTTTATCAAAAAAAATATAAAATCAACTAATACCTTTTAAGGGAGGGTAAAAAAGTGAAAAAGTCATTATTTAAGAAAACGGCTTCCGTTCTGTTGATCGGCTCCATGTTCTTGAGCCTTACAGGCTGCCTTGATTTCACAGGCGGTAAGAAGGAAGTATTAGCTGCTGCTGAGGCTCTGGCTGAGAGTGTCGTTGCTGCAAATGCTTCTGATCTTATCAGCAATTCAAGCATTGATAAGAAGAGCAAGGAAGCTACTGAACTTACGGAGATCCTGTCTCTTGACGGTAAGTCTGATGAAGATAAGGCTTTCTATACTGCAGTAGAAAAGACTATCGAATATGAGATCGATGAAGAATCTTTCACATCCAAGAAGGGTGAAGCTTCTGTTGATATCACTTTTACTATTGCTGATTATGAGAAAGTCCTCAAAGAAGAGTATACAAAGATCGATGACCTTACTTCTGCTGTTAAGAAGGCAGATACTAAGGAGATCAAGTTTACAGCTGAGTTTGTAAAAGAAGACAAGGAATGGATTGCAGATAATGTCGGCAGCAAGAAATTCCTTAAGATCTATGAATATAGAACAGCTGAGATCAAGCTCGCTCTTACACCTGATATGGTAAAGGGCTTCATCGACAAAAATATGAGTGCTTTCTGGCTTGCAAATGACGGCAAGTACAAGGACACACCTTTTATTGAGTACAATTACTACTTCACATCCGATGTTCTCGAATATAAGGAACGCGGAGTAAAGGTCTATTTCAAGCTCTCCAAGGACGGAACAGAAGTATTTACAGGCGAAGAGAATCTTTTCGGCGAATCTACAAATGTTAAGTGCAAGGTTTCAAACGAGGATCTCGGTCTTAAGAACAGTGAAGTTCTTGAAGCAGGCAACTACAAGATCGATCTCTATATGAAGGATGATTCCGGCGAGCATCTCCTGGATTCAGTTTCAGTTACTGTTGAAAAGACTCCTCCGACACAGACAAAGCCTAATACAGCATTGAAGGGTGAAGGCGATTACTTCTCATTCAGAAATGCCGAATTCAAGAAGTATGTTTTGGCTTGCGGATGGCTCAACACAGACAACACTTTGAAGAATGCAAAGACATATTCCAAGAACGTTAAGAATATGTGCTTCTCTTTCCAGGTTGATCCTTCATGCACAGCTGAGCTCGACTATGCTTACTACTATTCCGAGAAGAGTGATAAGGCATCTTTGGAAGCTGCAATGAAGACAGCGGTTTACCATAATTCCTGCAAGCCTCAGCAGTTCCCTGAAGGATACTTCTATGACTTCCTCTATAAGATGGATCAGGCTAAGGAAGGCGTTTATATCATCGCTGTTTTCGAGCACGGAACAAATAACCTTATCATGGTAGGTTACGTTTCAGTCGTTTCTTAAGAATCTGCCTAATTCTATTGAAACCGTTTTGATATAATAATCGAAATAAAGGTGGCGCCTTCGAGAAGAGGGCGCCACTTAAATGTGAGGTTAAGAACTTAATGCGTGACATTAAGAGGATAATATCGGTACTTCTTATGGCCTGCATGGCATTTTCTTTTGCAGGCTGCAAAACCCGGACCCAGCAGACTGTTGACGTAATGCCTGTCTGCGAGGCTTTTTGTGCTGACGTAAAAGAAGGAAATGCTGCAAAGCTAATTTCTTATATGGATCCTTCGGAGACCACAATTGATGAGCTCGAAAAGATAGTAAGCCCCAAGGGTCTTAATGAGCAGCAGAAAGCATATCTTGATACCATTAAGCAGTCCACTGTTTATACGGTTCAGGAACCTATCTATGACTATGATTCCAAGACTGCTACCGTGTTTTTATCCTGGCATCAGGCTGATTATCAGTCAGCCGCTGCAGCAGAAGCAAAAGATTACACAACTTTTGAAACTGCGCTTGTTTCTTCAGAATCAAAGCTCATGACTTTGAAGATAACGGTTGATTTCAGCGGCGATACACAGAAGATCTCCGGCGCAAAGAACGTAGTAGATGTTATTTATGCCTATACTTCAGCAGAAAATAACATTATGCCCGGAAAGGTAAAGGACTATTACCTTAAGAGCGAATTCATCTTAGCACCTGAGAGGGTTTATTCAAACACCAAAGATATCGGCGTAAGGCTTACACTTAAAAAGGATATTTTCGGATTCAGGTTTATCCCGGGAATCACATATTCCGTTTTAAGAGATGACGAAGTCATTTATAAATCTGATGTTTTAGAACTCAAGGATGATGTTGTAACCCTTGATCTTACAGAAGAAAAGGCCGGTGCATCTGCTTATAACGAGTCAGGGTTCCTGATTGCCGGAGTCTATACTTTCAAAGTCGAAGATGACAGGGGAAATGAGATCGTAAGCTTAAAGTGCCGTGTCGAGACAAAAGATTATGAGAAGGAGCAGATATCTTTCAAGAATCTTAAGAACGACTATTATCTTTCAAACCTTGTTTTTGATTTCAAAGACAATGATATGAAGGATACTACGTATCTTTATAATTCCGGCTGGTGGGACTATGACAAGACTTCGGTAGGAAAGAGTGCTTTCGGTTCAAATACGAAGACTCTGGGTTTCTCTTTGGCCGTAAACAAGGATACGACAGCTGAACTTTATTACGACTACTATTACAGCAAGGATGCTGATTTTAAGGGAATCAGTGACGCTAAGCCGTTATTCAGTTCGAGCACCAAGCCGAAGACTTATGAAGACCAGTCCTGCTATGATCTCGACTATACGGCTGAAAAGTTTGAGCCCGGATTCTACGGCCTTGTTGTTTACAGCGATGCATCAAAAAAACACATTGTCTTTACGGCTCAATGTATCGTGGTCAAGGAAGCAGCAAGCTCAGTCATTAAAAGCAATTGATCCTTTATGGTTAACAGAAGAATACAGAATGTTTTAATGAGAGTGATGGCGGCAGTAATGTCGCTGTCGCTTCTTTTTGGAATAACATCATGTGATGCCTTGATGGAAGAAATGCTCGAAGCATATGAATCCGCTACCGGAGAAACCAGTGAAGAATCCGGTCAGGAGGAGACCTACGAATCTTTGGAACCTACAGGTTCTTATACTTCAAGTGTCAAAGAGACCAAGGCACTTGATTACGACTATATCAAGAGCATTTATGTATATTCCGTCTGGTATGATGTTTCGACAGACAACCCCGCCGATTATGATGCGGTATTGACCGAAAATGCATTTGCGCTTAAAGGTGTTTTCTATTTTTCGGAACCTTTGACGACCACTTTTGAGGCCAAACTTTACAGAGGCGATGAGGTTGTCCTTACCAAAAACGTGAATATGTATGATAATGTAACTTGTGAGGCTGATTTTTCTGCCGGATTGGAAGGTCTTGGAACCTTTATACCCGGTGAATATACGGCCGAACTGCTTTTTGAAGGAAAAACTGTTGCTAAAACCAACGTTATGAAGGTCAGATAATATGTTTATATCGGGTAACTGGAAAGATTATGAACTGCTCTATGCGGGCGGCGGCGAAAAGTATGAGCGTTGGGGCAACGTTACTTTAAGACGCCCTGATCCCCAGGCAGTCTGGCCGGTAATAAGAGAGGGAAAAGAGATCTCGATGGACGATCTCGAAAAGCCTTCTGCTTTCTACACCAGGAGCGACAAAGGCGGCGGAGCCTGGACAAAGCTCAAGAGCTTTCCTTCCACATGGAAAGTAAGCTACGATTCTCTTGGCAAGAAACTTACATTTATCGTTGAACCTACTGCATTTAAGCATACAGGCCTTTTCCCCGAGCAGGCATCCAACTGGGATTTTTGCGGCGATCTTGTCGAGAAAGCCAAGGCAAACGGTAAGAAGGATATCAAGATCCTCAATATGTTTGCATATACGGGCGCCCAGACACTTGCATGTGCTGCTCACGGCGCCGACGAAGTCGTTCATGTGGATGCTTCAAAGGGCATGATCGCCAGAGCCAAGGAAAATATCAAGGAATCCGGTCTTGAAGACCGCTATGTCAGGTTCATCGCAGAAGACTGCATGAAGTTTGTCGAGCGCGAGATCAGAAGAGGAAGAAAATACGACGGCATCATCATGGATCCGCCTTCCTACGGCAGGGGACCTTCAGGAGAATTATGGAAACTTGAAGATTCTTTCTATGATCTGGTTAAGCTCTGTGCAAACCTTATCTCGGACGATCCGCTTTTCTTTATAGCAAGTTCATATGCGACCGGCATTACAGCCCAGGCATCAGGCCAGATCTTAAAGCTTGCGATCCCAGGCGGCAGGGTAGATGCTGAAGAACTCATGCTTCCCGTATCAAAGATGGGTGTTTTGCTCCCCTGCGGACAGACTGCCAGATGGACATCCAGATAACAGAGATCTCAAACGGCGTAAAAGTCTTATACGAAGATAACCACATAATCGTGGCTATCAAGCCTGCAGGTGTCTTATCCCAAAGTGACGGCAGCAAGAGCCCTGACATGCTCACGATCCTTAAGGCTTATATCAAAGAGAAGTACCAAAAGCCGGGCGAAGTCTATCTGGGCCTTGTTCACAGGTTGGACAGGCCTGTTTCGGGAGTCATGGTTTTCGCGAGGACCAGCAAAGCTGCTTCAAGGCTTTCTGAGCAGATAAGGACCCGTAAGGTTGAAAAGCTTTACCGTTGTATAGTTAACGGCGTTTTGGAAGGCGAGGGAAGGCTCGAAAACTATATCTCCAAAGACGACGATAAGAATATCGTTACCGTAATCGATACCGAAAAGCCCGGTTTTAAGGCTTGCTACCTGGACTATAAGGCTTTGGCCTCAAAAGATGGCATGACTCTTATCGAAGTTAAGCTCGGAACGGGAAGATCCCACCAGATCAGAGCCCAGATGGCACATAGCGGACACCC
This sequence comes from Ruminococcaceae bacterium R-25, assembly GCA_003149065.1. Classification (NCBI taxonomy): domain Bacteria; kingdom Bacillati; phylum Bacillota; class Clostridia; order Eubacteriales; family Oscillospiraceae; species Ruminococcaceae bacterium R-25. The sequence continues at coordinate 573,180 of QGFZ01000001.1, forward strand.
TCTTATAGGGGACCAAAAATACGGTAAAGCGGACAATCGTTGCAAAGATATTGCGCTCGAATCTTACAAATTATCTTTCGAACACCCTGTAAAGCGCGAATTTATTGCGTTTGAGGCCCCTGTGCCTTCAGGTTATCCCTGGAGCCTGTTTGCTTGACTTTAAAGCCCCTTAATATATATAATTTTAACTTGCAAAATTATATATAAAGGTGAAGCAGGTTTATGTACAACAAAGTTTCAAAAGACCTTAATTTCGTAGAAAGAGAGAAGAATGTTCTCGATTTCTGGAAGAAGAACGACGTTTACAAGAAGAGTATCGCGCCCAAGGCAGACGGTGCTCCGACTTTTACTCTTTATGACGGCCCTCCGACAGCTAACGGAAAGCCCCATATCGGACATATTAAGACTAGAGTCATTAAGGACGTAATTCCGAGATACCATGCAATGAAAGGCGAGACCATCGTCTTTAAGGCAGGCTGGGATACACACGGTCTTCCTGTTGAGCTCGAAGTCGAAAAGGCATTGGGCATCAACGGCAAGCCTCAGATTGAAGGCTACGGCGTAGAGCCCTTCATCAAGAAGTGTAAGGAATCCGTCTGGACATATAAGGATCAGTGGGAGCACATGAGTGACCGCGTCGGTTTCTGGGCTGACATGGAAAATCCTTATGTTACATACGACAACAACTACATCGAGTCCGAGTGGTGGGCATTGAAGACTATGTGGGATCAGGGCCTCATCTACAAGGGTCACAAGATCGTTCCTTACTGCCCGAGATGCGGTACGGCATTGTCTTCACACGAAGTTGCACAGGGATATAAGACAGTAAAGGAAAGATCTGCGGTCGTAAGATTCAAGTGCGTTGATGAGGATGCATATTTCCTCGCATGGACGACAACACCCTGGACACTTCCTTCAAACGTAGCTTTGTGCCTTAATCCTGATGCTGAATACTGTAAGGTTAAGGCTTGCGACGGCTATACATATTACATGGCTAAGGCTCTTCTCGATTCTGTTCTTGGCGGTCTTGCTAAAGACGGTGAGAAGGCTTACGAGATCCTTGAATCCTATACAGGTACTGAGCTTGCAGGCAGATCTTATGTTGCTCTTTATGAGGGCACTGCAGAAGAAGCAGCAAAGCAGAAGAAAAAGGCTCACTACACAGTTTGCGACGATTATGTAACGATGGAAGACGGTACAGGTATCGTTCACATCGCTCCCGCATTCGGTGAAGACGACGCAAGAGTCGGAAGAGACAATGACCTCCCGATGGTGCAGTTCGTTGATACAAGGGGTAACCTCACTGAGGAAACACCTTTCGCAGGCTTGTTCGTAAAGGACGCTGATCCTGAAGTATTGAAGGACCTTGATTCAAGATCACTTCTTTTCTCAGCTCCGAAGTTCGAGCACGAATATCCTTTCTGCTGGAGATGCGACACACCTTTGATCTACTTCGCAAGATCCACATGGTTCATCGCAATGAGCAAGAAGAGAGACGAGCTCTTGAAGTCCAACAACATGGTCAACTGGATGCCTGAGACTATCCGTGACGGCCGTATGGGTGACTTCTTAAGAAACGTAATCGACTGGGGTATTTCCCGTGAGCGTTACTGGGGTACACCTCTGCCGGTATGGGAGTGCGAATGCGGCAACAGACACTGCATCGGTTCCATCGAGGAACTCAAGTCCATGTCTGACGATTGTCCGGATGATATCGAGCTCCATAAGCCTTATGTTGATAACGTACACATCAAGTGCCCCAAGTGCGGCGGCCAGATGAAGAGAGTAACTGAGGTTATCGACTGCTGGTTCGACTCCGGTTCCATGCCTTTTGCACAGTATCACTATCCTTTCGAAAACAAGGAATTCTTCGATACACACTATCCCTGCCAGTTCATCTCTGAGGGTATCGACCAGACAAGAGGTTGGTTCTATTCACTTATCGCTATCTCCACAGTTCTCTTCGGAAGAGCACCTTTCGAGAACTGTATCGTAATGGGTATCGTTCAGGATAAGGACGGTATCAAGATGAGTAAGCACTTAGGAAACGTTGTAGATCCTTGGGATGTTCTCGATTCTCAGGGTGCTGATGCTGCAAGATGGTATTTCTATACTGCTAACCAGCCCTGGCTTCCTTCCAGATTCTCCAAGGAAGCTGTTAACGACGGCATCAAGAAGTTCATCGGTACATTCTGGAATACATATGCATTCTATGTAATGTACGCTGATATCGATAACTTCGATCCTACAAAGCACACTCTCGCTAAGGATACACTGGGCGCTATGGACAGATGGGTTCTCTCACGTCTTAACACCCTCATCAAGGTCGTTAACGAGAAGATGGATAACTACGATATCTCCCAGTCTGCAAGACTCATCCAGGATTTCACTGAAGAGCTTTCCAACTGGTACGTAAGACGCTGCCGTGACAGATACTGGGGCGCTGAAGAGACACAGGACAAGGTCAATGCTTACATGACTCTCTATACTGTTCTCGACAACTTAACAAGACTCTGCGCACCTTTCGTTCCGTTCATGACAGAAGAGATCTATCAGAACATCGTATGCTCAGTAGATAAGGATGCTCCTATCTCTGTACACCTCGCTAAGTATCCGGTTGCAGATGAGAGTCTCATTGATGCTAAGCTCGAAGAAGAGATGGAACTTGTACAGCAGATTGTTACATTGGGCCACAGCTGCCGTGAATCCGCTTCTATCAAGAACCGTCAGCCTTTGTCTGAGATCTATGTCGTATCCGAGATCGGACTTGATGACGAATATAAGCCGATCGTTCTTGACGAGCTCAATATCCGCAAGATCGAAGTGTTGAGCGATGCTTCAACATTGGTTGATTACAGCTTCAAACCCCAGCTTCGTACATGCGGCAGAAAGTTCGGTAAGAACCTTAATGATGCCAAGGAAGTTATCGCAAACCTCCCGGGCAAAGAGACATATAACGCTCTTAAGAACGGCTCTGTAAAGATCACAGTTAACGGTGAAGAGTACGAGATGACAGAAGAAGACTTCCTCATCGAGACAACACAGCCTGAAGGATTCTCCACACAGACATCCGGCAATCTTACAGTTTCCATCTCAACAGTTCTTACAGAAGAACTCATTGAAGACGGTCTCGTAAGAGAGATGATCTCCAAGATCCAGAATCACCGTAAGGAAACAGAAGGTCTTACAGTATCTGACCGTATCGTTCTCAAGTATGAGGGTAACGATAAGCTTGCTGAAGTAATCGAGAAGAAGAAGGATTACTTAGCTTCCGAAGTGCTCGCTGTTGAGATCTCAAAGGGTACAGGCGACAATTCCAAGGAATGGAATGTCAATGGCGAGAAGATCACATTCTCTGTTGTAAAGGCTTAAGGTGAAACATGCTGATCAACCTGTTTAGAAGCGGACTTGAACCGAAAGAGATTATCTATTTGCTGATAATCTACATTTTTGCGCTTACGCTGTCTTTTGCGATCCACGAGTTCATGCATGCAGCGGTTGCAGTATGGCTTGGCGATCCGACGCCCAGGAATATGGGAAGACTTACGCTGAATCCTTTGGCGCACCTTGATGTTTTCGGTACGATCCTGCTTCTGACAGTCGGATTCGGATGGGGTAAACCGGTTATGTATAACCCCTCCAATCTTAACAGGTTTAAGAACCGCCGCTGGATGAACATCATGGTTCATCTGGCCGGCGTTACCGGTAACTTCATGGTTGCCATTGTTTCAAGCATTCTGGCGAGCCTGTTTTATCACTTGTATCTCGGCAGCTTTACAGGCGCTATATACATTTTGAAAGCTTTATGTGATCTTTTCACATATACATATGCATTTTCAATGATGCTCCTGGCATTCAATCTCCTGCCGATCCCGCCTTTGGACGGATTCCATGTATTAGAGGAGTGCCTGCCTTACAGACTCAGATATTCCAATGGATATCTTCAGTTCCAGAGATATTCTCCGATGATCCTCATGGCAATTTTCCTTGTCGGTTCGATCTCGAATGTATCTCTTTTGAGTTTGATCATAAACATTATCGAATGGCCTTTTGATAAGATCATCGGATTGATCTTGATTCCTTTTGAAGCATTGTTTTCGTTGATTGGAATTTGAGTTTATGCCGGAGCAAGCCTTAAAGCCTGAGATCAAATTAAGACAATTCGAAGGCCCTCTGGACCTGCTTTTGCATCTGATCGAAAAGAATGATGTCGATATCTACGATATCCCTATAAGCACCATCACTGCACAGTATATGGACTATATCGAATCCATGAAGGAATTCGATATGGAATTAGCATCTGACTTTCTCGTAATGGGCGCAACACTTGTTTCGATCAAGTCACGAATGATGCTCCCCGGAATGCAGGCTGCGTTAGGCGGCAATGGTGAAGACGTAATAGATCCCCGTGAAGAACTCGTTATCTCTCTTATGCGTTATAAGAGGTGCAGGGTTTTCGCACAGGATTTAAAGGAGAGAAGAGATAAGTTCGACGGCGCAAGATTCCGCTATGCATCTACTGCTAAGCAGCTCGGTATCTCATTAAAGCCTGCTGAACAGATATTTGATATAGAAGAATTTAACGATGCTGTTGCTCTTATCAATGAGCGCAACGAGCAGCGTTTTACCGATATTTCAGCCAAGATCACCCATATCCTCCAAAGGGATAAGCGCTCAGTAAAAGAGAGGATCAAGTCTATCTGGCGTTCCATCACCGGAAAGGGAAAGATCTTATTTTCCAGCCTTTTCGGAAAGAAAGCAGAGAAGATGGACAAAGTCGTCAGCTTTCTCGCGATCCTGGAACTTGTAAGAGACAATAAGGTAACTGTAGAACAGGAAAGAAACTTCGGTGAGATATCAATCGAAGAGAAAAAGGGTTAAGCAATATGGAAGACGATTTTAAGATAACATCACAGGAATTGCCCGCAGCTATCGAATCGATTTTATTCGTATCCGGAGACCCTGTATCTGTAGATAAACTTTCCGATATCTGCAACTGTTCTAAAAATGCAGTAAATGAAGCATTAAAGTCTCTTATGGACAGATATTCGGGAAACCCCTGGTCAGGTCTTGAGATAAGAAAGACAGAAGACTCTTATGCAATAATGACAAGACCTTCACAGAAGAAGATCTTAGACAGAATGTTCGGCCCCAGGCAGGTTCCGCCGCTTTCACAGGCATCTTATGAAACGCTCGCAGTTATCGCATATAACCAGCCCTGCACTAGAGCACAGGTGGAACTCGTAAGAGGTGTATCTTCTGATTCAATTATTTCAAGACTTTTAGACAGAGGCTGGATAGAAGAGGCGGGTAATCTCGATGCACCGGGCAGACCTTCGCTTTTTAAGACGAGCAGAAAATTTTTAACTGAATTTGGAATCGAATCCGTAAAAGATCTTCCGCCGCTCGAACTCATGAGCTATCAGACGATAAGAGATATGGAAGATTCATTAAAGGAAGCTGCAGGCGGAGAAGACAAGCAGATCTCTATTGAGAGCCTCATGGCTCCGAAGCCTGAAGAAGAGGGTGAAGAAGATGACGGGGACGCTTGAACTTATTGAGAGCCGCATTTCCAATATGAGCAAGGGCCATAAGGCCATTGCGGGTTTCATTCTGGAATCTTACGACAAAGCTGCTTACATGACCGCTGCGAAATTAGGCGATGAAGTAGGCGTATCTGAATCAACAGTTGTCAGATTTACTACAGAACTCGGATTTGAAGGATATCCTGAATTCCAGAGAGCTTTGCAGGAAGACCTTAAATCGAAACTTACATCAGTTCAAAGACTCGGTCTTACCGAGAAGTTTGAAAGCGACAGTGAAGCTTTAAGATCCGTTGTTAATCAGGACATCGCAAACTTAAGGGATTCACTTAATTCCATTGACGAAAAGGAATTCGACAACGCTGTCCGATCGATCTTAAAGGCCCGCAAGATCTACATCATGGGTATCAGGGCATCGGCACCTTTGTCTGAATTTATGCACTTTTATATGACGCTTCTTTTCGATGATGTAGTTCTTGTACGAAGCACATGCACGAACGAACTTTTCGAGCAGATCATGCCGATCGGAGAAGGCGATGTCATGATCGGAATCTCTTTCCCCAGATATTCAGCAAGAACAATAAACTCAATGGGTTACGCGAAAAAGAAGGGGGCGACCATCATTGCCATTACAGATAAAGACGATACTGCAATGACAGAATATGCCGATATCAAGCTTTTCGCTAAATCTTCAATGGCATCCTTCGTGGATTCACTGACAGCACCTTTGTCACTTATAAATGCGCTCCTGGTATCGCTCGGAATGCATAGAAAAGAACACATCCAATCTTCTTTGGAATCATTGGAAACATTGTGGTCGCAGTACCGTGTTTACGAGACTGGAAGAGACAGAAAAACAGAAGACGGAGATATTTTATAAAGGAGATAAGTTATGGGCATTTATCAGATCGCAATTGACGGACCTTCAGGATCAGGCAAGAGCACGCTCGCAAAAGGCGTTTCCAAGGCATTGGGCATCATGTATCTCGATACAGGCGCAATGTACAGAACATGTGCAGTTGCTTCTATTAAAAAAGGCATCAATGCTAAAGATCCTGACCAGGTTAAGCAGATGATGGATGAAATAAAGATCGAAGTAAAGTTCGTAGACGGCGTTCAGCACATGATCCTTGACGGCGAAGACGTAACAGGCGAATTAAGAACACCCCAGACTTCTATCGCGGCATCAGATATCTCAGCTCATCCCGTTGTAAGAACAGCAATGGTTGCTCTCCAAAGGGAGATCGCCAAGAACCAGACATTCGTACTCGACGGCAGAGACATCGCATCTGTAGTTCTTCCCGATGCAAAATATAAGTTTTTTGTAGTATGTGCTCCTGAAGTAAGAGCCAAGAGAAGATTAGCTGAACTGGAAGCAGCAGGCGATCACTCACAGAATTACGAAGAAGTCTTAAGAGACATTAAATACAGGGATGCGCAGGATTCTTCCAGAGCAACTTCACCTCTTGTACAGGTTCCTGAGGCAATCGTTATCGATACAGGCAAATACGATATTGACGGCACGAGAGATTTCCTCTTAAGCCATTTGGACGAAGAAGATAAATGATAGTTACTGTCGCTAAGTCATCAGGTTTTTGTTTTGGTGTCAAGAATGCCGTAACGGCTGCACAGGATGCAGTCGCTTCGCGTTCTGATGGACAGACGCTGGTAATGCTTGGCGAGATAGTTCACAACAAATATGTTGTAGATGAACTTGTAAAGGGCGGTTTTATTATCTGTGATAAGGCAGAAGACTGTCCTGAAGGTTCTGTCGTAATTGTCAGAGCACACGGCGTAACTCCTGATGAAATAAGGATCTTGAAGTCTAAAAATTGCGAGATAAGGGACATGACATGCCCCTTCGTTTCGAAGATCCATAAGATAGTAAGGGAAAATGCCGCAAAGGGAATGAACATAATCATTGCCGGAACCAAAGGTCATCCTGAGGTTACGGGCATATTGGGAGAAGCAGAAGGATATGGTGTCAAATGCGCTGTTATCAAGGCTCCGGAGGATCTTGAGACCATTGATTTTCCGCTTGAAAGCGCCATTTTGATATCCCAAACCACGTTCTCAAACGATACTTTTAAAAAAATATGCCAAATTGTTAAAAATAAAATTGAAAAATATAATGTTTTTGATACAATATGTATTACGACTGAAAGTAGGCAAAAGGAAGCCGCTTCGCTCTCTGAGATATCAGACACGATGATAGTCATCGGATCTGCTCACAGTTCGAACACCACTAAGCTTTTGGAAATCTGCAAAGGTCGTTGTGCAAGAACATTCCTTGTGAATTCAGGCACTGAAGTAAGGGAGCTCATCTCGCAAGAGAAGATACTTCCTGCGGATAAAGTCGGGATCACAGCGGGTGCATCTACACCGGAAGCTATTATTTTGGAGGTTGTTCAACAAATGAACGAAGAAGAGAAGATCACAAATCAGGGCTTTGACACAGAGTTTGCCAATGCTGTCGATTTAATTGCGCAGGTAAGAAGAGGTGCTGTTGTTAAGGGCACGATTACATCTGCTGACGACGACTATGTATACGTAGACGTACACGACAAGTCCGAAGGAAGAATTTCACGTAAGGAGTTTGATTCGGATCCTGAATTCGATCTTGACAAGGCAATTGCCGAGCACGTTGAAGTTACCGTTAAGGTCAGAAGCATCAAGAATTCAGATCAGGGCAAAGAAATTATCCTTTCCAAGAATGATGTAGAGTCTGAAAAGGGCAGAGCTGAGATCGAGGAAGCTTATAAGAACAAGACTCCTATTACTGTTAAGATCACACGTACTGTTAAGGACGGCGTTATCGGTTCTTACAAGGGCGTTGATATCTATATCCACAGAACACAGATCAAGACCGGCGAAGTTAAGGACTTGGAGTCCTATGTTGGTCAGACTCTCGATGTACTCGTAACTAAGTTCGATACAGAGAAGGGCCGTCTCAGAATCTCCGGAAGCCATAGAGTTATCGTTTCCGAAGAGCGCCGCAAGAAGAGCGCTGAGATCTGGGATAACATCGAGGAAGGTAAGCACTACAAAGGTGTTGTCAGAAGCCTCGTTGATTTCGGTGCTTTCATAGATATCGGTGGTGTTGACGGACTCGTTCACGTTTCCGAGCTCTCATGGAGCCGCAACGCTAAGCCTGCTGACGTTTTGAAGGTTGGCGAAGAAGTTGACGTTTACGTTAAGTCTTTCGATAAAGAAACAAAGAAGATCTCATTGGGCTACAAGAGACTTGAGGATGATCCTTACTATGCAATCGAAGAGAGAATGCCTGTTGGCTGCGTAGTTCAGGGTACTGTTGTACGTCTCACAAAGTTCGGTGCTTTCGTTCAGCTTGAGCCCGATCTCGACGCACTCTGCCATGTTTCACAGATCTCTTCCAGAAGACTTGAGAAGCCTGAGGATGCTCTTTCAATTGGTCAGGTTGTTCAGGCTAAGGTCATCAAGATCGAACCCGAGGAGAGAAGAATCTCTATCTCCATCAAGGAAGTTGCTCCTATCGATCCTGAAATGCCTGAGGAAGAAGCTGCTGAAGCTCCTGAGACAACAGAAGAGTAATTATTCATCAGATTACTTTAAAGGCTGTCACGTAAAGTGGCAGCCTTTATTATTTCTGATGTAGATTTTTAAGGCTTTTGTGGGTTTTAAAAATATATTTTTTCTTAATCGAAATTATGTCTTGCATAATTTATTCCGTTGTTATAAGATTTATAGGCTTGTTAGAGGAATACTCCATCGGGGTGTGGCTCAGGTGGTAGAGTGCCTGCTTCGGGAGCAGGAGGCCGTGGGTTCAAGTCCCGCCACTCCGACCAAAATTTTTCTAACAGGGTTTGATCATCGGGGTGTAGCTCAGGTGGCTAGAGTGCTTGCTTAGGGAGCAAGAGGTCGTGGGTTCAAGTCCCGTCACTCCGACCATAACTCAAAAATGACCTTCGTACCAAGTGCGAAGGTCTTTTTTTGTTCATTTTGAATTCAGCACATAATGTTATAATCAAATAATCAAATTAAAGGCGGTGGATTCCATGAGTCGAGCAGATGATATTTTCGATGAGAACATTAGAACGATACTTAATTCAGGCTATTCAACGATCAACGATAAGGTAAGGCCTCACTGGGCTGATGACGGAGCTCCGGCATATACATATAAGGCTTTTTGTATCGTAAACCGCTACGATCTTGCTGAGGAATTCCCGATGTTCACACAGCGCTGGATCAACTTCAAGGCAGCTGTAGATGAGCTTTTGTGGATCTGGCAGAAGAAATCCAATAATGTAAACGATCTTAATTCCCATATCTGGGATTCATGGGCTGATGAGACAGGTTCTATCGGTAAAGCTTACGGATATCAGCTTGGCGTAAAGCATAAGTATAAGGAAGGCGAGTTCGACCAGGTAGACCGTGTCCTCTACGATCTTAAGAATAATCCTTCATCAAGAAGAATAATGACGAATATCTATGTGCATCAGGATCTTAATGAGATGCACCTTTATCCCTGCGCTTATTCTATGACATTCAACGTTACCGGTAATAAGCTCAATGCTATTTTGAACCAGAGAAGTAACGACATGCTCGTTGCAAATGCCTGGAACGTATGCCAGTACGCAGTTCTTGTTCATCTCATGGCTAGATGCTCAGGCCTTGAAGTAGGTGAGTTCGTTCATGTTATCGCTGACGCTCACATCTATGACAGACATGTTGATATCGTTAAAGAGCTCATCGAGAGACCCAAGTATCCTGCTCCGAAGCTCGTTCTTGATGAAGGCATCACTGATTTCTATCAGTTCACAACAGATAACATCAGACTCGAAGGCTACGAAGCAGGCCCCAAGATCAAGGGAATTCCTGTAGCAGTCTGATCAGAACGGAATTAATACTGAATGAAGCTAATCTTTATAAGACACGGGGATCCTGATTACGAGAAGGATTCCTTAACTGAAAAGGGCTGGCGCGAAGCAGAGATCCTCGCAAAGCGCGTAGCCAAATGGGACATCAAGCAGATATACTGTTCGCCTTTGGGCAGAGCCAAGGATACCTGCTCCGTATCTTTAAAAGAGACCAGAAGAGAAGCCATTACCTGTGATTGGCTCAAGGAATTCTATTACAGGATCTGGGATGAGCAGGTAAATGAATGGACTATCTGCTGGGACTTTTATCCCAGAGACTTTAACTACCGCGATGACTTCCACGATAAGGATCAGTGGTACGAGACTGATATAATGAAGTCAGGAAACATCAAAGAGCACGCTCTGGAGGTGTTTAAAGGATTTGACGAGCTTCTCGAAAAGCATGGCTATAAGAGAAACGACAAGGGCTTTTATGACGTAATAGAGCATAATGACGACAATATCGTTTTCTTCTGTCACTTCGGCGTTACGGCGCTTATAATGAGCCATCTTATAGGTGTTGCAGCTCCGGTTATCTGGCAGGGAATGATGATGGCTCCGACATCTATTACCGTTCTTGGTTCAGAAGAAAGGATCGAAGGCGAAGCAAGCTTCAGAGTACAGACTTTCGCTGATTCAAGACACCTTTTGGAAGCAGGCGAACCTATTTCACAATCAGGATATTTTACTAAGATATTTGAGGGGTAACAGACATGATCGCAATTTCAGCAGTAGACAAGAACTGGGCAATCGGAAACCAGGGCAAACTCCTTATTTCATTGCCTGAAGACCAGAAGGGCGTTTTCAAGAAATATACGGCAGGCCACACTGTCGTTTACGGAAGAAAGACTCTTGAGACGTTCCCCGGACAGAGACTTCTGCCGAACAGAGTGAACATCATTATGTCCAGGAGTTTTGAATACGAGAAGGAAGGCGCTATGGTGCTTCATTCCGTATCAGAGCTTGAAGATTTCCTTGCACTTACTGCTGATGAAGTCTATCTGATCGGCGGCGCATCGCTCTATAACTCTCTTATCGAGCTTTGCGACAAGGCAATAATCACGAGCATCAAGGCTGAATTTGAAGCTGACTGCTGGTTCCCGAATCTTGACGAAGATCCTAATTGGGAGCTTGTTGAGGAAGAGCCGCCCGTGATGAGCGAAAAAGGCGTTGAATTCACGGTAAGACACTATCAGAGAAAGTAATATTGCTATATATAATTATAATAGATTTAGCCCTTGCACTTGCAGGGGCTTTTCGCTATAATACTCCCGCATAAAAATCACGCATACACTCCGACTGTGGCCATTTTGAGCTGAATATTACTTGGTGTATGCGGAAGAAAACAGGAGGATTTATTTTATGCCAGTTATTTTAATGAAGCAGCTTCTTGAAGCAGGTGTACACTTCGGTCACCAGACTCGTCGTTGGAACCCTAAGATGAATGAGTACATCTTCACGGAGCGTAACTCAATCCACATCATCGATTTGCAGAAGACAGTCAAGAAGGTCGACGAGGCCTATGACGCTATGCGCGAGCTCGCTGAGAAGGGTGATATCCTTTTCGTAGGTACAAAGAAGCAGGCTCAGGATTCCATCAAGGAAGAAGCTCAGCGTTGCGGACAGTTCTATGTTAACTATCGTTGGCTTGGTGGTACTCTCACAAACTTCGTAACAATCAAGAAGAGAGTTGCAAGACTCGAAGAACTCCGCAGAATGGAAGCTGACGGTTCTTTCGACCTCAGAACAAAGAAGGAAGTTGCTAAGCTTAAGCTCGAGATGACAAAGCTCGATCAGAACCTTGGCGGTATCGTAGGCATGGTTAAGCTCCCTGCAGCTCTTTTCATCGTTGACACAAAGAAGGAGCACAACGCAGTAGCAGAAGCTAAGAGACTTGGTATCCCGATCATCGCTATCGTTGATACAAACTGTGATCCTGACGAAGTTGATTACGTTATCCCTGGTAACGACGACGCTATCCGTGCAGTTAAGCTCATCACAGCTAAGATGGCTGACGCTGTTATCGAAGCTCATCAGGGTGAGGATGCTACATCTGAGGGTATGGATCTTGATTCCGCTGAGGCTAAGGCAGCTACAGCAGAAGTTGCTGAAGAGCAGGCTGCTGAGGAAGCAGGCGAGAAGTCCATCGAAGAGATCGCTTCTGAGTCTTAATTCAAATCTTAACTAAAATCGCAAAGGAGAATATATATGGCAGTTACAGCACAACAGGTAAAAGAACTCCGTGAGCTCACAGATTGCGGCATCATGGACTGCAAGAAGGCACTTATCGAGTGCGAAGGTGATATCGAGAAGGCTAAGGCTTGGCTTCGTGAGAAGGGTATGGCTAAGGCTGAGAAGAAGTCTGCCAGAATCGCTGCAGAGGGTGCAGTTGTTTCCAAGATCGCAGATGACAAGAAGTCCGGTGTTCTCGTAGAGATCAACATCGAGACTGACTTCGCTGCAAATACAGATAAGTTCAAGGCTTTCACTGACGCTGTTGCTACACACATCCTTACAAAGAAGCCTGCAAACATCGAAGAGCTCATGGCTCAGCCCCTTTATAATGACGAGTCCAAGACAGTTGAGATCTTCCAGAAGGAAGCTATCGCTGATATCGGTGAGAACACATCAATCAGAAGATTCGTTATCTATGAGGTAGAGGGCAACGGTGCTGTTGCTTCTTACATCCACATGGGTGGTAAGGTAGGCGTTTTCGTTGAGGTTACAACAGATGATGATTCTGTTATCAACAAGCCTGAGTTCGCTGATTTCGCTAAGAACATCGGCATGCAGGTTGCATCCATGAGACCTAACTGGGTTACAGAGGATGAAGTACCTCAGGCAGAGCTCGACAAGGAAGTTGACATCATCAAGAACAAGGCTCTCGAAGAGGGTAAGCCTGAGAAGATCATCATGGACAGAATCGTTCCCGGCCAGATCAAGAACTTCTACAAGCTCAACTGCCTCGTTGATCAGGAGTTCTTCAGAGATGATGACCTCACAATCTCTCAGTACATCGACCAGTCCATCAAGGCTATCGGCGCTAACGTTTCCGTTGTACGTTTCACACGTTTCGGTCTTGGCGAAGGTATCGAGAAGAAGGTTGATGACTTCGCAGAAGAAGTTAGAAAGCAGGCTGGTCTCTAATAGACTGTCTGATATTAAATCAGCTAATAACCCCGCACTTTATAAGGTGCGGGTTTTTCTTTTGGCCTGTTTTCGAAAAGTTTAATGGTCATCGTAAGGCGATTTTGCGGTTGTGCCTATATTTATTAATATAAAGGTTCACCTTGGGACAAATTATTGATAAAATCTATTGAAAGATATTTTCGCGGAGGTAAATACCTTTATGGGTGATACAAAGTATAAGCGTATTCTTTTGAAGATATCCGGTGAGGCTTTGGCAGGCGATGCCAAGATGGGTATCAACGACGATGTTCTTAAAGAAATCTCTTCAAGCATCAAAGCCGTTTCTGATCTCGGCGTACAGGTTGCCGTAGTCGTTGGCGGCGGTAACTTCTGGAGAGGAAGATCTTCTGAGCAGATGGACAGAGTTACTGCAGACCACATGGGAATGCTTGCAACTCTTATGAACTCACTCGCTCTTTCTGACGCTTTGGAGCAGCTTGGTGCAGTTACGAGAGTCCTGTCTGCAATCGAAGTAAGACAGATGGCAGAGCCTTATATCAGAAAGAGAGCTGTAAGACACTTGGAGAAGGGCCGTATCGTAATCTTCGCATGCGGAACCGGTAACCCTTATTTCTCAACAGATTCAGGTGCTGCTTTAAGAGCTACTGAGATCGGTGCTGACGTATTGCTTAAGGCTACAATGGTTGACGGTGTATATGACAAGGATCCTAAGAAGTTCCCTGATGCTGTTAAGTACGAGAAGGTTACTTACGATGAAGTCCTTAAGAATGACCTCAAGGTAATGGATGCCACAGCTGCAGCTCACTGCCGTGATAACCGTACCAAGATGCTTGTTTTCTCTATGGAAGATCCCGAGAACATCGTCAGGATCGTAAAGGGCGAAAACCTCGGAACACTCGTTGTAAAAGAATAAATTTATATAATAGGAGGCTTGAATTATGGCTATGATCGAGATCACAAAGAAAGATTACGATGATATCGAAGCAAAAATGCAGAAGTGCATCGATAACCTTCAGGAGAACCTCAACACGATCCGTGCAGGACGTGCTAATCCGCACGTTTTGGATAAGATCCAGGTAGAGTATTACGGTGCAATGTCTCCGCTTAATGCTGTAGCTAATATTCAGGTTCCTGAAGCACGTATGATCACATTGTCACCTTGGGATCCGAAGATGCTTAAGGAAATCGAGCATGCTATCCAGGCTTCCGATCTCGGCATCAATCCTACAAATGACGGTAAGATGATCAGACTCGTTTTCCCTATGCTTACTGAGGAAAGACGTAAGGACCTCGTAAAGCAGGTTAAGGTTTACGGCGACGAGACAAAGGTAGTTGTACGTAATAACCGCCGTGACGCTATCGATAAGATGCGTGCTGCAAACAAGAAGAAGGAACTTACAGATGACCTTCTTAAGGAATTCGAAGAAAAGATCCAGAAGATCACAGATAAGTTCACTGCTGAAGTAGACAAGGTCTGCGAAGCAAAGAATAAGGAATTGATGGAGATCTGATGGCCTTATTTGGTAACAAACAGGAAAAGACTTATGATACGGGAGACCTTAAGGTCCCCGTATCTTTGGGTGTAATAATGGACGGCAACGGAAGATGGGCTACACAAAGACATCTTCCGAGATCTGCCGGACACAAGGTCGGTGCGGAGAACCTTAAAGAACTCTGCAGAAACTGCGTAAGATACGGAGTTAAGTATCTTACAGTCTATGCTTTTTCAACTGAGAACTGGTCAAGACCCCAGCCCGAAGTTGATTTTTTGATGAAGCTCTTTGTCGAGCTTTTCGACAAGTACGATGCTGAACTTGCAGAAGAAGGAATCAGAGTAAGATTTACTGGTGATGATTCCGAGCTCCCTGAAAAGGTTAGGGAAGTATGTAAGACAGCAGAAGAGAGGTCAAAAGACCGTCCCAACATGCAGCTTATCGTCGCATTAAACTATGGCGGAAGAAGAGAGATCGTATCTTCTTTCCGTAAGCTTGCTGAGAAAGTAAAGGACGGATCTTTGGATCCTGATGATATTACAGAACAGATGATCTCAGATAATATGTATCTTCCGGATGTTCCTGATCCGGAGCTTATAATAAGGCCCAGCGGCGAGATGAGATTATCCAATTTCCTCTTGTGGGAAAGTGCATATTCGGAATTCTGGGTCTCTGATACATTGTGGCCTGACTTCGGTTACGATGACCTGACACAGGCATTCAGAGATTTTGCAGGCAGAGACAGACGTTTCGGCGGCCTGTCAAAGAAAGACAGTAAGGCTTAATTTGAGACAGAGAGTTATTACAGGCATTATTTTCACGGTAATCGTGCTGTCACTTTTTGTGCCGGCATTGTTTTTTCCGATTACCGGTGTGGCAATGGCTGTAGCTATCGGTGTTTTCGCCTGTATCGAGATGTATAAGGCTCTTAAGCACGGCGGATACCATCCTTCGAGACTGCTCCTTATAATCGGTATGAGCCTTGCAACTTTAGTTGTCATCTGCGGTCTTTTATTCGATCTCAAAGTCGAAAATACAATGGCTTTATACCTTATCGTCGTATGCATGTACTGTGTATCGTGCGGTATCAATCTGCCTCTGGTAAGACCTGATGATGAAAAGTCCTTCTTAAACGGCATCTTTACAGGCGGAATGATATTTTATATTTCATTCCCTTTGTTCTGCCTTGTAAGCGGACTTCTTTTTGTTCCCCATGGCTGGTATTACATGGTTATAGGCCTTTTCGCACCCTGGGGAACTGATACTTTTGCTTACTTTACCGGTGTCACTTTGGGCAAGCACAAGATCGTGCCTCATATCTCGCCCAAGAAGACATGGGAAGGCTGTATCGGTGGTTCTATATTCTGTGCCATCTGCGTAACGGTATATTGCTGCCTCGTTATTTATAGAATTGATGAGATCGCTATAGGTATCGTTCCTTATGCGGTCCTTACGTTCTTCCTGGGACTTTTGATCTCTGTAATGTCCCAGCTCGGAGACTGGTTCTGCTCGGTAATAAAGAGAAGGACGGGAATAAAGGATTTCAGCAATCTGTTCCCGGGCCACGGCGGAATGTTAGACAGGTTCGACAGTACATTCTTTACGCTTCCTGTGGCACTTCTTCTGGCTTTATTTGCGAACAACCTGTACTGATAGGAACGGATCTTAAGTTTAAGGGAATTTGGGAGATTTAAAATGCGAAAACTGTCAATATTGGGTTCAACCGGTTCTATCGGAAAACAGACCCTTGAAGTAGCGAGAAAAGCGCCTTCTGATTTTACTGTTGAAGCGCTTTCCTGCGACAGCGACATAGATACTCTTTATGGCCAGATCGAAGAATTCAGACCTAAGGTATGTTCGGTCGTAAATGAGAAAAAAGCGTTAGAGCTTTCCGAGAGGCTTAAAACATCAAACATTGATACTGAAGTCCTTACAGGAAAAGAAGGCAATATCACTATCGCCACTTTGGATTCCATCGACACTATCGTAGGCGCGATCGTCGGTTTTGCAGGTCTAGAGCCTGTTTATCACGCAGTCTTAAAAGGAAAAGACATTGCTCTTGCAAACAAGGAAACACTTGTTGCAGGCGGCGACATCATTATGCCTTTGATAAAGAAAATGGGCGTTGCGATGCTTCCTATCGACAGCGAGCATTCAGCTATCTGGCAGTGTCTTAAGGGCGAAAAGAGGGCTGACTTGGACAGGATCCTCATTACTGCTTCAGGCGGACCTTTCAGAGGAATGAAGAGGGAAGACCTTGAAAATGTTACTTTGGAAGATGCTCTTCATCATCCGACATGGAATATGGGCGGCAAGATCACCATTGATTCGGCAACCATGATGAATAAGGGCCTTGAGATCATTGAGGCACACCATCTTTACGGTATCGCTTGCTCGAAGATCGATGTTGTAGTCCATCCGCAGAGCATTATCCATTCCATGATAAGGCTTAAGGACGGTTCTGTTTTGGCCCAGATGGGAAAGCCCTCCATGGTTCTTCCTATCGAAGTTGCTCTTTACTATCCAGAAAGGGGCCCTTCGATCGTAACTGAGTTCGATCCTTTCGCGACCGGCATGAATAATCTTACTTTTGAGCCTTGTGACACTGAAGTTTTCAGGCTAGTTAAGCTTGCTTACGAGACCGGTGATAAGGGCGGACTTTATCCTACGGTTATGAATGCTGCAAACGAATCTGCCGTATGGAGCTATCTTAAGGGAAAGATAAAGTTCCTGGACATCGAGAGAACTGTTTTTGAAACTGTTGAAAAGATGGATCCCGTCATTAAGGATTCACCTCTTACTATAGAAACCATCGAGCAGGCAGACTGTGATGCCAGGATCTATGCCGATGAGATAATTGACGGAAAGAAAGACTAATGAATATTGTTGCAAGTATAATTTTTGTTTTGATAATGCTGGGAGTGCTCGCGACCTTACACGAGCTCGGACATTATTGGATGGCAAGGCTTCTTAAGATCAAAGTCTTTGAAGTATCTATTTTTGTAGGCCCGAAGCTCCTTAAGTGGAAGCATAAGGATGTTGATTTTGCTCTCAGAATGATCCCTGTCGGTGCTTATGTAAGATTTACCGAGATAGACGAAGAAGGCAAGGCTGTAGAGAGCAAAGATTCGGATCTTCTTATTAACCAACCCAGAATAAAAAGGCTCATAGTTGCTCTTGCGGGTCCTGTGATGAACCTTGTTTTAGGAATCCTGATCTTTCTTATTATGTTCTGGACTACAGGGTTTACCAGCACTCATATCATTAAGCCCGAAAAGGGTTCCCAGCTCGCAGCATATACTGAGATGGTAGGCGACGGCGATACTATCAAGGCTATCAACGGCGTTAATGTTTATACGTCTTTTGACCTTATTTTCGAGCTCGATTCTGCTGATCCTTCAAAAAACCTTGATGTAACTATCAAATCCAAAGAGAGCGGCAAGAATTATACAGTCACATTAGAGCCTGTCATAAGAGCAAGGCCAATGCTTCTGATCGTAGTAGATAATAAGTTGCCGAATAACGACTATGAGGGCTGGAGAGTATATTCTGTCAGTGAAGAACAGAATAACAATAATCCGATTCTTAAGCCCGGAGATTATGTTACCCGTATCAACGGCAAATCTGTAGATGACGCAGATATAGAAGATTATTTATATGAGATCACTGATCCTTCGGTAATCGTTACTTATGTCAGAGACGGTGTTGAACATGAAGATGAGCTCGTCCTCAAATATGTTGATACCGTTAATTCCAGAGGTATCACTTTACTTAATTATAAGGTCAATACTGCCGGCAGATTTTTCCTCGCGTTAGGTTATGCGGCCAAAATGCCGGCTTCGATCATGAATATCAGCATTAGAGGCGTAAAAGATATTATCGCCGGAAAGGTAAAAGCTTATAATTTGGTATCAGGTCCCATAGGAATCACAACTATGGTCAATGACGTGGTAGCGGATGAGCAGGATACCTTTGCTGATAAGGCCTATGTTCTCATTATGCTTAGTGCCGTTATTTCAATTGCACTGGCATTCTCGAACCTTCTTCCGATACCGGGTCTCGACGGTATTCAGATCGTGTTTATCGTCGTCGAGATGGTCATCGGGCGCAAGTTGTCTGATAAGGCAGAAGCAAGGCTTACAGTGGTAGGATTCATCTTCATTGTACTGCTTCTGATTTTTGCCTTCGTCTCGGATATTCTAAGGATCATTTTCGGTTACTGATCGATTGGAGCGTGCTTTTATGACTAAGAAAGTCTTAATCGGTAATGTTGAAGTCGGCGGCGGATCTTCTGTTAAGATCCAGTCGATGAATAATACTGATACCAGGGATGCCAAGGCAACTCTTGCTCAGATCAGGGAATTGGCTGATAACGGTTGTGATATCACCAGAGTAGCCATCCCTGATATGGCGGCCGCAGAGAGTCTTAAGGAGATCACAAAAAATTCCCCGATCCCTGTTGTTGCTGATATCCATTTCGATTACAGGCTTGCTCTCGCAGCTGCAGATAACGGTGCTGCGAAGATCAGGATCAATCCCGGAAATATCGGCGGACCTGACAAAGTTAAGCTTGTCGCTGACAAGTGTAAGGAGCGCCATATCCCGATCAGAGTCGGTGTTAATTCCGGTTCGATCTCGAGGGATATTCTTGCCAAATACGGTGAAGTAAATGCTGATGCAATGACCGAGAGCGCTTTAGGCGCAGTTAAGCTCCTTGAAGACCAGGATTTTGACGATATCGTAATTTCCATCAAGTCATCTTCACCAAGGCTTACTATCGACACTTACAGGATCTTGTCCAAGTCCTGTGATTATCCTTTGCATGTCGGAGTTACTGAGGCAGGCACCGTTCGCGAAGGTGCCATAAAGTCTGCAGTAGGTATTGGAGCGCTTCTTGCAGAAGGCATAGGCGATACCATCAGAGTATCACTTACCGGAAATCCTGTTGATGAAGTTATCACTGCAAAGCAGATCCTCAAAGCTCTTGACTTAAGAGATGGCGGTATTACTTTTATTTCCTGTCCCACATGCGGAAGGACTCAGGTCCCTCTGATCGAACTTGCAGGACAGATAGAAGATAAAGTCTCCAAACTTCCCTATAACCTTAAAGTCGCAGTCATGGGATGCGTAGTCAACGGACCGGGAGAGGCTCGTGAATGCGATATCGGATTAGCCGGCGGCATCGACGAATTTGTTTTATTTGAAAAAGGTGTCCCGGTCAGGAAGATTCCTGCAGCCGCGGCAGTTGACGAATTTGTAAGGGAAGTGATCAGAGTTGGAGAAGAAAAGCGTAAAGCTACTTGAATTATTCAATGTAGACGATGACAGATATAAAGATCTGGTAGACCTTACTGTAGTTAAGGTTGATATTTACAAGGCTAAAGCATCCATCAATCTTATTCTTGAAGGTATCGAGACCATTAAAGATAACAGATGCCTTGTTGCTTTTGTCGAAGAACTTGAACGTGATTTCGGAACAAAGGTCAATTTCACGTTCAAAGGTGTTAACCAGGATAATTTTCCTAATCTGTACGAACAGTTAAGAGGTCTTATAAAGCATTACATTGCCCGTGACAGTTCTGGCGGTGTATGTGACATGGTTGATTTTATCAACTTAAGCTTTGGCGGCGATTATGAGACGGTAAATATCGACATTCCGTCCGGTTGGTCTTCAATGTTAAGTGATTCCGAGAAGAAGGAACTCAAAGAGTCGGTAGGTGATGCAATAAATATCTGTGTTGCAGACCGTGTCGGTTTTAACTATGAGATCGTAAACTGCAATCCTGAAGTTGCCGGAAGTGACGGAGCTCCTGTAGATGATATCTTAAAGGCTATTGAAGAAGGCAGGATGGAATTTCCGGAAGAAGAGCCTGTTGAAGAAAAGACAGGTAAAGGGACAGGGAAAAAGAAGACCGATAAAGATATGGCTCCTGATGCAAAACCTGCAGGAAAGGATTCCTGGGCTGCCAAGGCTGAGCAGGTAAGAAAAGAAGCCAAACAGGAGGACAAGCAGTCTTTCTATAAGGCTAAGGAAAATGCCGAGAACCAGCTTTACGGCCGTGTAAAGAAGCAGGCTACCTTCATGAAGATCGACAGTCTTACTGTCGGTTGTTTCGACGTTAACATCGCAGGCGATATCTCATTTAATGATGATTCTTTTAAGCTCGCAAAGACAGGTAAGAGCGTTATCGTTAAATTCATGTGCCTTGATGACACAGACGGTATTTCCTGTATTGCATTCTTAAAACCTGAAGAGGCTGACAGTTTCCAGAAAGAATACGGTAAAGGCGGATTTATCGGTATTCAGGGAAATGTTGAGAATGATTCCTTTACAGGCGATAAGATGCTGAAAGTATCAGGTTTTTTCAGTGCGGAAAAACCGCCTAAGAGAAAAGATAAAGCAGAGCGTAAGAGAGTAGAACTTCACGTTCACACCAAGATGAGTGAGAGTGATGCTACGACAGAACCTGCTGATCTTATCAAGCTTGCTGCACAGTTCGGCCACACTGCGTGTGCCGTAACTGACCACGGAGTCGTACAGGCATTCCCTCATGTTTTTGAGGCTGCAAAAGGAATAAACAAGAAGCGTAAGGATACGGGAGAAGCTCCGATCAAATGTATCCTCGGCTGTGAGGGTTATCTGGTTGATGACGGACCTACGGTTTTCTATAACCTTCCTTACGATGTAAAGAACGATAAGATCAAGCCATCTGATGTTGATGATGATGCCTCCTTGAATTTTATTGAGAAGCCTAAGTCTGTAGGTTCTTTTGTTTCCATTGTTATAAAGCGCAATGGTGATGATGCACTTAAAGATACATTCACGACGGTATGCGCATCAAAGTTCAGGCTTAAAGGCTATAAAGCAGTAAGGCCTGAAGAAGAGGGTGAATCTGACCAGGATGCAATGGAATTTGCATCTCACGATATCGACAAATCCCTTTGGAATCCGGATGAGATCCCTGAAGAACTTACTGATGAAAATATCAGCGTTAAGCCGTTAGAACCCCACGAACCTTTAGGCGAAGCTTGTAATATCGACCTTGATATTAACGGCGAGTATGCTGACGGCAGTGATGAGGTTATTCCGTCTGAACTGGTATTCGAGCATGTAGCAGATTTCCATGCCGAATTTGAAGATATCATCTATCCGGGTACAGGAGAACCTTGTGACTCATATTTTGCCATGGGTGAATTATTGGAATTCATCGGCGATTCTTATGTCACAGGTCCGGATATATTCACGACTTTGGCTTTCTTGCGCCGTGCCGGTTACGGAATAAATATTGAAGATCACGTATATTACAGACATAAGTTCCTTATGCCTGCTACTTCGGATGAAGATATACTTGAGACTTTTTACAAGGACGAATATAAAACAGTAGATGAACTGCTTTCCGCTAAGGGTGCTGACTTTATTTTCAAGCCTTCAGAAGATGAATTCGATGAGATGTTCACAGTTTGCTATAAATCAGCTTCGTTGCTTGTTTCGTGCCTTAAGGATGCCGGTACCGTGGATGCGTTATCGATCAACTATTCTTCCGGGCATCTTACACCTGAGAAGATCAAATCGACGAAGAAGAACGGAGCGTTCTCTGAAGCTCCTACGTATCACATAATCTATCTTGTCCGCTCGAATATGGGTCTTTATAACCTTTACCATATCGTGTCTGAATCACAGATACATTATTATTCGAGAAGACCAAGAACGCCTAAGAGCCTTTTGAAGTATTTCAAGTCCGGTATTATTGTCGGCGGTGCCTGCGAGCGTGGTGAGATCTACAGATATGTAATCTCAACTTATAAGAAACTCGGCAAGGACAGAAAGGCCACAAGAGAATTCCTTAAGACTGATTCTGTTTTCCAGAAGATACTTGATCTTTACGACTATGTTGAGATCCAGCCTCTTTGCAATAATGTATTCCTTTCAAGGCAGGATCCGGCAAAGTCTGATACCGGACCGGTCGCGATGAACGAAGATGACATACAGGTAATCAATGAACTGCTGGTTGAGACAGCAGATGACCACGGAATGATGTGCTGTGCCACAACAGACTCTCACTTCCTTAATAAAGAAGACGGCCGATACAGAAAGTACATGCTGATGAGCATGGGCTTTGATGATGCTGAGATGCAGAGCGACCTTTACTTCAGAACGACTGACGAGATGCTTGAAGAATTTAAGTATCTCGGTGAAGAAAAGGCGATGGAGGTAGTTGTCGACAACACGAATAAGATCGCAGACCTTATTGAGTTTGGTATCAAGCCGTTCCCGGACGGATCTTATCCACCTCAGATCGCTAGAGCAGCTTCGGATGTAAGAGATATCGCATATACAAAGGCAAACCGTATGTACCGTCATAACGGCGTACTCAACGAAGTTGTCAAGGCAAGACTCGACAGAGAGCTTGAATCCATTATCGGTAACGGCTATGCGATCATGTACTATATCGCATACAGACTCGTTAAGAAGTCTAATAACGACGGTTACGTTGTAGGCTCCAGAGGTTCTGTCGGATCTTCATTTGCCGCTACGATGTGCGGTATTTCCGAAGTTAACCCTCTGCCTCCGCATTACAGATGTCCCAAGTGCAACTATGCTGAGTTTGATAACACCGGTAAATACGGTTCAGGTTACGATCTGCCTCCCAAGGTTTGTCCTGAATGCGGTGAAAAGCTGATACCTGACGGACAGGATATTCCTTTCGAGACATTCTTAGGATTCAAAGGTGATAAGCAACCTGATATCGACCTTAACTTCTCAGGTGAATACCAGCCTAGAGCTCACGCGTATGTAGGCGTGCTCTTCGGCGGAACGCATACGTTTAAGGCCGGAACGATCGGCGCTTACCAGGATAAGAACGCATATGGCGTATGCCGCAAGATATGTGAAGAAAAGGGTGAGCCTTTTACTCAGGCGCATCTGGCATTCATGGCAAGGGATATCATCGGTGTTAAGAGGACCACATCACAGCATCCGGGCGGTATCGTCGTTATTGCAAAGGAAATGGATATCTATGAATTTACTCCTATCCAGTTCCCGGCAAACAAGACCGACTGCGGAATCATCACTACGCACTTCGACTTCCGTGCAATGCACGATACGATCTTAAAACTCGATATCTTAGGCCACGCGGATCCTACCGTATTGAGAATGTTAAGTGATATTACAGGCGTTAACATTACTGATATTCCGATCCCTGACGAGAAGGTAATGAGCCTTCTTGTAAGCACAGATGCTTTGGGATTCCCTGTGGAAGCTACCGATGCAGGTTCAGCTACTTTGGGCCTTTCAGAGCTTGGCACCAACATGGCGCGCGGCATGATCAAGGAAACAAAGCCTACGAGATTCTACGATCTTGTCCAGCTCATGGGTCTTTCACATGGTACTGACGTATGGACAGGCAACGCACAGGATCTTATCAGAGCCGGTACGTGCGACCTTAATTCAGTTATCGGATGCCGTGACTCCATCATGACGAGCCTTATCTATTGGGGACTTCCCAATAAGGATGCTTTCGACATTATGGAAGGTGTGCGTAAAGGTAAGGTTGCAGCAGGCAAGGTTGAAAAATGGCCTCAGTATGTTGAAGAGATGAAGAAATGCGGTGTTCCTGACTGGTATATCGAATCCTGTCAGAAGATCAAGTACATGTTCCCTAAGGCGCATGCTGCAGCTTATTCCATTTCAACACTACGAGTTGCATGGTTTAAGGTTTACTATCCTGAAGAATATTACTGTTCTTTCTTTACTCACAGAGGTGAAGGATTATTCGATGCCGAGCAGATGTGCAATGGTCCGGAAAGAGTTAAAAAGAGAAGGATTGAGCTTGCTGACGAGATGCATGCTAAGGGCGATCCTAACACCAAGCTTAAGTATTATTTCTATGAGCTCATTGAGGAGATGTATGCCAGAGGAATCACCTTTGCGCCTATTACTCTTAAAGATTCCATGGGCAAGAAGTTTACTAAAGCTGGCGACAAGCTCATAAGACCTCCGTTCTGCGCTATTGCAGGTGTATCGGAAGCAAACGGTATCGATATCGAGAATGCAAGGAAAGACGGTGAATTCAAGAACCGCGATGAGTTTATGAAGAGGACAGGCGTAGGCCAGTCTGTTGTTCAGAAACTCCTTGATTACGGCGGTATACTTGACGATCTTCCCGAGAGCGCACAGATAAACCTTTTCGACCTGTTGTGAGGATAACTACATGTATTGCAGCGTGATCCTTAGAGGCTCAGTCAGACAGACTGACAATTTATATACTTACCGCATTCCGGAAGAAATGCGGTCTGATGTAAATTGCGGATCATTGGTTTATGTACCTTTCGGAAAAGGCGACTCAGAAAGATGTGCTGTTGTAGTTGATATAACTGATTCATTTGAAGGTGATGAAGGAGTTATCAAAGATATTGCTTCGGTAATTTCTTCATTGCCTGTTTTGAACAGGGACCAGATCGCCCTGATAGATAAGATCAGCGAAAGATTTAACTGCACAAAAGGTGACGTTGTGGAACTTATGGTTCCTTCCTGTGTTGTTAACCACAAGAACCCTGTTGAAGTTTTTGCTGAACTTGTATCCAAAGAAACTGCACAGGAAGTATTAGACAGCGAGACATTAAGATCAGTTGCCCACATAAATATTCTGGAATATCTCTTGGAGCGCGGTAAATGCACGCGAAAAGAACTCATGTCTTCGCTCTCATGTTCTGCTGCACAGGTGAAGGCTCTCGAAGACAAAGGCCTTGTAAGGCTCGTTAAAGAGACATCTGATAACGAAATTCCTGTGATCTCTGTAGCAGGCGGAGTTCCTGAAGGAAAGTTCACTGAAGAATATGATCTGAGTGATGAGCAGGAGACTGCGATCGGTGAGATCTTAAAAGGCATCGACGAAAAGAAAGACAATACTTATCTCTTATTCGGAATTACCGGAAGCGGCAAGACAGAGGTTTATCTGAATATTGCCAAGAAGGTAATAAGCGAGGGCGGAAGCGTCGTTTACATGGTTCCGGAAATCTCCCTTACTCCTCAGACGATTAACTGGATCAAGGGAAGATTAGGTGACAGTGTTGCGGTCCTCCACAGCAGACTTACCGATAAGCAGCGCTATGAACAGTGGAACAACATAAGGACCGGAAAAGCGAGAGTTATCGTTGGCCCGAGAAGCGGCGTTTTCGCGCCGGCAGTAAACTTAAGACTCATTATCCTTGACGAGGAACATGACGGTTCTTATAAGGCCGAATCACATCCGAGATATTCTGCTAGAGACATAGCAAGGATGAGAGCAAAGATAACAGGTGCGAGCGTAGTCTTAGGTTCTGCCACACCTTCAGTCGAGAGCTTTTATGCAGCAAATGCAGGTGCATATAAGCTTTTGGAGCTTAAATCAAGAGCAAGGCAGGAGGCAACGCTCCCTGAGATTATCCCTGTTGATATGAAAGAACAGGTTAAGCTCGGCAGCGGCGACATGCTGTCGTTGCCGTTAAGACAGGCTATGTCAGTTGCTTTTTCACAGAATAAGCAGGTGATCCTCTTACTTAACAGGAGAGGCTTTTCAAGGACATTGGTCTGTGAAGACTGCGGTGAGCCCGTAACCTGCAAGAACTGTTCTGTTGCTATGACTCTTCATAACAACAGGCGCAACGGCACTCAGAGCCTTATCTGCCACTACTGCGGATATACGATCCCTTCTTATGAAGCGAGGTGTTCTTTCTGTAACGGAAATCACTTCACAAAGGCAGGTTTTGGTACACAGCAGCTGGAAGAATTCCTTCACAGTGTTTTCCCGCACGAGAAGGTATTGAGAATGGACCAGGATTCTACAATGACTCCCGGTGCGCATAAAGAGATAATAGAGAAGTTTGCAGCAAAGGAAGCTTCGATACTTATCGGAACTCAGATGATCGCCAAGGGGCTGGATTTCCCTGATGTAACAGTTGTAGGTGTTCTGGGAGCCGATCTGATGCTCGCATCATCTTCTTTTAAAGCTTCCGAGAGAGCTTTCCAGCTGATAACCCAGGCTGCGGGAAGAGCGGGCAGGGGAGAAACACCCGGAAAGGTCTTTATTCAGAGCTATAGGCCCGACCAGCCTTTGCTCCAGTTTGCCTGCACCCAGAATTACAGGGCGTTCTACGAACAGGAGATAGAGTACAGGCAGAAACTTAATCTCCCGCCGTATAAGGCTTTGGGCGAGATCGTCCTGTCTTTGCCTGAAGAAGACCTCTTGATCAAGAGAGCCAATGAACTTGCCAAATACCTGAATGACTTTCTGGGTTTTCAGGACAAAAGATATAAATTTGAAGTTTACGGACCTATGCCTTGCGTTATCTATGAACTCAGAGGCAGGTACAGGATGAGTTTTGTAATAAAGGCGGTCAATAAATCTGCCATAAACGGAGTGTTCAAAAGACTCATAGAGGACTTTGACCATACCAAGTATCCGATGTCGTTCGATAACGACCCTCAGGACGGTTAAAATGCCCGAATTGTACGCTGTGGAAGTACATATGTGCACCCCAGAAATATAAATTGACTATTTATAATATATGGTGATAAAATCCACTAGTCAGAATGCGCTTTTACGCATTTTAACCACTTTTTTCGAATAATTTATTGGGAGGCATTTATATGTCCAAGCCTGTATTTGTTGGTGCTGCTGTAGCAATCGTTACTCCGTTTTATAAAGATGGCGGAATCAATTTCGGCGAGCTCAAGAAGCTTATCGAATTCCAGATTGCAGAAGGCATCGATTCCATCGTAATCTGCGGTTCTACCGGCGAAGCTGCTACCATGACTGAAGAAGAGCATATCGCAGCTATCAAGTTCGCTGTAGAAACAGTTGCAGGACGTGTTCCCGTAATCGCAGGAACAGGTTCTAATGACACTGCATTCGGTGTTGAGCTTACCAAGAAGGCATATGAGCTCGGCGCTGACGCTGCTTTGCTCGTTACACCTTATTACAACAAGTGCACACAGGAAGGACTTTTCCGCCACTATGCAAAGATCGCTGCTGCAGTTCCGGAACTTCCCATTATCCTTTATAACGTTCCTTCCAGAACAAACGTCAATATCAGCCCTGAGCTTTTGAAGAGACTTGCTGTTTTCGATAACATCGTTGGCGTTAAGGAGTGCAACTTCGGTCAGGTACCTGAGATCTACAGCCTCTGCGGTGACAGATATGCTCTGTATTCCGGTGAGGACGGACTTGCTGTTCCTATGGTATCTTTAGGCGCTAAGGGCGTTATCTCAGTTATCGCTAACATCCAGCCCCGTGAGACATCCAAGATGATCCACGATTATATCGACGGTAATACTGAAGCTGCCAGGGAAGCACAGATCAAGTTCATTCCTCTTGTTAAGGCTATGTTCTGTGAAGTTAACCCGATCCCTGTAAAGGAAGCAATGAACATCCTCGGCTGGAACGTAGGTCCCTGCAGACTTCCTCTTTGCGACATGGTTCCTTCTAACCATGATAAGGTTGTCGAAGTTCTCAAGACTTACGATACATCTGCAATGAAGAAATACCTTTGATTCTTATCTCAAGGAGTAGAAGATGGTAAAGATTTTCCTTAACGGTTGTTGCGGAAGAATGGGCAAGGCAATTGCATGCCTTTGCAACAACAACCCTGATTATAAGATCGTAGCAGGCGGAGACATCATTTCTAATGATTCTTATGATTTCCCCGTATACACGAGCCTTAACGAGTGCACTGAAGATTTTGATGTAATTATCGATTTCTCCAATGCAAAGGCTGTTCCTGCAATCCTTGAGTTTGCTTTAAACCGCAAAAAGCCTTTTATCTGCTGCACAACAGCTCTTTCAGATGAGACAGTATCTTCGATCCTTGAAGCATCTGAGACTATTGCAGTATTTAAGTCAGCTAACATGAGCCTTGGCATCAACATGATGGTAGAGCTCTGCAAGCAGGCAACAAGAATCCTCTATCCCGAATTCGATATCGAGATCGTTGAAGCTCATCATAACAGAAAGCTCGACGCTCCTTCCGGTACAGCTATCATGATCGCTAACGGTATCAAGGAAGAGATCGATGAGAACGTTGAGTATGTCTATGACAGACACAGCGTAAACAAGGCAAGATCAAAGAACGAGATCGGTATTCAGTCAATCAGAGGCGGTAATATCGTAGGTGAGCATTCTGCAATGTTCATCAGCGATGAAGAGATCCTTACGATCAGCCACAGTGCTCAGACAAGGGATGTCTTCGCAAAGGGTGCTCTTACAGCTGCCAAGTTCATGGCAGGTAAAGAGAAAGGCTATTTCACGATGTCAGATGTTATAGCCCAATATATTGGTGATTAATTTTTGGAGGAAATATAAATGTTCAATTTTACGGACACAGCTCTGGGTTTATCAGGACAGGATTGGATGGGATCACTTACATCTTTTGCTGTTCTCATCGTAATGTTTGCGATCTTCTACTTTATCCTCATCAGACCTCAGCGTAAGAAGGATAAGGAATTAAAGGAGCAGATGAGCAAGCTCTCAGTAGGCGACAGAGTTGTAACTATCGGCGGTCTTGTTGGTTTCGTTGCAAACATCAAAGACGACCAGGTAACTATCTCAACTTCTGCAGCTAATACTCTTGTTACTTTCACAAAGAGTGCTATCCAGTCAGTTGTTAAGCGTGATCAGCTTAATCCCGACGGAACTGTCAAGAAGTCTGAGAATCCTGAAAAGGTCAGCTTTTTTGGTAAGAAGAAGGAAAAGAAAGAGGAAGAGTAATTCCTTAAATTTTCGGCTTTACTATCAGGCCCGGAACTTACCGGGCCTTTTAATTAAAAGACAGAGGCTTATATGGGACTGATACCTGATAATGTTATTGATGAAGTACTTACCAGGGCGGATATAGAATCCGTTGTAGGCCGCTATGTGCTCTTGAAGCGCTCGGGCGGCAATCTCTGGGGCCTTTGTCCTTTTCATTCAGAGAAGACTGCATCTTTCTCGGTAAATCCCGCAAAGGGAATCTATAAGTGCTTTGGCTGCGGCAAGGGCGGCAATGCAATAAGCTTCATAATGGAGATCGAGCATTTAAGCTATCCTGAAGCAATCAGGCATTTAGGCGGCCTTTATGGTGTTGAGATCCCTGAGACAGGTTATTCGGGAGACAATATCCAGAAAGAAGAAAAGGACCGCGTTAAGGACATCCTTAAAGAAGCTGCCAAGTTCTACTATAAGGCTTTTAACGATGAGAATATCGGTAAGCCCGCGAGGGACTATGCCGCTAAAAGAGGCCTTACAAAGCAGACTTTGGATAATTTCGGTATCGGCTATTCACCGATGAACTGGTCAGCTTTATATGACCATCTGAAGCAGAAGGGTTATAAGGACGAGGAACTCTTAAATTCCGGTATCTTTGCCAAGTCTCAAAAAACAAATAAGCCATATGATCTATTCCGCGGAAGACTGATGTTCCCGATCTTTGATTCATTTGGAACAATAATCGCATTTGGCGGAAGAGCTTTGGGTGACGAAAAGCCCAAATATATCAATTCACCTGATTCACTCGTTTATAACAAGCAAAATCATCTCTATGCGATGAACTTCGCAAGAAAAGAGCAGTCCAAGCAGCTTATCGTCGTAGAAGGCTACATGGATGCTATTGCCATGCATTCGGCAGGATTTAAGAATACTGTAGCAGCTCTTGGTACTTCTTTTACTGACAGCCAGTTAAAGCTCTGCTCAAGATATGCTGAAGAAGTAGTCTTCTTCTTTGATGCTGATAACGCTGGACAGAAAGCTGCCTTAAGAGCCATCCAGATGATGATGGACTATCTTAAAAAACTCACTGGTATCAATATTCGCATCAGGATCGCAAAGGTCCCTGACGGAAAAGACCCTGATGAATTTATTAAGACTAACGGCGCTGAGAAATTTAAAGAAGTCGTTAAGAACGCTCTCTATGTTGAAGACTATCTGCTCGAAAGGGCAAAGAACGATAACACGGATCCTGAGACAGGCGAACTCGACAGGGGAAGATACCAGAAGGATATCTGCACCTACGGTTCCTGGATGAATGACGAGATCAAGATGAGCAGAATGGCAGGTGTTGCTGCTCCGCTTTTAGGTGCAGCACCTCAGGCTGTAATGAACCAGATGATAAAGTTCCAGAATGCTGAAGACAGAAAGCAGGAACAGGCGGATTCCAGAGCTTTAGAGCGCCAGAGAAGGGAAGATATCAGCCACAGGAACAGTGCTGAAGAATTTGAAGATATTCCGCAGGAAGGACCTTCTGAAGTTGTAACTGAGCAGCCTGTATTTAAGAAGGTAAACGATTCTGCCACAAAAGAAGAAATCGACCTTTTCGCATATGCGTTATCTTTGGGAAGCGCGCTTTCCAAGAATGCGGTAATTCAAAAGACAGACATTATAAGACCTGATGATTTCTCGGGAGATACCTTAAGAGAACTCGTTAAGATCTTCCTTAATATGTTCGACGGCAAGAATGAGACTTTATTTGCGAAGATGAGCGGATATTTTTCCAGGCTTACTATCAACGGCATGCCTGCTGAAGATGTAATGCTCAGAGCCGTTGAAGCTGCCGATAAGTGCGCAGATGTTCACGTTAAGAGCGATATGTATTTAGCGCTCCTTTTAAAGGTCAGGGAATCGATCATCAACCGCGAGGAAGAACGTCTTATCATTATTAGAGGAAACGCAGGTCCTGACGAGAAGAAAAAGATCGATGGTATGCTCAGCCGCCTTTCAGATTATAAGCTGTCATTAAGGAAAAGGATTGGAGAACTCTGATGCAGGAACTTACCGAAAGACTGACAATGGTTTTAGGTCAGGTAAGATATGCCAGACAGGATGATCATGCCGGAAGGATAATTGATGTCGGTTCTGATCACGGGTATCTCGCGATCAGATGTCTTGAAGAAGAATTAGCTGATTTTGCAATCTGCACCGAGATACATAAGGCTCCGGCTCAAAGATCTGAAGATGCACTTATCGAAGCAGGTTTTGAAGATCGTTCCGAAGTCTATGTGACAGACGGCCTTAAGGGCGTGCCGCTTATGACCGGCGATACGGTTGTAATGGCAGGCATGGGCGGACTTAATATAATCGATATCATCTCAAGGGCTCTTAAAGATAACGGCTATCATGTTCTTGAGAATGTTACTTTCGTCCTCCAGCCCCAGAAATCCAATGACATAGTAAGAAAATATCTTGCCAAAGCAGGCTTTGTCTTTGAGGACGAGAGTGTTTGTTATGACAGGGATATATTCTATAATTGTATGCGGGTAGTCTTTAAGGGGATAAGTACTACTATTACTGACGAAGAAGCCTGCTACGGCCCTAAGCTCCTTAAGAAATTCAAAAACGGAGATCCCCAGGTTGCAGCTTACTATCAGCACTTGGACGAGATCTTTGAAATAAGGCAGAGGAGCAACCCAACGGTTAAAGCAGCTTTAGAAGAGAGGAAAAGAAATGCAGGTAAATGATATCGAGAAATTCTTAAATGAAGTTTTTCCGCCGGAAAATGCACTCGACTACGATAATGTCGGCCTTATTGCAGGCAACAGGGATAAGGTTGTTTCCGCGATTTTGGTATCTTTGGATCTTACGAGTAAATCTATACAGGCTGCTAAGGCCTGCGGTGCTAACCTGATCGTTACGCATCACCCGATCATCTTCGGCGGCATCAAAGCCCTTACAATGGACGATTATGTAGGAAGGACTCTTGTAGAGCTTATCAATTCCGGCATCTCTGTTATCAGCTGCCATACAAATCTCGACCTTACAGATGAATTCGGAAACCTCGCTATCGCAGAACTCTTAGGTGCCAAAGATGCAAAGCACTTGGACGGAGCAGTATGCGGTGTTTACTATGAACTTGGTTCCGAAGAGCCTGTTACTTTGAAAGACTATTGCAAAAAGGTCGCTTCAGACCTTAAGTGCAGCGGCATAATCACGATTAACGATCCGCAGAATAAGGTAAACAAAGTCTTTATCCAGGGAGGTTCGTTTGACGAGGATTCAGTTGATACCATTCTTAAGAACGGTATCGATACGGTTATTTCCGGAGAGATCAAGCATCACATATGTGTAGGCCTGGGGCAGATGGGTGTAAACACGATAATCGCAGGGCACTCAGCAACAGAACAGGCTTATCTTCCGAAGATGGCAAAACTGCTTTCGGAGAAGTTCCCCGGAATTGACATTACTGTGAATTATAACAACGAAGTATCATCTATACTTTAAGTGATTTTATTATTAAAATAACTATGTTTTTCGGGCAGGCCGAGACGATCGCGGGCGCCAACAGTACGAAAGTACGGCGCATGAGGAAAGTCCGGGCTCCACAGGACAGGGTGCCGGGCAGTTCCCGGTGAAGGCAACTTTAAGGAAAGTGCAACAGAAAAGGAAACCGCCCCACAAGGGTAAGGATGAAAAGGCGAGGTAAGAGCTCACCGGCGGTGTGGAGACATACCGGCCTTGTAAACCCCATCCGGAGCAACGTCGTGGAAAGGCATATCGTGGTCCGCGAGCCTTAGGAGACGGCTTGAACGTATTAGAGATATTACGTCTAGATAGATGATCGTCACATACAGAACCCGGCTTACCGGTCTGCACGGAAAACGTAAACATAGCATCTTATTAATGGAGGATATAAGCAATGTCAGCAGAATCTTATTTGTCCAGAGGCGTTTCACCCACAAAGGATGATGTAAAGGCAGCTGTTAAGAATCAGTCCAAGGGCGTTTTCCCGG
This sequence comes from Ruminococcaceae bacterium R-25, assembly GCA_003149065.1. NCBI lineage: Bacteria > Bacillati > Bacillota > Clostridia > Eubacteriales > Oscillospiraceae > Ruminococcaceae bacterium R-25. The sequence continues at coordinate 606,994 of QGFZ01000001.1, forward strand.
GAGCTTTCTGCAAGCTTATCGAAGACCTGGCAGGCGATCCCGAATACTGCACGGCTATCCACGCTGACGGCGCAGGAACAAAATCCTCCGTTGCTTACCTCATGTATAAAGAAACAGGCAATTACGACTGGTTCAAGGGTCTTGCCCAGGATTCACTCGTAATGAATACTGATGACCTCGCTTGCTGCGGCGTTACTGAGAACCTGATGCTCTCAAATACTATCGGCCGTAACGCTCACAGAGTTGACGGCAAGGCAATCGCAAAGGTAATCGAAGGCTACGATGAGATCATCGCAAAGCTTGCAGGTCAGGGAATCAACATCACAATGTGCGGTGGTGAGACTGCTGACGTTGGCGATCTCGTAAGAACACTTATCGTTGACTCAACTTTGGTTGCAAGAGCTAAGAAATCTGATGTCATCAACGCTGCTAACATCAAGCCCGGCAACGTAATTGTAGGTCTTGCATCCTTCGGTCAGGCTACTTACGAAGATAAGTATAATTCAGGCATGTCATCAAACGGCCTTACAGCTGCACGTCACATGCTCCTTAATAAGTATTATTTCGAAAACTACAAGGAATCTTTCTCTGATACATTGGGCAAGGACAAGGCTTACTGCGGCAAGTACAGACTTGATGATAAGCTCCCCGGCGCTGACGTAACAGTAGGTGAGGCTATCCTTGCTCCTACAAGAACATTCCTTCCTGTAATTTCAAAGGTTCTCGCTTCTTACAGAGAGAACGTTCACGGCATCATCCACTGCACAGGCGGCGGACAGGCTAAGTGCCGCGATTTCGGTACAGGCGTAAGATATGTTAAGGACAATATGTTCGATCTGCCTCCGCTTTTCCAGGCTATCTATGAGTCCGGCGAGATCCCCATGAAGGAACTCTATCAGGTATTCAACTGCGGTCACAGAATCGAATTCTACGTTGATGAGTCTGTAGCTTCGAAGATCATTGAAATTGCTTCATCTTTCAACATCGAATCAAAGGTTATCGGTCATGTGGAAATGTCTTCAAACGGTAACACAAATGAAGTAATAATCAAATCTAATAACGAAGAGTTTGTATATAATTAATTAAGGGCAGGCCAATACCTGCTCAAATAATTAAAGGCAGGTGTTGATATGGACTCGTTCAAAAAATGTATTGCCGAGTTTATCGGTACATTCACACTCGTACTGGTAGGATGTGGTACTGCAATGCTTGTTGGCTGTGATTCAGTTAACGGTTGTGGCTATATTCTCACGGCTTTTGCTTTTGGTCTCGTTATTGTTGGTATGGCTTATACTGTCGGTAATGTTTCCGGCTGCCACATTAACCCGGCTGTTTCCTTAGCTGTGTTGATCTCAGGCAGAATGAGTATAAGTGATTTTATTTTCTATGTTATTTCCCAGTGCTTAGGTGCCATCAGCGGTGCTGCATGCCTTAAGATCATCTTCTCCATGGGCCAGGTTAAGGATATGACCGGCGGTTTGGGATCAAATGGTCTTGCAGGTGTTAACGGCAATTTCGGTGCAGGCCTTATTGTTGAGATCCTCTTAACATTCATCTTTGTTCTCGTAATCTTAGGCGTTACAGATTCCAAGGCCGGTCACGGTTCATTCGGCGGCGTTGTAATCGGTTTCGCTCTCGTTATGGTTCACATTTTAGGCATCGGACTTACAGGTACATCAGTTAACCCTGCACGTTCAATCGGTCCTGCAATCTTCGCAGGCGGTGACGCTCTCGCTTCTTTGTGGGTATTCATCGTCGGACCTTTCGTCGGTGCAGCATTAGCAGCTCTTATCTATAAGCTCTTTGCAAAGAAAGATTAATTAGTAGTACCTTACTGATTCATTATTAACCCGACCGGGTACGAAGGGCTGTCTCATATGAGACAGCCCTTCAACTTTTTTGCAACATTTCTAACTCCTGAGCTTTATATAAAGTAATTAAATGCATTTAAAGGGGGGTTCTTTTATGAAGAAGAAAGCTGTAAGTATCATGCTGATCGTTTTGGACATGATACTGCTTGTACTGTTTGTGTTTGTTTTAACCAGTTTCTTTAGAAGTGTTATCAGACCGGATGTAATCGAATATGAGAATTGGGATGGACAACTCGAAAACCCGTTAGTTTTAAGGCTTGGCTCAGGTTTCTGGGGACTTGTGTTCATCTTGATCCGAATGATAGGTTTCAGTATTTGGCAGAAGAAACTTCTGAAGGGTAGCAGCAGGGTGCTTATGGTAATTGCCATAATCTTACATATCGTCATCGGCGTGCTGGGCATTTTGTACTGGGCAAAATGGGGTGACGGTCCGTTCTTTTTCTATATGATCCAATTGTTGATCGGATGGATCTTTGCCTGAATAAATTTAACGTATTACACATAATAAAAGGGAATGTCTATTTGACATCCCCTTGTTGCTTATTATTTTTTTTTAGATCAGATCTGGTTATCGCAGTATGTCTTGTATTTGTTTTTGAGTTCGATCATGGCATTCTTCATTGCACGCTGATACTCGGATGTCTTTTCCCAGTCGCCGGACTTAACAGCGGCCTTGACTCTTGTGAAGATGGAATCCTGAATATCAGTATCCTTTGCAAGAAGGAGCTTTAAGTCTTCGATGTCGCTCCAGAGCTTTTCATCGTAGCTTACGGAACCGTCATCGGACCTTACAACGCTTCTGATAAGAGAGAGGTTTGCAGGGATGATCTTTTCCATGAGTTCCATCTCCCAACGTACGAGCATTGCCTGATAGTAGGAATTGATGAGCTGCTCGTTGAATACGCCGCCTCTGCAGAGGATCTCTGCTACAGAAGGATCTTTAAGTGTGGAGAGGGATTCGAAAACCGTAGCAGCAGGTGTTCCGAAGAGTCTGTCTCTCTCGTTGGAATCCATATCCTCGAAAATATCATCTTCGCAGCGATAGAGCCTGTCAGTCTCAAGATAATCACTGGGCTGGCCGTAAGGCTTGATGAATTCAGCTTCCAGAGCCTTTGTATCCTTGCCTGAATCAATCGCATAAGCTATACCGTCGAGCATTGCCTGATATACAGATGCGAGGCAGAGATATGTATTTGTATGAGGGTTCGGAGCACGAAGTTCGAATCTTGTTGCATACTTTGTATCTTCGCTTCTGACAAGTCCCAAGAGGACTGATCTGTTTCTTGAAGGAGTAAGAACGTCCTTACCGATGGAAGCTACTGAATGAGTAGGAGCCTCAAATCCGGGTGTCAAACGCTCGAAAGCATCCGTTGTAGCAGAAACGAAAGGATTGATAACGTTGCTGTAGTGCTTCATGATGCCCATAAGGCAGCCCCAGCCGAATCTGCTTAAGAAATCGGCCTTTGTATCTTCGGGTGCGAAGAGGTTGATCTTCTTGCCGGACTTAAGGAAAGCAACAGCATTTACATGTGTGTGCTCGCCTGAACCTGCAACGCCGGGGAGGGGCTTTGCATTGAAGCTTACGTCAAGACCGTGAAGTCTGAAGATCTCCTTGATGAGGATCCTTGCGATAAGCTCATAGTCAGCGCCCTGGAGAGCATCAGAATACTTCCAGTCAACTTCGAGCTGCTCCATGATGAAGTGGAACTGGCCGGAAGAATTAAGGGAAGCCTTAACGCCGCCGACTTCCTTGTGTCCCATCTCAGGATTGAAGCCGTAGTTATCGAGAAGAAGGATGACCTGCTCTAAAGCTGTTCTTACGACGCCCTTGGTGCGCTTCCAGTAAGATTCCTTAAGTTCCTGGGAGATCGAGAGCTGCTCGGTGCTGATGATCTCATCAGGTGAATTTACCCAGAACTCAAGCTCTGTGGCAGTGATAGTCGTGATGTGATCCAGTTCTTCAGGTGTAAAACCGTAATCGGCACAAAGAGCAGGATCGTTTAAGAAACGCTCTTGGACAGTCTTTTCGAAATATTCCGTGCTCTTGCGGAGAATAGATCTCGAGCAGACGTAATCGTTGTTATGCTTAAGGAAAGAGGGTATCCTCAATGTTCCTATGGGCTTTCCTGTCTCAAAATCCAGGTGCTCGTAGTTATAGTCAATGTACCAGATGACCTTGCTGTCAGGGATAAGGTCAACCTTACCGTCGTTTAATGTAGCGATTCCGGGGAGAACTACAGAAGAACCGTCGGTTTGTACGGCCTTGCCGTCGAGGAAATTCTCGATATTGTCCATGAAGTCATAAAGGGGGATCTTCTCGTCAGTATCGTTGCCCATAAGGTCAACAGCTGCGAGAGAAACGAATTTGACTTCGGGATGAGCGCTTAAGATATTTCTGATATCCTGTGCTGAATGCTTCTCTGCGGGAATTACATAAAGCAGATCCGGTATTACATGGAAATCAATCATAGTGATACAACCTTCTAAAAATAATAATAGGGTATTGTATCACAAGTATTACTTTTTGAGTAATTTTGGTTCATTTTTCTGTTGTGACTTTAAAAAATCCAGTATTTCCCGTAATATATCGATAGTAAGTTTTGAGGTGAACAGATGTTTATAACGACTTTGAAAAACATCTTTGACATTGATAATGTCGGAAGCAGGTGGGGAGTAAGGTGTCTTTATCTGTTTACGATGGTACTCAATGCGGCAATTCACTTTAATCCGTTTGCTGATACTGATTTCACGCCACTCCAGAGCTGGGCAGTAGAGGTCTATAACATGACCGAGTACGATGCAGACCAGTATAATGCGCTGATGACTGCAATTCCTATCTCAAAGGGCAACATGATCTATATCATTTCGCTCTGCATAGGCTATCTGATACTTCTTGCCGCTGCCTATATTTATATGGCTTTGTATGTCAGGAATTTCAGAAATGAGAAGATCGCTTCGATCAAGGATGAAGACCAGGAAGTAATCAACTATGCAATTGAGCATCTTCCGGATAAGCCTATAAAACCTTCAAATCTTGTCGGCCGCCTTCTTATGATCATGCTGTTTTCGACACTTATATCTGTTCCGTTTGTCCTTTTAACGTTCTACTTTATGTTTATTGCGATAATCGGACTGCCTTTTGTCTTTACGACTCCTGTGGCATATCTGTCAGGCGATACGGGATTTTTCAGGTCTCTGCCTTATTCTGTAAAGCTTGCAGCCAAGTATTATTTCGTAAACATGAGGGGAATAGGCATTATCCTTCTTGCTATCCTCGTTTCGGATTTTACGGTCCCTTTGCTCGCAAACATCTCCATGACAGCCTTTTATATCGTTGATGCGGCGGTTACGACATGGATCTGGCTCGCGTTTGCCAGATTTGCGGGTATTGCGTACTGCACTATGAAGGATTTCCCGATCAAGGGCGGCAAGAGGCCTTTCGCGATCTGATACATATTCTTAGATTTATGTTTACTGTTCAAAACGACAATAAATAGCCCGTTTTGATTAAAAAATCTTATAATCCCGAGATTGTTTTTAAATTAAAATATATTTATTATTAGTGAGTTAAGAATTTAAACGGAGGTTCATAGGTATGGACGTTAATGAAAAAGCAATTAAGATGCATGAAGAGTGGGCTGGTAAGATCGAAGTTATTGCCAAGGCTCCCGTAAGTTCAAAGGAAGAACTCGCAATCGCTTACACACCCGGTGTTGCAGCTCCTTGTCTTGAGATCCAGAAGGATGTAGACCTCTCTTATAAATATACCAGAAGACACAACCTTGTTGCTGTTGTTACAGACGGTACAGCAGTTCTCGGTTTGGGCGACATCGGACCTGAGGCTGGTATGCCTGTTATGGAAGGTAAGTGCGCTCTTTTCAAGGCTTTCGGTGATGTTGACGCATTCCCTCTCTGCATCCGTTCAAAGGACGTTGATGAGATCGTTAATACAGTTGCACTTCTCGCTGGTTCTTTCGGCGGCGTAAACCTTGAGGATATCTCAGCTCCCAGATGCTTCGAGATCGAAAAGAAGCTCAAGGAAAGATGCGACATCCCGATCTTCCACGATGACCAGCACGGTACTGCAGTTATCACACTTGCAGGTCTTACAAATGCTCTTAAGATCGTTGGCAAGAAGATGGAAGATATCCATGTTGTAGTTAACGGCGCAGGCGCTGCAGCTACAGCTATCACAAAGCTCTTGATCTCCAGAGGCCTTAAGAACGTTATCCTCTGCGACCGTAAGGGTGCTATCTATGAGGGAAGAGAAGGCCTCAATCCTGCTAAGGAAGAAATGGCTAAGATCACAAACCCTGAGAAGAAGGCTGGTTCTCTCGCTGACGTTATCGTTGGTGCTGACGTATTCATCGGCGTTTCCGCTCCGGGCGTACTCACAGCTGATATGGTTGCTACAATGGCTAAGGATCCGGTTGTTTTCGCTTGCGCTAACCCTGTACCTGAGATCCTTCCTGACGAAGCTAAGAAGGCTGGCGTTGCAGTTATGGCTACAGGCCGTTCTGACTTCCCGAACCAGGTTAACAACGTTCTCGCTTTCCCTGGTATCTTCCGTGGTGCTCTCGATGTAAGAGCTTCCGATATCAACGACGAGATGAAGATCGCTGCTGCTAACGCTATCGCAGGCATCGTTTCTGACGCTGAGCTCAATCCTGATTACATCCTTCCTGACGCGTTCGACGCAAGAGTTGGTAAGGCTGTTGCAGCTGCAGTTGCACAGGCCGCTCGTGATACAGGCGTAGCAAGAATCTGAATATACTGAATTAAAGCAACAATCTCCCGCAATTTTGTTGCGGGAGATTTTGTAATATATAGAAAAAGGAGTTTCCACATGATTGACGATTTAGAGTTACTGAGACTTATTGAGAACAATGCCAGACTTTCGGCGGAAGAGATCGCCGTAATGCTTGGTGTTAACGCCGCGGATGTGGAAGCCGAGATCAAGCGCCTTAAGGATGAGAATATCATCTTAGGCTATAACACGATCATTAACTGGGAGAAGAAAGCACCCGATAACTGCATCGGTATGATCGAAGTAAGGATCACACCTGTTAAGAACAAGGGTTATGACCATATTGCACAGATCTTGAGCAAGTACGACAAGGTTACTGCATGCTATCTTATGAGCGGCGGTTTTGACCTTATGATCATCTACGAGGACAGAAGCCTTCGTGATATCGCTACATTCGTTACCGAGAAGATCGCTCCTATGGAAGGCGTTCTTTCTACTACAACGCACTTCATCCTTAAGAAATATAAGGCAAATGGTATAATCTACGATAATCCGAATACAGACGACAGGCAGGCTATTATCTTATGAGTTTTGATTATGATTCCAAGATTTCCAAGGCTGTTGCAGCAGTTCCGCCTTCAGCTATAAGGAAGTTCTTTGATCTTGCAAATGAGATGCAGGGTCATGTTATTTCTCTTTCGATCGGTGAGCCTGACTTCGTAACACCCTGGTCGATCAGAGAAGCTGCGATCAATTCCATTATTGACGGCTATACTCATTATTCGCCCAACTCAGGATATATCGATTCCAGAAAAGCAATTGCCGATTATCTTATGAGAAGATACGGAGTATCTTACGATTACAAAACAGAGATCTTCATTACCGTCGGCGGTTCTGAAGGTCTGGACCTGGTAGCAAGGGCACTTATCAATCCCGGAGATGAGGTAATCATTGTTGAACCCTGCTTTGTTGCTTATAAGGCGACTGTTGAGTTTGCTCATGGTGTTCCGGTTATTGTCGAGACAAAGCCTGAGAATAACTACAAGCTCATGCCTGAAGAATTGGAAGCAGCTATTACCGATAAAACGAAGTATGTTATTGTCGGATACCCCAATAATCCTACAGGCGCCATCATGACGCTTGAGGACTGGGCAAAGATCAAAGATGTCCTTATGAGACATCCTGACATCATCGTTCTTTCCGATGAGCTTTACTGCGAGCTTAACTATCTTGACGGAAAGCCTTCGTCTCTTACACAGTTCGCTGAATTAAGAGACAGGGTCGTTATGGTTAACGGTTTTTCCAAATCCTACGCCATGACTGGTTTCAGAGTAGGGTACCTCGCAGGTCCCCGTGAGCTTATCGCTCCTATGGTTAAGATTCACCAGTATTGCATAATGTGCGCACCTTCAACTTCACAGCTCGCTATTATCGAAGCAGCTATGAATGCTGACGATGAGGTCAAGAAGATGCGTGATGAATATAATCACAGAAGAAGAGTCATCGTACAGGGCTTAAGAGATGCAGGCCTTGACTGCTTTACGCCTTACGGTGCTTTCTATGCTTTCCCTTGCATCAAGTCTACGGGAATGACATCAGAAGAATTCTGTGAAAAGCTTTTGCTCGAAAAGCATGTCGCTATAGTACCCGGCAATGCTTTCGGCAAGTGCGGCGAAGGTTTTGTACGTATCAGTTATGCAGCTTCTTTGGAGGACATCAAGGAAGCTATGAAATTAGTTAAAGAATTTGTTGAAGAACATAAGGGGTAATCAATGCTTGAATTTGACAACATAAGACTCGACCTTGAATCTTACGAAGTGCCTGTAGCAGAGCTTAAGGATGCTCTTCACATTGACCGCGTATCTGACCAGATAAGCGAATACGAGAACCGTATGCAGGAGCCTGACTTCTGGAACAATGTCGAAAAGGCAACTGAGATCCAGCAGACTTTGGGAAGGCTTAAGAAAAAGGTAGAGAGCTATAACGCTCTTTGTGCCGAACGTGAAGATCTTCTGGCGCTTTGCGAGCTCGCTAATGAGGAAGAGGATCTTGATTCTCTTGAAGAGCTTAAGACTTCATCTGCCAAGTTCAAGGAAGACTTCGAAAAGATGCGCCTTGAGACCCTTCTTACAGGTCCTTATGATGCCAATAATGCAACGATCACTCTCCATGCCGGTGCCGGCGGAACGGAAGCAATGGACTGGTGCTCAATGCTCTACAGAATGTATACCAGATGGGCAGAAAGCCACGGTTTCTCTGTTGAGGAATTGGACTATGTAGAAGGTGATACAGCCGGTATCCAGTCAGTATCTTTCATGATCAAGGGCGATTATGCTTACGGTTTCTTAAGATCAGAGTTAGGCGTACACCGTCTCGTAAGAATCTCGCCTTTCGATGCAGCAGGCAGAAGACATACTTCATTTGCTTCATGCGAAGTCATTCCTGAATTGGACCAGAAGACAGAAGACGATATCAAGATCGATATGTCCGATGTCCGTGTTGATACGTACCGTGCAACAGGTAAGGGTGGTCAGCACATCAATAAGACAGATACAGCTGTCCGTATGACTCATAATCCTACTGGAATCGTTGTTTCCTGCCAGGCTGAAAGATCTCAGCTCCAGAACAAGGAAACATGCTTGAGAATGCTGAAGGCTAAGCTTTTCGCACTCGCAAGAGCATCCGAAATGGAAAAGATCGAAGACCTTAAGGGTAACCAGATGGAGATCGCCTGGGGTTCACAGATCAGATCCTATGTATTCTGTCCTTATACGCTCGTTAAAGACAACAGAACCGGATATGAGGAAGTTGACGTCGATTCCGTTATGGACGGCAACTTGGACGGCTTCATCAATGCATATCTGTCTGGAATGAAGAACGAGAAGTAATTCTTTGTTATAAGTTATATGAATCAGCTCCCGGAGTAATATCCGGGAGCTTTTGTTATAATTATTTAGGTTTTATTTCGGACGTTCAGGGAACTTGCTTTTATATGGATAACGCGGAGAAAAAGGGAATAAGAGTTGCTTCAGCAGTAATTGCTGTTATTTCTTTGCTGGTTATTCTCGGCTTATCAGCGTTTCTGGTGATCAAAGACCAGGGAATATACCTTATTGTCTTCACGCTTTTATATGTACTTATTCCCGGTTTTGCATTATTGATATCTCTGGATCCCGATATATGTAAAAGATTCGGGAACTGGACGCCTCTGCTGTCGTTTTTTGCCGGTTTTTCGCTTATCATCATTCAATATTATTTCCTGAATGCATTGGGCTTTTTGGATGCTATCAAGTTTATACCCTTGATAGTCGGCCTTATCTTGCTCTTTATTTCCCGGAAAAGTATTTTTGTTCTCAAAGACAAAATGCCTGGTGTTAAAACCTTATATAAAGCCGGCCCGTTTCTTGCTCTTACTGCAATAGTCATGCTCACAAGCTTTTACTATTTCTATAAAACGGTCCCCACTCATAGCGATAATGTCTTTTTGGACTACTGCTATCACATGGGGAATATCGATATCCTTTACCGTGGCGGTAATCTGGAAGATACAAGAGTCATGGGCATGACTTTCAAATACCATTATTTCATGGACCTTTATAATGCTGTCCTGAAACATGTTTTCCCGGCAGAAACCTGGAATTGTGTATTAAGATATCCTGTGTTGCTGGTTCCTCCGCTTATCAGCGGCAGTGTTTATAATCTGATTCAGAGCAAGACTAATAACAGAGCAATAACATTTGTTACCGCATTGCTTGCAATCATTTTTCCTTCGATCACGTCTACTGCAGCGCTGCTTCCGAATCATATAACGACTAATGTTAACAGTGTCGGAGTTGCTTTGCCTCTTGTTATCCTGCTTGCTGAAATATTCATTAGATCAGCTGTTCACGGGGAGGGTAAATATTCAGATCTGTTCCTTGTATTCCTTCTCGGATTTACTCTGACAGGCTTAAAGGGACCTTTTGCTTTGGCGCTTGGCGGAGCGGCAGTCGTATTTTTCATATATAGCTGGATCGCAAACAAAAAAATATCATTGCTTCAGATCCTTGTGATGCCTGTATTCTTCGCGTCTTTTGCTGTCATATGGTTCTCGTTGTTAAATGTAGCTGCGACCGGATCAAATGTAACCGGTGATGCTCAGGGAATATTCAAATACTTAAGTTTTCAGGTATCTGTTCCTGACGTTGGCCTGACTGATGGTTTCTTGATCAATTCTGCTGAAGGAGTGTTATTCATACCTCAAAGCCTAATGTTTACCTTTGCCGGTGCAGCTATTCCTATGTTGATCATGTTCTTTGTTGTGATCGTCCGTTTGTTCCGCAAAAATCAAACAGAACCTGATCTTCGTACCGCAATGTGTGTTATCTGCGCTTGTGCCGGAATAAGCATGAATTACTTAATGGCCGTAGGTTACAACAGGAATTATTTCTTAATGTTTGCCATGCCTTTTGTGTATTATTCTGCAGCTGCATTTATAAGCATGGCAATCGAACTTAAACAAAAGGTGTTAAGGCTTGTTTCTGTTGTTGTAACAGCACTTTGCTGTGTGGTTTCTGTCCTGGCAGTCATTAACAACTTTGATAAACCGTTTTTGGCATACGGTACAGGCAGGCTTTCACAAGATGAAATCAACTGTATAGCCTGGATCAAGGAAAATACAGCCAGAGATGCTCTTTTCGCTATTAATGACAGTGAGCCAAATGGAAAGAAATATTATTATTCGGGTTATTCAGAGAGAAGATATTATCTTGAATCATATAAGTATGCCGAAAACAGCGGAAAGACTGCCGAAGACCTTACTTCGCAGATCGAGCTTAATTCCAAGCTGTATGAAGATGAAGAATCTCCGGTCCTGGCAGGAAAACTAGGAATAGATTATCTAATTTATTATAACGAAAATGGCGAAGAACCTGAGATCTTAGAGAAGAACTATCATATTTGTTATGACAGTCAGACCGTTAAAGTGTATTCAGTCAACGTATGATCTGAAGCTTTAGTAAACGATTATTTGTAATCTGTGTTCCAAAATTTGTAATTCATTCCAAAACCGAGATTTAAAAATGTTTTTATTGTATCTTCTTATCAGATGAAAGGGGGATATAAGGTGAACATCAAGTTGATGCTGGATCCGGAAGATCCGATCAGAAAGAGTCTTGAATCACTGGGGATAGTTGACGATCCTGACTCTAAATATCTGCTCATCAGAAGAGGCGGTGAAGTTAATTACATTGCCGGAAAAAAGGATGACCAGCAGTTCTATATTGATGTAAACGATATCTGCTTTATCGAGAGTATGGGGCACGACATAATAATCCATGCTACAGACGGCACATACAATTCCGCGGAAAGATTGAAGGCACTTGAACAGGTACTGCCGGCAGACCGCTTTTTAAGAGTCAGCAATTCCGCGATCGTAAACCTTAAGAAAATAAAGCGTATAGAATCATCTTTGCTCCAGAAATTCATCCTGCATATGACTAATGGATCCAAAGTCGATGTAACAAGAAGTTATTACTACATTTTCAGAGAAAGAATAGGAATCTAAGGGGGAATATTATGGCAATGCTTTCAGTTGGTGTTTATACACTGATAATTCCGATGATAGTGGTCATTACAGTCGCGGCATTCTTTATTTATAAGATTTTTTACGACAAGCACACGAACAAAGTCCTTGAGTCAGGAGAGACAAAAAAGCGCAAATGGATCGCGCCCTGGGGAGTTGCCCTGATTGCTTTTGGATTGCAGCTCGTGATCTTAGCGGGAATGATGTTTCCGTTATCAATGTTTATGGCCAAGCGTGAAGCAAGTGAAACTAATCTTGAATTATCAGAGGAAAATCCGATCCTTTTCGATATCAGTGATTCGGTAATGTATCAGATCGATGATAAGAGATATGAATGCATTTCTTTGTTATCTGAAGACGGTATTACGCTCTATGTTTACAGGAAAACCGGTGACGATGAGTATAACCAGTTCATTATCCTGGGCGAGATCGACAAAGAGCCGTATGAACCTGTAAGTGTTTATCTTTTTTGTGAAAAGAACAATGAATTAATGGGCTGCTGCATGGTAGGCTCTTCTGCGAACGATGAAAGAGAGAAAGTATATTTCAAATGCGAATTGCTGAAAGGCAAAGATACTCCGGCATCTATCAGAGTAGGATTGAAGAACGGAATCGTACACGAAATGAACAGCGATGAAATAGATTTCGATAAGGATGTAAAACTTGAATTCTGATCAGTAATATTGCGGATATGGGAATAGGAAATGCAAAGGGCTGTCTCTTAATTGAGGCAGCCCTGAGTATTTATTACATAGCTTCGAAATGAGGTTTGTGGTCTTTATAGTAGACAGATTCTGTAAAACCTAATGATTTCATGTATTCAACGGCTTCATCGAAGCAAACAGCAAAGGTACCGGGGAAGTGGGAATCAGATCCGAATGTGATGAGCTTTCCGCCCATTTCCTTATATCTGTTGATGATTGCAGCATCCGGCAGGCACCTTGTAAAGCCGCCGGCCCTGTGCTTCTGGATCGATTTGGTGTTGATCTCAAGAGCTTTTTCTTTGGCGATCATGACCTCGAATAGCCTGTCGAATTCTTTAGGTGTCTCTTCGTAGGTGATGAAGTCGTTCTTGTTTTCAGCATATCTGTTGATGTAGTCGTAGTGGGCTACAACGTCGAAATTATTACATTTCTCGCACATCTCAGCCATGATGTTAATGTATTCGCTGTGAAGCTCTTTTGCAGGCAGCTGGTAGCATTCGCGGTCAACATAGAAATCCTTGCCCCTGAAGAGGTGAACGCTCATGAGAACGACATCCAGAGGGATAGAAGCTGCCACTTTGTCGATCTCTTCGGCAACATGGGTCTGATATCCGAATTCGATGCCTTTGAGGAGCTCGAAATCACCTGCCTTGGCGCGCCATTCCTCAAAAGTCTTATTGTATTCATCAAGGTCGAACATCCAGTTAAGGCCGTCGTCAACATAGTCTATTTCGTAGTGTTCAGTGATACCGAGCCTGTTAAAACCTTTGGATTTTGCCTCATTTATAAGCTCATCTATAGTCTGTCCTGCATCGACAGAGAAGTGCTTTGTATGATTGTGTCCGTCAGTTATCATTTTGTCCCCTTAATTAAAAGATTTTATTTTACTTTATGGTATCATAAGTTCATTAGAAAGAGGTGATACTTATGCCCAAGAAAAAAGAAACCAAAAAGATCAAGACAAGCGAGCTTTTCGCTGAATTTCCCAACCTTTACGAGGTAGCTTCAGAAGATGATATGACAGCTACTTTTAATTTTGCCGAGGAATATAAGGCATTTTTGGATAATTCCAAGACAGAGCGCGAATTTGCAGCTAATGCCATTGCAGCAGCAGAAGACCTCGGATATGTTGATATCGCTACAAAAGATACCTTGAAGCCCGGTGACAAGGTTTACCAGAGCATTAAGGGCAAGGGCTTTGCAGCAGCTGTAGTCGGTAAGAAGGGACCTGCTGAAGGATTCAATATCCTAGGTGCCCATATCGATTCGCCCAGGCTAGATTTAAAGCCCAATCCGATCTATGAGGATAACGATACTGTTTACTTCAAGACACACTACTATGGCGGCATCAAGAAGTATCAGTGGACAACGATCCCTCTTGCCGTACACGGCGTTGTATTTACAAACGACGGTAAGGCTCACCAGATCGTAGTAGGTGAGAAGGACACAGATCCCGTATTCTATATCACTGACCTTCTTCCTCACCTCGGAAATGAACAGATGACAAAGAAGGCATCTGATTTCATTCCCGCTGAGGACCTTAACGTAATCATCGGCGGCATTCCCTGCACAGACGATAAGAAGTCTTCGGATATCTTCAAGGCAGGCGTTTTGAAGCTCCTTTTCGAGCAGTACGGCATCAAAGAGAAGGATTTCGTGTCAGCTGAGATCGAGATCGTTCCTGCTACACACGCAAGAGACGTAGGTTTTGACAGAGCTTATATTGCAGCTTACGGCCACGACGACAAGGTATGCGCTTATCCAGCATTAAGAGCACTTCTTGCTCAGGAAAAGCCCAAGAAGACATGTGTATGCCTCCTTACAGATAAGGAAGAGATCGGCTCTTACTCCAACTCCGGCGCTACATCCAACCTCTATGAGAATTTCCTCATGGAAGTATTTGCAAAGGCTGAAGGCGGCATCGATAAGTTCAACACTTTGAAGTTCCGCAAGGCTCTTGCAGCTACAAAGATGCTCTCAACAGACGTTACTACAGCTTACGATCCCAAGTACGCTTCCGTATTTGAGAAGAACAATACTGCATTCATGTCCCACGGCCTTAAGATCGAGAAGTATACGGGTGCCAGAGGCAAGTCCGGCTGCTCTGAAGCTACAGGCGATTTCATCGCTGAGATCACAGATATCTTCGAAAAGAATTCTATCCCGTGGCAGACAGGCGAACTCGGACGTATCGATGCAGGCGGCGGCGGAACTATCGCTGCTATTATGGCTGAACTCGGTATGGACGTTGTCGATATGGGTGTTCCCGTATGGTCAATGCATGCACCTGTAGAGGTCATCTCCAAGATCGATCTTTATTATCTGTACCTTGGATATAAGGCATTTATCGAGAACATCGGATAATGACTAAGAAAAGAACGGTAGAACGCAAAACTGCTATCAAGAACAGCATCGGAAGAATAATTGTCTTCGGATTACTTGTACTTGCGCAGTTGGTAGGTTTTATCGTTCTTTTATATTATCTCGGAAGTTATTTCCCGCCGCTTGATATCGCTGTGAGAGCAATATCTTTGATCGTTGTTCTCGGTATCAATTCCAGGGACCATAACGGCGTATTTAAGCTTATCTGGGTAATCGTGATATTGCTGTTTCCGGTGCCCGGTCTGCTTTTCTATGTCCTGAACAACTTCTCGAGTTCCAAGCATAAGATCAAGAAGCGCCTTGAAAAGGTTGACATGATGGTTTTCTCCCATCTGAACTATAACGACGATATTTTCGCCGAGTTTAAGGCAGAAGACCCTGCCAGGGCTTCAAATGCCAGATACTTGAGGGGTTTTGATTTCCCGATCTACGAAGGAACGGATATCAAGTATTACCCGGTAGCTTACGCTGCTTATAAGGCGCAGATTGAAGATATAAAGAAAGCCAAGGAATATGTCTATCTGGAGTATCATGCGATAGAGACAAAGGAAGCTTTTGAGCCTTTGCACGAAGCATTGAAGGAGAGAGCAGCAGCCGGTGTTGACTGCAGAGTCTTATACGATGATGTGGGTTCATTCCTTTTCATCAACAAGAACTTCGTAAGAGTTTTAGAGTCTGAAGGTATCAAGTGCAACGCATTTAACCCTGCATATCCGATCGTTTCACTGTTCATGAATAACCGTGACCACAGAAAGATCACAGTTGTTGACGGCAAGGTCGGATATACGGGCGGGTATAACATCGCTGACGAGTATTTTAATATCGTAAATCCTTACGGTCATTGGAAGGATAACGGCATAAGGCTTGAAGGCCCTGCTGTCCAGAGTCTTACTGCAATGTTCATCGAGATGTGGAACTTTGCGGACATGAAAAAGCGCGATGACGATATGATGAAGTTCGAGGCGATCCCTCTGGTTCCCGTGGAAGGCGCTAAAGGTTTCTGTGTTCCTTATTGTGACAGCCCTTTGGACAATGAGCCTGTAGGTGAGAATGTTTACCTTAACATGATCAACAATTCTCAGGAATACTGCTGGATAATGTCTCCTTATCTTGTTTTGTCTGATGAGATCGCGAGAGCTTTGCAGATTGCAGCAAAAAGAGGCATAGACGTAAGGCTCATGACTCCCGGCATCCCTGATAAGAAGCTTACATACAGTGTAACGAGATCTTATTACAACATGCTTATTACGAGCGGTGTCAGGATCTATGAGTATTCTCCCGGATTTAACCACTCGAAAACCTTCCTCTGTGATGACACATGCGCTGTTGTAGGAACGATAAACCTTGATTTCAGGAGCCTTTACCATCACTTCGAAAACGCAGTCTACATGTATAAGACGGATTGCCTTGACGACATTAAGAAGGACTTTATCGATACTTTTAATGAGTGCCGTGACGTTACCGAGAAATACAGGAAAAAACCTAATGTGTTTGTCTGGTTCTTTAAATCTATCTTACGTTTGATCGCACCGTTGTTATAACAAATATGAAAGGAAACATTTATGTCTGTACGATTTTATAATTGCAGGATCCTCACGATGCAGGACAACAGCATAATCGAAGGTGAACTTTGGACTGATAACGACAGGATAAGCTATATCGGACCTTCTGTTGATACTTCTGATAAGAAGTTCGACCGTGAGATCGACTGCAAAGGAAATCTTTTAATGCCGGGTCTTAAGAATGCGCATACTCATTCAGCTATGACTTTTTCGAGGTCATTGGCTGATGAATACTGCCTTAACGACTGGCTTCATAAAGCAATCTTCCCCAGGGAAGCTAAGCTTACTCCTGAAGCAGTCTACTGGTTCTCAAAGCTCGCTTATGCGGAATACTTGGCAGGCGGTGTTACATCCTGCTTTGATATGTATTTTTTCAAGGAAGAGAATGCAAAGGCTGCCGTAGAAACCGGCTTCAGGCATGTTTTCTGCGGTGCGGCTAATGATTACGGCGGCTTTGAAGATCTCGAAAGATACTATAACGAGCTTAATTCATACGACCCGCTTATATCTTTCATCTACGGATTTCATGCTGAATATACGACCTGCGAAGATAACTTAAAGCTCATGTCAGAGCTCGCTCATAAATATGAGGCACCTGTATTTACGCATATTTCCGAGACTTCTGCTGAGGTCGAAGGCTGCAAGGAAAGATATGGTGTGACACCTGCAGTTCTTTTCGAAAAACTCGGTATCTTCGATTTCGGTGGCGGCGGATTCCACTGCGTCTGGTTCACAGATGAAGACAGGGATATCTTCAAGAAGCGTGGCCTCTGGTCCGTATTCAACGCGTGCTCTAATTTAAAGCTTGCGTCAGGCATTACACCTGTTTATAAGTTCATCGAAAAGGATATGAATATTGCGATAGGAACTGACGGCGCTGGCTCTAACAACGCGCTTTCAATGTTCCGCGAGATGTATCTTGATACAGTCCTTTCAAATGTTGAGACGAATAATGCTGCGGCAGTAGATCCGTTTAAGATCCTTAAGGCAGGAACTTCTGGCGGCGCTCTCTGCATGGGACTTAAGGATTCTGACGTTCTCGCTGAAGGCAAGAAGGCAGACATCGTCATGATCGACATGAATAAGCCTTCGATGCAGCCCGAAAACAACATTGCAAGAAATATCGTATACAGCGCAGATAACTCTGTCGTTAAGATGACCATGATCGACGGTAAGATCCTTTATGAGGATGGTAAGTACACTACTATCGATCTGGACGAAGTTTATAAAGAATCCAATAAATTCATGAAGGAACTGTCTGATATCTGATCATGAAACTTCTTTTTAGTCATATCGGTAAATACAAAGCTGCTTCGATCTTAAGCCCTGTGTTTAAGCTCCTTGAAGCATGCTTTGAATTGATCGTCCCGCTCATCGTAGCGGGCGTTATCGATAATGGTATCAAGAAAGGTGATTCAGGATACGTCTGGTCACATGTTCCGATACTCGTTCTGTTTGCTGTTGTCGGCTTTGCGAGCGCTATAACCGCTCAGTATTTTGCTGCTTATTCTGCTACCGGAATCTCATCTGGAATCAGAAAGAGCCTTCATGATAAGCTTCAGACATTATCTATTAGCGATTATGAAAAGATCGGATCTTCCGGCATGGTAACGCTTCTTACTTCAGACGTTAACCAGATCCAGACCGGCATCAATCTCTTCTTAAGGCTCCTTTTGAGGTCTCCTTTTATCGTTGTAGGCGCATGCATAATGGCAGCGACAGTAAAGCCATCGATTGCTTTGATCCTGGTTGCATGCACAGCTTTGCTCGCTATAGTGATTGCTCTTAACATGAAGTTTTCGATCATAAGGCACAGGGAATCCAGGTCAGGATTAGACTGCCTTGTTAAGAAAACTTCCAACGGCATAGCCGGTGAACGTGTTATCAGGGGCTTTAACAAGACTAAAGAAGACTATCAGAAGTTTGAAGAAAATAGCCAAAATCTTAAGAAATCCCAGATAAAGGCTGCTGACTTTGCCGCCTGGCTTAATCCTTTGACTTATGCGGTAGTTAATCTCGGTATCTGTCTTTTGATCTACAGAGGTTCTGTTCATTTTAATGCAGGAACTCTTACAGACGGTCAGGTAGTTGCACTCTATAACTACATGTCACAGATACTTATTGAGCTCGTTAAGCTCGCCAATCTCATTGTTTCAGTATCCAGAGCTTATGCGTGCCTTAAGAGGGCAGAAGGCCTGATGGAACTTAAGAGTACTGCAAATAACGGCACTAAAGTGCTTCCTGTAGGAACGCCTCTTGCAGTTTCCATGAAGAATGTCTCATTTACTTATCAGGGAAATGTTGAAGAGTCAGTTAAAGACTTTTCTATTGATATTAAGCCTGGTGAGACAATCGGCATCATAGGAAGCACAGGCTGCGGAAAATCCACAGCTGCTTCTCTTATTGCCGGAATCTATAACGCAGATGAAGGTGAGGTTGATATTAATGGTAAGAATATCAAGGATATCGCTGTTTCGAGCCTCTCATCTGCTGTCGCTATGAGCCTACAGAAAACAAGATTATTCAAAGGTTCACTCAAAGAAAATATTACGCTCGGCAGGAATTCTTTAACCAATGAAGATATTGAAATAGCTTGCAAGGCTTCCTGCAGTGATGATGTTATAGCAACTAAGAAAGAGGGCCTTGATTTCGTTATTTCTGACGGCGGCGCAGGCCTTTCAGGAGGCCAGAGGCAGAGAATTGGTATTGCAAGAGCGCTTGCCGGCAAACCGGGTCTTGTCATTTTAGATGACTCGACATCAGCTTTGGACTGGGGTACAGAGAAGAAGCTTCTTAATAATCTTTCAAATCTTCCTGTTAAGCCCACGCTTATCCTTGTATCTCAAAAGGTCAGGACATGCATGAACTGTGACCGCATTATCCTGATGGATGACGGTAAGATCGAAGCTGTTGCTCCTCACGAAGAGCTTCTTAAGATTTCAGAGAACTACAGATATATGAATTCTCTTCAGATGAAGGAAGGCGCCGTATCATGAATTTGAAATCATTAAAGCGCCTTTTCTCATATCTGAAGGGTTCTACCGGGATTGTTGTCCTTTCTGTCATTATCGGACTTTTATTTGGCGGCGCGACTGTTGCAATTCCTTATTTTGCAGGAAGAGCAATCGACAGTCTGGGAGATACTGATACGCTCATCAAGTGTCTGTTTATAATCACAGGTCTTATCGTCGTTGCTGCTTTACTTCAGTTCATTCTTATCAGGATGAATAACCGCGTTGCATTTACGATCGGTCAAAACTTGAGGAACGCGACCTATTCTAAGATGCACAGGGTTAAGATGTCTTATATTGACAGGACATCAGCAGGTAAGCTCCAGAGCTTGATCATCAGCGATGTTGAAACTGTATCTGACGGAATGCTTTTGTTCCTGAACCAGTTCGCTTCAGGAATTGCGACTATCCTGATCACACTTGTTGTCATGTTCTATATCAATTGGAAGATATCGCTTATCGTCGTAATCTTTACGCCTGTATCGATAGCTGTTTCCACAGCTATTGCAAAGGGCGCATATAAGTCTTTTTCAAAGCAGGCTGAGATCAGGTCGAAGCAGACATCTTTTGTTGCTGAATCAGTAAATAATTTCAGAGAGTGCAAGCTTTATAACGTAACAGATAAGAGAACCGCAGGATTCGATGAGATCAACGGCGAATACCGTAAGACATCAACCAAGGCTACATTTTTATCTTCAATAAGCAACCCTTCATCAAGATTTGTAAATGCTCTTATCTATGCAGGAGTAGTACTTACGGGTTGCTTATCTGGTATCGGCGGCGCTATAACTGTCGGTGCATTAACATCACTCTTAGCATATGCAAACCAGTTCATGAAGCCTTTTAACGACTTATCTGCCGTATATACTGAACTTTCTGACAGTTTTGCATGCCTTGCCAGGGTTTTCGAGTATCTGGACAGCCCTGAAATACCTGAAGAAAAAGCAAGAGATGACCTTCCTTCGAAAGATGTCCAGTTTGATATTGAGTTTAAGAATGTCTCATTCTCGTATGTTGAGGGAAGACCTGTACTTAAGGATATCTCCTTTAAGGTCGGAAAAGGCGAATCTTTCGCGATCGCAGGCCCTACGGGATGCGGAAAGACAACGCTTATCAATCTTTTGATGCGCTACTATGAGCCCGATTCAGGCGATATCCTCATAAACGGCAAGTCCATTAAAGATATTCCGAGATCTGAACTCCGCCATTATATAGGCTTTGTTTCGCAGGATACATGGCTTTCAGACGATACGGTAATGGAGAATATCAGGTTCTCGGGAAGCCACATTTCTGAAGAACAGGCAATCGAGGCCAGCAAGAAGGCCGGATGTGATTCTTTTATCAGAAAACTGCCAAAGCGTTATAATGAGATGTTGGATAACGAGAGAGATGATATCTCTGAAGGTCAGAAGCAGCTGCTTACCATAGCCAGGGCAATGGCTTCAGACCCTTCTATCCTGATATTGGATGAAGCGACATCATCTGTTGACGTTGTTACGGAAGACCGTATTCAGAAAGCTGTCAAAAAGCTTCTGAACGGCAGAACAAGTATTATAATTGCGCACAGGCTCTCACAGATCACGTCCTGCGACAAGATCGTCGTAATAGACGGCGGTAAGGTCTCAGAGATAGGATCTCACGCTGAGCTCATCGCAAACGGCGGATTTTACAGTAAGCTCTACGCTTCGTACATATCCGGATAAAGGAGGAACTATGGGAAACTATAAGTTCGAAGAATTTAAGACATATATCAAGGGCCGGAAAGCTGCAGTTATCGGCATCGGCATTTCCAATACGCCACTTATCAAGTGGCTCATATCACTTGGCGCTGACGTTACCGCATGCGACAAGAATACAGAAGAAGACCCTGTCTTGAGCAAGAATATTGCTGCTTTGAAGGAGATCTCCACGGATATTAAATGGTCTTTGGGCGAATCTTACCTTACTCATTTAAGAGATGAGCACTACGATATCGTTTTCAAGACTCCGAAAATGAGATTTGAGACGCCGGAATTACAAGCATTAAAGGAAATGGGTTCTATTCTTACAACAGAGATGGAGCTTTTCATGAACCTTTGTCCTGCTGAGATCTTTGCGATTACAGGCTCAGACGGAAAGACCACAACAACGACTCTTACAGCCGAGATATTAAAGCAGGCAGGATATAAGGTCTGGATCGGCGGTAATATCGGAACTCCGCTCCTTGACCGAGTTGCAGAGATCGAACCAGATGACAAGGTCGTTTTGGAGCTCTCATCTTTCCAGCTCCTTGGAATGAGCACACCTGCAGATGTTGCAATCGTTACCAATATCACGCCTAACCATCTGGATTTCCATAAGGACTACGATGAATATATCCAGGCTAAGGTCAATGTATTCAGAAATCAGGGCCCTGAAGGAAAGGTCATCCTTAATGCAGGTTGCGACTTAACTTATGAGATGAAGGATATCGCCAGAGGCAGAGTGAAGCTCTTTTCCGCAAACAAGGGCAAGGTAATGAGATCTGATTCACCTCTTTATCCCAGAGCTTATACGGAAGACGGCAGGCTCATTTATGAGGAAAACGGCAATATCTACGATATTTGCGGCATGGATGAGATCTTTATCCCCGGTGTTCATAATGTTGAGAATTTCCTGGCTGCCACATGTGCTGTTATTGACTATGTTAAGCCTGAAGATATCGCATATGTAGCCAAGAATTTCAAGGGCGTGCCTCACAGGATCGAGTTTATAAGAGAGATAGACGGCGTAAGGTGGTATAACTCTTCAATCGATACATCACCTAACAGATCGCTCAATACTATGAATGCTCTTGCAGCAAGAAACGAAAAGGGCGTTCTGATTTGCGGCGGCGCTGACAAGAAGTGCCTTTATAGCAAGCTTGGCGATGCGATCCTTAAGGTATGCGACAGGATAATTATCTACGGATCAAACGCTGATCTCGTTACGGACATTATTGCCAAGGAAGCTCACGGTCGCCAGTATGAGATCTACAGGATCCCTGATAAGGAAGGCGATGTCTACGAATTCCCTAAGACCCGTGACAATGTTGTAAATGCATATAAGGAAGCTATAGCCAAGGCCAGAGAGTGGGCAAAACCCGGAGAGATTGTTATTATGTCTTCTATAGGTACGTCCTACGATCATTTCAGACATTTCGAACACAGGGGCGATATGTTCAGAGACCTTGTTAACGAACTCAAATAAGCTATAAAAGTTCAGGGTGGAGGAAAGTTTATGGCTGATATGAATTACCGCAGATATAAGGCTCATCCGACAGTAGACCTGCCGGACCGTAAGTGGCCTTCAAATAAGATAACCAAGGCTCCGATCTGGTGTTCTGTTGACTTAAGAGACGGTAATCAGGCTCTCGAAGTCCCTATGACTCTGGAAGAAAAGGTCGAATTCTTTGAATATTTATGCTCCATCGGATTTAAAGAGATCGAGATCGGTTTTCCTGCAGCATCAGATACTGACTATAACTTTTGCAGGCACCTGATAGACAATAACCTGATCCCTTCAGACGTTGCGATCCAGGTTTTAACGCAGTCCAGAGAACACATAATCGATAAGACTATGGAAGCCGTAAAAGGCGCTCCTAACGTCATTATCCACCTCTATAATGCGACAAGCACTCTCCATAGGGATGTTGTTTTCGATTTCTCGTGCGACGAATGCATAAAGCTCGCAACAGACGGCGCGAAATTGATAATCGACAGGATAAATGAGGATAAGAGCGGCACAAACTTTATCCTCGAGTATTCTCCTGAAGCTTTTTCGGATACGGAACTGGATTTTGCCGTAAAGATCTGTGATTCCGTTCTTGATATCTGGAAACCTACTCCTGAAAAGAAGGTAATAATCAACCTGCCAGAGACAGTTGAGTACCAGACAGCCAATGTTTATGCCGACCAGATCGAGTATTTCTGCTCGAAAACGAAATGGAGAGATTCGATAATCATCTCTCTGCATACCCATAATGACAGAGGTACGGCCGTTGCGACCTCGGAATTCGGCCTTATGGCAGGCGGCGACAGAGTCGAAGGCACTTTGTTCGGAAACGGCGAGAGGACCGGAAACGTTGATATCATTACGCTTGCGATAAACATGATGATGCTGGGTATCAATCCTGGCTTGGATTTTTCCAATATCAACAAGACTATCGATATCTATGAAGAACTCACAGGTATGAAGGTCGAGCCGAGACACCCATGGGCAGGAAAGCTCGTATTTACGGCTTTTTCAGGTTCCCATCAGGATGCGATCAATAAGGGCAGAAAGAAGATGGAAGAAAGGGGAGAGACCATATGGGCAGTTCCTTATCTTCCTATCGATCCTAAGGATGTCGGAAGGGAATACGAGCCAATTATCCGTATCAATTCCCAGTCCGGCAGGGGCGGAATCGCTTATGTTATGGAAACTTATTTCGGAGTCCAGCTCCCGAAGAGCTTCCAGCGTGATTTCCTGCCTGTTGTCAAGGCTGCGACTGAGGAAAACGGCATTGAAAACGAGCTCACTCCCCAGCAGATCTTTGATCTGTTCGATGACAAATATATCAATGTCCTTGAGCCTTACGGTCTTAAGAACTTCTCGGAAATGCAGGATTCCGATCAGGTATCCACAGTTGAAGCTCTCATAGTAGATCACGGTAAGGAAGTAACCATCAGGGGACAGGGTAACGGTCTTTTGGATGCATTTGTCAGGGGCTTCTGTGATTATACAGGCGTTGAATTCTCCATCGCGAACTATTCAGAGCACGCTATGAAGTCAGGTTCAGACTCTGCGGCTATCACATATATCGAAATAACCAATAAAGCCAACAAGAATACTTATATCGGAGCCGGAGTATCCAGCTCAGTCACAAAATCTTCCGTTCGTGCCGTAGTTTGCGCATATAACAGAATGATTAATGTGTTATGATTTTTGGGTTTTTAGGAAAAGAGGTTTTTAAATAATGTTTTGGGATTATTTTGTTGCATTCATATTCGGTGTCGTCGAAGGCATTACGGAGTGGCTTCCTGTAAGCTCCACAGGACACATGATCATATTAAATGAGTTCTTAAAGCTCAATGTCTCACCTGAATTCTATGACCTTTACCTTGTAGTTATCCAGCTCGGCGCCATTATGGCCGTAGTTGTAATCTTCTGGAAAGAAATCTGGCCGTTTGGCATCAAGAATAACGAGCATCCTTTCTCGAAAACAGGTATCGGCCGTTATGTTATGAAGGATAAGATCATCTTGTGGCTTAAGATAGCTCTCGCATGTGTTCCTGCAGCTATCATAGGCGTTCTTTTCGACGACTGGCTCGATGAGCACCTCTATAACTATTTTGTCGTTGCTATCGCTCTTATCGTATTCGGTGTCGCATTTATCGTTGTCGAATACTTAATGAAAAACAGAAATCCCGTTATCAAGACTGTAGGCCAGCTTAACTGGGGTCATGCTCTTGCAATCGGCCTTTTCCAGCTCTTAGCTGCGATCTTCCCGGGTGCATCAAGATCCGGTTCTACTATCGTAGGCTCTATCGCCATTGGAATTAAGAGGGAAGCAGCTGCTAAATTCACATTCTTCCTTGCAATTCCCGTAATGTTCGGTGCGAGCCTTCTTAAGATCATTAAATATGACGGCGGCGTAACTGCTCATGAAGTAGGATTGCTTTTAGTAGGCATGATCACGGCATTCTTCGTCAGCCTTCTTATAATCAAGCAGCTTATGGCATTTATCAAAAAGCATACATTCTCTTGCTTTGGCTGGTACCGTATCGGCCTCGGTATTCTTGTTCTTATATTGGGTGCCTGCGGCATTATTGGCGGCGTTGCTCCGGTTTAATATCCGATTGCCGAACATCTCTTTTATTTTTAATAAGTATATTAGCTTGTTTATGCTATAATTCACAATGAATTATTATGCGGACAGGAGAAGTCTCTTTGCGTAAATATATTTACAACAGCCGCGATGTAGCGGCTTACTTCAAGTATTTCTCGGTTCCGAGCTATCTTGAAGTGTCATATATGCAGTATATCTTTAATCTCGGAAGTAAGGTTCTGGCAGAGCCCCTTACCAGAGATTTTGAATCTTTTAAGAAAGAAGTCTACAGGGAGCTTTATTTCCTGTGGGCTAACGGTTTTGAGGACGAAAGAGCCGATATTTCAAAGATGACCACCGAAGGTGATCTTTCCTTGATCTGTGATCAGGAATGCATCTGCCTTGAATCTTACATGAAGCTCATATGCCTTCATTTGATCTTTTCGGGCAATCTTCCTTATATCACATTGAATTTCACGGGCCTTATGACCCAGCTCGGCATAAAGTGCGATATGTCTTTATACGAAGCTAACTGTAAGACTGTCTGTGAATCATTGCAGCTTGAAGTTTTTGACACGTTCGGAAAACCTTTTGACCTTTCACTCGGCATTCCCGATGAGTTATTGCGCGTTTCTTTGAGCAAGGAGTTTAAGGAAGGCCTGGATAACAGGAACTTCAAGGAAACATTAAGGTCTGAACAGATGAACTGGCTTATGGATCTTAAGGATAAGTCCTTTAAGCTTTTCGGTTCGATCCAGCCCAGAAAGAAAACAACCAAGAGCCGTACTTCCGGCCAGTCAAATAAGAACTACAGGAATTCGGGCAGCAATGTAGTTCAAAGTAAGGTGCAGCCTAAGGGCACGCCTAAAACATCTGAGAAATAAGTTGGAGGGTAAGTGATGGATAAGGTATTTAAGCTTGGTCTTGATATCGGATCTACGACGATAAAGGTAGTTCTTTTGGACGGCGACAAGATAATCCACAGCGATTATCAGAGACATCATTCCGATGTTTCCGGCCTTTTAAATGAGCTTTTTGAGGATCTGAACAAGAAATTCCCCGGTATCGACGTTGATGTTGTAATTACAGGTTCCGGCGGACTTTCAGTAGCCAACTGGCTTGGTTTTAAGTTCACTCAGGAAGTTATGGCTGAGACTCAGGCAATCAAGACATATCACCCTGAGACAGACGTAATAATCGAGCTTGGCGGTGAGGATGCAAAGATCACATATATGCATCCTGTTCTTGAGCAGCGTATGAACGGTACCTGCGCAGGCGGTACGGGTTCATTCATCGATCAGATGGCATCGCTCCTTCAGACAGATGCTGACGGCCTTAACAACTTTGCTAAAGACTACAGATCGCTTTATACGATCGCTAGCCGCTGCGGCGTTTTCGCCAAGTCAGACCTTCAGCCCCTTATAAATGAAGGCGCTGCAAAAGAAGACCTCGCTGCATCTATCTACCAGTCCGTTGTAAACCAGACGATCTCAGGTCTTGCATGCGGCAGACCTATCAAGGGCAATGTTACGTTCCTTGGCGGTCCTTTGTTCTTCAATTCCGAGCTAAGAAATGCTTTTGAGAGAACATTGGAAGGCAAGGTCGATTCTTTCTGGATGCCTGAAGAAGCCCAGATCTACGTAGCTTTGGGCGCTGCTTTATCGGCAGACGGCAAGAATCCAGTTAATCTTTCTGATCTTCTCGAAAAGCTTAAGAACAGGGAAGGCTTCGTTCCGGACATCATCAGGATCGATCCTATTTTCAAGAGCAAGGAAGATAAGGAAGCTTTCGACGAGCGTCATAAGAAAGACCAGATCCCTGTTCTTGATATCAAAGAGCAGCATGGCGGACTTTTCTTAGGTCTTGATGCAGGTTCGACAACTACAAAGGCTGTAGTTATCAACAAGAACGGCGACCTCGTTTACACATACTATGCTAGCAACAAGGGTAATCCTGTAATGAGCGCAGTTGCGATCATGAAGGATATCTATTCAAAGATGCCCGAAGACTGCTATATCGCTCATTCTTGCGTTACAGGTTACGGCGAGAACATAATCAAAGCCGCTTTGAACATCGATATCGGCGAGATTGAGACAATGGCTCACTTCCAGTCAGCAAAATTCTTCTGTCCGGATGTTGATTTCATCATCGATATCGGCGGCCAGGATATGAAGTGCATGAAGATCAGGAACGGCGTTATCGATTCCATAATGCTTAACGAGGCTTGTTCTTCAGGGTGCGGTTCATTCATCCAGACATTTGCCCAGACTTTGGGCCTTACGACACCAGAGTTTGCTGAAGCTGCTTTGTCTTCCACAAAGCCTGTAGATCTCGGTACTCGTTGTACTGTATTCATGAACTCCAAGGTTAAGCAGGCGCAGAAGGAAGGCGCTTCCGTAGGTGATATCTCTGCAGGCCTTTCTTATTCAGTCGTAAGAAATGCGCTTTATAAAGTTATCAAGATCCGTGATACTGAGCAGCTCGGAAAGAATATCGTCGTTCAGGGTGGTACATTCCTTAATGACGCAATTCTCCGCTGTTTCGAGCTCGTATCGGGAAGAGACGTTATAAGACCTAATGTTGCAGGCTTGATGGGCGCTTTCGGTGCAGCTCTCATAGCAATGAAGAGATGCCATGAAGACAGCAGATCCAATGTGCTCGGTAAGGATGAGCTCGATTCATTCAAGATGGATACTGAGAATACCCAGTGCCAGGGCTGTACAAATCACTGCCGTCTTACTATCGCTACATTCTCCAACGGTACCAAGTTCGTATCAGGCAACCGCTGTGAGAGAGGCGAAGACTTAGCGCTCGACAGGGAACCTGCAAGCGATAAGAAGAAGCTTCCGAACCTTTTCGATTATAAGTACTCCAGAACATTCAGCTACTATAAGCCTTTAAAGCTTGAGGATGCTCCAAGAGGCGAGAT
Organism: Ruminococcaceae bacterium R-25; assembly: GCA_003149065.1. NCBI lineage: Bacteria > Bacillati > Bacillota > Clostridia > Eubacteriales > Oscillospiraceae > Ruminococcaceae bacterium R-25. The sequence goes on from QGFZ01000001.1 coordinate 635,569, forward strand.
CGGAATCCCGAGAGTTCTTAACCAGTATGAGAATTATCCTTTCTGGTTTACAGTACTTACAAAGCTCGGATTCAGAGTCCTTATTTCTGCCAGATCTTCACATAAGATCTACGAAGGTGGTATGGAGACGATCCCTTCCGAGTCTGTTTGCTATCCTGCAAAGCTTGCTCACGGACATATTGAGAATCTTATAGACCGCGGCATTACCACGATCTTCTATCCTGATGTTCCTTACGAGAATATCGAAAACCAGAATTCCAACAATCACTATAACTGTCCAATCGTTTGCTCTTATCCGGAAGTTATCAGGAACAACGTTGAAAATCTCCTGGAAAAGAACATCAGATATCTTAATCCTTTCATGCCTTTGGATAATCTTGATAATGTGGCTCTCCATCTTACAGAGTGCTTCGATTATCTTGGCGTATCCGCAGAAGAAGCAAAGCAGGCTGTTGAGGCAGGCGCCGAGGAGTATTTCAAATACAAAGAAGACATAAGAAACAAGGGCCAGGAGATCCTTAAGGAGATGGAAGAAAAAGGCCTTAAGGGTATCGTTCTTGCTGGAAGACCGTATCATGTTGACCCTGAGATCAACCACGGTATTCCTCAGATGATCAATTCTTTAGGACTTGCTGTACTTACAGAAGATTCTGTAGCTAAGCCCGGTGTATTAAAGCGTCCTATCAGAGTCATTGACCAGTGGATGTATCATACGAGACTTTATGAAGCTGCAGCTTTCGTAATCACGAGACCTGACTTGGAGCTCGTTCAGCTTACTAGCTTCGGTTGCGGCCTTGATGCCGTTACATCTGACCAGGTTCAGGAGATACTTGAATCTTCAGGAAAACTCTATACGCTCCTTAAGATCGATGAAGTAAGCAACTTGGGTGCTGCAAGGATCAGAATGAGATCTCTTGTAGTTGCTATGAACGAGAGATTAGAACTCGAAGCAAACGGTCAGAAGACATTTAAAGCACCTGATGATTCAGAAGATGCTCCGTACACTCTCCGCAGAGTTGAATTTACAAAAGAGCATAAGAAGAATCACACTATCCTGGCGCCCCAGATGGCTCCTATCCAGTTTGAACTCGTGGAATCTGTTTTCCACAAGCACGGATATAAGCTCAAGCTCTTAAAGCAGGCAACGAGAGAAGATATCGAGTGCGGTCTTAAGTTCGTTAATAACGATGCATGCTTCCCGACGATCATCGTAATAGGACAGATGATCAACGCCATCTTAAAGGGTGAGATCGATCCTGATAATACAACTCTTGCGATCACTCAGACAGGCGGCGGATGCCGTGCTACAAACTATGTAGCGTTCCTGCGTAAAGCTCTGAAGGAAGCCGGATATCCGCAGATCCCCGTTATCACGATCTCTGCACAGAGATTCGAAAAGAATGAAGGCTTCGAATATACGATGTCATTTGCATTAGATGCCATCAAGGCATTGTGCGCAGGCGACATGCTCTCAACATTGCTTTTGAGAGTAAGACCTTACGAAAAGGTTCCCGGTTCTGCAAATGCCCTTTATTCTTATATCAACAGGATCGGCAGAAGATTATTTAATCCTAAGCTTGCAAATGACGATCTTACCGAGAGATATGATGTCATGATGCCTAACAGCTACTTCTCCAAGTCGATCGAGGAGAAGAAGGAGATCCTTGACTGCTTATCACAGATAGGCGTTGATTTCGATAATCCTCCGGTCATCACGAAGTATAAGGAATTCGTTAGGTTTGCAGTATCAAAGTTCGACGCACTGCCGCTTGCAGATATTCCCAGAAAGCCCCGTGTTGGTCTTGTAGGTGAGATCCTTGTTAAGTTCCAGCCTGATGCAAACAACAATGCTATTGACGTTATCGAATCAGAAGGCTGCGAAGCAGTTCTCCCGGGCGTTTTGGACTTCTTCCTTTATTGCGCATATAACCCGGTATGGCAGGCTCAGAACTTGGGAAAGAGCAAGAAGACAGGTTATATCATGAAGACTGCAATTAGATTTTTAGAGTCTTTGAGAAAGCCTATCAATAAGGAATTTGCGAAGACGAACGGCAAGTTCATGTTAAGCGAACGCATCCAGGAACTGGCTGAAAAGTCATCAACGGTATTAAGCTGCGGCAACTCATGCGGTGAGGGATGGTTCCTTACGGCAGAGATGATCGAGCTTATTCAGGACGGCGTTCCGAACATCATCTGTGCCCAGCCTTTCGCATGCCTTCCTAACCATGTAACAGGTAAGGGCATGATCAAAGAATTAAGAAGACAGTATCCTAAGTCAAACATCGTTCCGATCGACTATGACCCGGGTGCTTCAGAAGCTAACCAGCTTAACCGTATCAAGCTCATGATCAGCACAGCACGTGCAGTAAGAGAACAGGAAATAGCAGACGGAAACAAATAAGAACAGTGAGGCTATAAATGAGTACACTCCTTCTTGTTGACGGCAATTCGATTATTAACAGAGCTTATTATGCCGTAATAGGCAGAGCTCCCATGACTGCGCCTGACGGAACTCCCACTGGAGCCGTAAACGGTTTCTTTAATTCCGTTCTGGGCGTAATGAAAGAATATAACCCTGATCATATGTGCGTTCTTTTCGACAGGAGAGAGCCCACATTCAGACATAAGATGAGCGTTGATTATAAGGCTAACCGCAAGGGCATGCCTGACGATCTTGCTGCACAGATGCCTGTTGTAAAGAACATCCTTGACCTTTACGGAATCAAGAGAATGGAACTTGCAGGATACGAAGCTGACGATCTTATCGGCACTTTGTCAAAGCAGGGCGAAGAGCAGGGAATGAATGTCTATATCTTCTCCGGCGACCACGACGATTTCCAGCTTATCTCAGACAAGGTATCTGTCATCATGCCCCAGTCCGGCAAAGGAAAAGAGCCCAGAGTCTTATTTGACCGCAAGATGTTCGAAGATACATACGGAGTAAAGCCTGAAGTATTTGTTCAGGTAAAGGCCCTCATGGGTGATAACTCCGATAACATCAAGGGCGTTGAAAAGGTAGGCGAAAAGACTGCATTTAAGCTTATCGCAGACTATGGTTCTTGCGAAGAAGTTTTCAATAACGCTGATAAGTTATCTCCGGCATTGGGAGAGAGAGTTAAGAATTCAAAAGAACTTTTAGATCTTAATATCAAGCTCTGCACAATCGACAGGGAGTCTCCTGTTGAAGAAAATGCAAAAGACTGCGTTTATCCTTCATCTACCAGAGATTTTCCTGCTTTGTCCGGCGTTCTTAGCCGTCTGGCATTAAAGTCACTTATCAAGAAACTCGATCTGGAAGATGTTAAGCCTGCCGGATTCGTAACTACTGAAGAAGTCGATGACTTCGTAACGGGGATTAAGGATCAGGTCGAATCCTGCTTAAAGTCAGGACTTAATATCAAGTATGAAGCGCCTTCTTCTTTTGATTTCGAAAACCTTAACTGCGGTATTGATTTTGTTGATATTTCATCCGGAAACAAGATCATTATTCTCGACTGGAATTCCAAGACATTCTATGTAATTGATCCGGATGAGTTTAATAAGTTAAGTTCCGGCAAAAAGGTCATTCCTGCTTCATATGAATATAAGGACAGATCCAAGATCATTAAGGAACCTTTAAAGTCGGTTGAATCTGTTTTCGACTGCGAGATAGCAGGATATGTACTTAATGTGCTTTCAGGCAAGCCTGATCTTCAGAGGCTTTATGAGAGCATCATCAAATCCGCTTATCCCGTTGAGGAAAAGAAGGGACCTGTAAAGCAGCTCTCATTATTTGATGAGATCACAGAAGATGACGGTTCTTCCAAAGTCGAAGAGACTGCATCAAAGCTTCTTGCTGTTACGGCGATCGCGAAAGTGATCTCACGTGATATCGAAAACGATAAGGATCTTAAGAGTCTTCTTTACGACATCGAATTTCCGCTTGTAATCACTCTTGATAAGATCGAGAGAAACGGCATGCATGTATCAGGCAAGAGGCTTTCCGAACTTCATAGCGAATATACAAAGCGTTTAGAAGATATCAGCGCCAGAGTTTACGATGAGTGTGGAACTGAGTTTAATATCTCATCACCCAAGCAGCTTGCAGATGTCTTGTACGGACCAAAGTATCTGAATCTTCCTTCAGGCAAGAAGGGCAAGAGCGGTGATTTTTCGACAGGAATCGACGAGCTTAAGAGATTAAGACATATGTCTCCTGCGATAGATAACATCATTAAGTACAGAGAACTCTCAAAGCTCGATTCCACATATGCAGTAGGACTAGCGAGGGCCATCAGGAGCGATTCGAGGATCCATACTACATTTACCCAGGCAATGACTAATACCGGAAGATTATCTTCTACAGAACCTAATCTTCAGAACATTCCCGTAAGGACCGAAGAAGGCTCAAGATTAAGAGAAGCATTTACTGCTGAAGAAGGAAAGATATTGGTTGATGCCGACTATTCACAGATCGAACTCCGTCTTCTTGCGGCTTTGAGCGGTGATGAAGTAATGTGTTCTGCGTTCCTGGAGGGTGAAGACATCCATAAGAGAACTGCAGCCAAAGTCTATGGCGTTACTGAAGACATGGTTACTCACAAGATGAGAGCAACTGCAAAGACCGTTAACTTCAGTATCATCTACGGCATCTCCGATTACGGTCTTGCTACTGATCTCGGTATCAGCTACAAGGAAGCATCTGACCTCATTAAGGAATATAACAACCAGTTCCCGGGTGTCACTTCATATCTTGAAGCTTTAAGGAATTCGGGTGAGGAAAAGGGATATGCCGTAACTATGTATGGCAGAAAGAGGATCCTTAACGAACTTAAGAGCCAGAACAGGAACATTAAGAATTTCGGTTACAGAGCGGCAATGAATACGCCCATCCAGGGTACTGCTGCTGACATTATAAAGATCGCTATGAACCGTGTTTCAAAAGCATTGGAAGAAAAGCTCCCTACGGCAAAACTCGTAATGCAGGTGCACGACGAACTCATATGCGAATGCAACATTGAAGATAAGGACCTTTGTGCTTCAATTCTTAAAGAAGAGATGGAAAAAGCAGCTTCATTAAGCGTGCCGCTCCTTGCAGAGGTCGGATTCGGAAAGGACTGGCTGGAAGCTAAATAATGTTTGTATTAGGTATTACAGGCGGTATAGGAAGCGGAAAGAGCACGGTAAGCGGGCTTTTGGCAGAAAGAGGACTTATGGTCCTTGATGCTGATGAGATCTCAAGAAGCGTAACAGGTCCCATGGGCAGGGCAATGCCTGAGATCGCTGAGACTTTCGGAAAGAGAGTCGTATCTTCCAACGGCGCACTTAACAGGAAGGCCATGTCTGATATTGCTTTTTCTGATAAGAATAAACTCGATAAATTAAGTTCTATCATTCACAGACATGTTTTCGAGCAGATCGATGAGACATTGCAGAAGGAAAAAGAGAAGGGTACAAAGTGCGTCGTTCTTGACGTTCCGATCCCGGTTAATAAGTTCCGTGAATTATGCAATCAAATCTGGGTCGTAACATGCGATAAGGATGTGCGCCTTGCAAGACTCCAGAAGCGCGGAATGGAAAAGGAAGAGGCTGAAAGAAGGATCGCAGTCCAGATGACTGACGATGAGTACTGCGAATTAGGCGACCACGCTATTGATAACTCATGGGATTTGGAAGACCTTAAGGATAAGGTTGAAGTCCTGATCCGCGAGCAGCTCTATGAGAGAGGTATCAGGATATGAACGTGTCTGCATTCATAGCAGCTCTTATATTCCTGCTTATATCGATCGCGGCATTGGTATTCATTTTCGTCGGTAAAGCGCCTTTTTGTTCAGGCAAATACAGGTCTTTTTACAGAGCTTCATGCGGTGTTTATATCAGCGGTGTTCTTCTTGTCCTGATATTTACTCTTATCATGAAGAGGCTCCCTCTGGTCTATGTTTTGATTTCAGACATCACGGTTACCGTTGTTTTCTGTTTTACTGTAGGTCTTATCTATTTCATGACGAGATCTATCGTTGAAGCAGCTGAAAAAGCTGAGAAAAAGGAGACTGATGACAAGAGTAAAGAGTGACAGCAAGGTAAAGAAGGTCATATTCAAGATCTTTATCGTATTAGTCGTTTTGGGACTTTTAGGTGTTCTTGCGGTCTCTTTGTTGAACCTTCATGTAATCGGTGATACGAAGTCTGAGGTCTATTCTCTTGAAAATTTTGAATCTTCTAATGAATGCCATTTTGAAGCAGTTATCGTTTTAGGCTGTGCTGTTTGGGACAATGGCCCAAGTCCGATGCTTGCTGACAGATTAAGGACAGCGGCTGCTGTATATAAGACCGGCTGTGCTGACTATATCCTGGTTACAGGTGACAGCGAAAATCCCGTTAAATACGATGAGACCGGAGCCATGAAGACTTTCCTTATCGATGAAGGAATTCCTGAAGACAAGATAGTCTGTGATCCGTTGGGACTTTCGACTTATGAATCGATGATCAGAGCAAAGACTCTCTATAACATTTCAAGTGCAGTTGTTGTTACGACTGAATTCCATGTTCCAAGGTCTGTTTACGATGCAAAAGCTTTTGGTATAGTATCTGTAGGAGTCGAAGCTATTAATTCCGGATATGTTATTAAGCCGTATAATTATGTCAGGGAGTTTATAGCTCGCGGCAAAGACTTTTTCTATGCATTGATCAAACCGGGTTATTGATATGACTTCTAGCAACACCAAGAGATTACCAACATATATCGGCGGCATCTTTGCGATAATCGCAGGGTTCTTCTTTATTACGCTGCCTGAGATCTCTTCTGGTGTTATTGGTCTCTTATTTGGCATTGTTCTCTTTATCGCCGGAATTACCGAAGTAATCGGTTATGTGATTACGATAAAGCAGTTCAGGGAAGAAAACTACGGTAAGGCTGCCGGTGCTGAGATCGTTCTTGTCTATTCCATTATTCTGATGGTGCTTGGCGGATTCTTTATCTTAAAACCTGATATCGTTCTGCAGCTTTTATCGACCATTGTAGGTCTGTTCTTCCTTGTTGACGGAATCGTAAAGCTCAGACAGGAGATATTCCTGTTTGTAAAAAAGGACCTCTACAGCTGGATGCTTTTGATCATGGCTGTGTTATTGATCGTTGCAGGAGTTGTTCTTCTTGCAAATGCGTTTAACGGCACAAGGAATATAATCGTTTTCTCGGGATGCGCATTTGTGGTGAGCGGACTTGAGACCTGCTTTTTGGGACTCTTTAAAAAGAAAGATAAAAAAGCCCGCTAAGATTGATCTTATTGCGGGCTTTATATTTGGTTTGTTGATTTCCTTAAATATCAGACGTTGAATCTGAATACTACGACGTCACCGTCTTTCATTACATATTCCTTACCTTCGGATCTTACAAGACCTTTTTCCTTAGCTGCGTTATATGTGCCGCAGGCGATTAGATCATCGTAAGCTACGACCTCGGCTCTGATAAAGCCTCTTTCAAAGTCTGAGTGGATCTTTCCTGCAGCCTGGGGAGCCTTTGTGCCGTTCTTGATCGTCCAGGCACGAACTTCTTTGGGGCCGGCTGTAAGGAATGAGATGAGACCGAGGAGGGTATAGGATGCGTTGATCATCTTATCAAGACCTGCGCTCTCGATGCCTAAATCTTCCAGGAACATCTCGCGGTCTTCGGGAGAGAGCTCGCCTAATTCCTCTTCGATCTTAGCTGAGATAACGACAACGCCGGAACCTTCCTTTGCTGCGATCTCTTTTACTGTCTGGACATAAGGAATGTCTTCGTTCTTTTTGATATCGTCTTCTGCGATGTTTGCACAGTAGAGAACAGGCTTCATGGAAATGAGCTGGAGATCTTTAATGTACTCCTGTTCGTCATCTTCGAATGAAAGAGTTCTTGCAGACTTGCCTTCTGCGAGACAATCGTAGATCTTTTCGAATACTGCGAGTTCTTTAGCGAAAGCCTTGTCGCCGCCTTTCATCATCTTCTTTGTGCGGTCAATTCTCTTTTCCATGATTTCCAGGTCAGAAAGGACAAGTTCGATATCGATGGTAGCAATATCGCCTGCCGGATCAGCATGGCCGTTTACGTGGATAACGTCAGGATCGTCGAAGCATCTTACAACGTGAACGATAGCATCGCACTCTCTGATGTTTGATAAGAACTTGTTGCCAAGACCTTCGCCTTTGGAAGCGCCTGCAACAAGACCTGCGATGTCAACGAATTCGACGACAGCGGGTGTGTATTTTTCAGGATTATAGATCTCAGCGAGTTTATCGAGTCTCTTATCAGGAACTGAAACGACGCCTACATTAGGTTCAATAGTGCAGAAAGGATAGTTAGCTGCCTCAGCGCCTGCCTTTGTAATTGCGTTGAAAAGAGTGCTCTTACCGACATTAGGAAGTCCAACGATTCCAAGCTTCATATATATACCTCATTTTAATGTTATTTTTGCCTCATAATTGTAGCACATTAAAAGCATAATACTTTGTAGGTTGTTTGTCGGTATTTGTCGGGTAATTGTCGGCTCTTTTGTAGGTTTTTGTAACTTATCATCTGGTTTTGTCAGTTTTTGTCGGAAATCCTGTCGGTTTTCGTTGTCGGTTTTGCGATGTTTTCGTACTGATAATCCTGATTTTAAAAGCGTATTCTGCTTATAAAAGGAGGATACGGAAATGCCAGCTAAACCTAATGTTGTACATATATATTCATGCTTTACGTCGGGCTCTGATTCGACCGTTTCTTTGATCGAAGTATCGATATCACCGGGCATACCGACATTCTCGGTAATAGGGCTTTGCGATTCTTCGATAAGGGAGTCTCAAGGCCGGATCAGGTCAGCTTTTAAGTCGGCGGGTTTCAATATGCCCAAAGGACACATTACGGTCGGTATAAGTCCTGCTTATATGAGGAAAGCGGGAACTGGTTTTGATCTTCCTATGGCGATGGGAATACTTTTTTGCTCAGGCCAGCTGTATCTTCCGCCAAACAGCAAAATCTACGCAGAAGGCGAGCTGACATTAGGCGGAGACATTATTGGAACACCGGGTGCATGTATCAGGCTTAAGACTGTACGTGATATGGATTTCGATTACAGGATCATTCCAGTGAGCGAATCTTCAGGTGCGGGCCTAGCCAGGTTTTCGGGACAGGCAATAACAAGACTTACTGATCTGAACAGCCTTTTTGACGGAAACAACTATAAGGAGGCTGAGTTTACTTATGATTGTCCTTTAACGTCAGATGAATATATCGATATCTCGAATTTGAAAGGGCAGGAGAAGACTAAGAGGGCACTTCTTATAAGCGCTGCAGGATTTCATAATCTGCTGCTTTTGGGGAGCCCGGGTTGCGGAAAGACACTGGCAGGGAAAATGCTTGCAGGCATTATGCCGAAGCTCAGTCCTGAAGAGTTATCCGATGTTTATTCAATGACTGAACTTGTTGAAGGCGAGAATGCGAAGATCAGTCTTGAAAGACCTGTGCGCATGATCGGTCCTAATATAACTGTCGGAAAACTTCTCGGGAGTTCAGTGAGCTTAACGCCAGGTGAACTTGCACTTGCTAATCACGGAATACTGTTTGCTGATGAGCTTCCTCTATATAACTCCGAAGTGATCGACTTTTTGAGAAAGCCTCTTGAAGAACGCAAAGTTCATCTGATGAAGAAAGGTAATCTCTATTCCTTTGATACTAACTTCATATTCCTGGGAACTGGAAATCCCTGTAAATGCGGCCTTTATTACGAGAAAGGTGATAAGTGCAGATGTAATCCTAATGAGATAAGCAGATATATGTCTAAAATGTCCGGACCTTTTCTTGAGCGGATAGATCTTTTCAGCGAGATGAGATCCATATCAGGCAAGGACATGGCTTGTATCTATACAGGTGACAAAGAAGGCGAGAGCTTAAAGTACAGAGAGATTGTTCAAAGATGCTGGGATTTGGCACACAAAAGGTATGGAGCCGGGCTCTTAAACGGTACTTTTCCTGACGGGGACATCAGAGATGTTTTAAGGATCCCTGAAAAGTCAGTTAAATATGCATCCGAAGTGTCGGACAAGGGTTTCTTTACGGCAAGAGGATTTACCAGAGTCTTAAGAGTTGCAAGAACGATAGCAGATATAAAAGAAGCACCTGATGTTACAGTTGAAGACATTGCGGAAGCAGTTCAATACAGGAGGAGAGATTTCTGATATGTGGGATGAGATAACAAACAGGAAGGCTGATTATTTTTATTCGGCTGTCATGCTTAATACCGATATTAATTACAGGACTCTTAATGAACTTGCAGAAAGAAATGTTTTCAGATCTTACAGGGACTTATACGATAAAGAACTGCTTAACAGGATTGCAAATGAAGAATTTGATCTGAAGCCAGATACAGTCTATAAGATTAAAAGGCTTCTGGATTCTTATGTGGATATTAAAAAGATCGTAACTAAATACGAGAAGATCTCAATGGAGAACCGTATAAATGTGGTATCAGTACTTGATAAAGCATATCCGTATAATTGGAAAGTCTTAAGCGGAATGCCAAAGGTCTTTTATACCAGAGGGAATTATGCCCTGATCGATACCATGACTCTTCAAGGTTCTGTTGCGGTTGTAGGTTCAAGAAATCCAAGCAGGTATGCCCAGTATGCAACGGATAAGATCTGTAAAGAACTTGGAAATAAAGGGATAACGATAGTTTCCGGAATGGCCGCAGGTATTGACCGGCAGGCTCATATTTCATCTGTTAATACTGACGGAGGTACGGTTGCAGTTTTGGCCGGAGGCGTAGATAACATTTATCCTCCTGCAAATAAGGATATTTACGATCTTATAAGCATGAATGGCCTCCTGATATCTGAAATGCCGCCCGGGCAGATACCTTTAAGGCGTTATTTTCCGTCGAGAAACAGACTTATTGCAGGCCTTTCAGACTGCACATTGATCATGGAAGCCGGTAATTGCTCAGGCACCCTTCATACGGCTTCGTTTGCAGCTAACCAGGGAAAAGAAGTATTTGTACTGCCGAATAATATCTACTACGAAAATGCAAAGGGCGGATTAAAGCTCTTGGAAGACGGCGGAAATGTCCTGCTTGGTGCTGACAGCGTTATAGACAGCGTAACAAGATCTCTAATGTATAAGCACATGGAACTCGGATGCGCTTCTGAATTAAATTTCAGGAATGATAAGGATGATTTTACCGATAAGATCGATATCAATGCTCTAAGAGAACTCTCTAAAGTCAGACCGGATATGTTGACCGATGAGAACTGGAAGACGATAATTACTGATGCGCTTACGTTAAAACCCCTTTGCGCAGATGAATTGTGTACTGTCACAATGCTCCCGTTTTATAAGGTTTCGATCCTTTTGACAGAGCTTGAGCTTAATGGGACAGTTTGTCAGGAGAAGGGTAAGTACTCGTTGACATTTGTATAATGATGATATATTTTTAATTAAAAATATAGAGGGGTACTTATGAGTAAGAAATTAGTCATTGTTGAGTCTCCTGCCAAGTCAAAGACTATCGGCAGATATCTTGGAAGCGATTATATCATTTCAGCTTCGTTAGGTCATATCAGGGATCTTCCTTCCGGAAATCTCGGTGTAGATGTTAAAAATAACTTCAGACCTTTGTACATTACCATGAAGGGAAAGGAGAAGGTCGTAAGAGACCTTAAGCTCTTGGCTGCTGATTGCGACGAGATACTGCTCGCAACGGACCCTGACCGCGAGGGTGAAGCAATTGCATGGCACTTAGCCAAGGTCCTTAAGATCGATCCTGATTCAAAGTGCAGGATCACATTTAACGAGATCACTAAAACTGCAGTTCAGGAAGCTATTAAGAATCCCAGAGCCATCAACATGAATCTTGCAAATGCTCAGCAGGCAAGACGAATCCTTGACAGACTCGTAGGTTACGAATTGAGTCCGCTTCTTTGGAAGAAGATCAGAAAAGGCTTATCCGCAGGACGTGTACAGTCTGTAGCTACAAAGATCGTTATGGACAGAGATGCTGAGATCGACAGCTTTAAGCCTGAAGAATACTGGCTTATCAAGGCTCTCGTAACACCAGGAAAGAATTCTGATAAGTTCCTTTTGGGTTACTACGGCGTAGCTGAAGGCGATAAGATCAGAAAAGATGATCTTAAGTGCCTTGAAGATGCTCAGGAAGTATTAGATGCTGTAGGATCAGGACCTTTGGTCGTTGATTCAGTCAAGAAGGGCAAGAAGGAGAGAAATCCTTATCCTCCGTTTACTACATCAACACTCCAGCAGGAAGCATCAAAGAGATTAGGTTTCTCATCTAAGAAGACGATGTCTATTGCCCAGCAGCTCTATGAAGGCGTAGAGGTTGCAGGACAGGGCCAGACAGCTCTCGTATCTTATATCAGAACTGACTCCGTCCGTATTTCGGAAGAGGCTGTTGCTGCTGCAAATAAGCTCATCAAGGAGAGATTCGGTAAAGAATATTGTTCTCCTTATAACAGACAGTATAAGAATAAGAATTCAGCTCAGGATGCTCACGAAGCTATAAGACCTACACATTTTGACTTAGACCCAAGAGACATCAGGTCTTCACTTACAAACGACCAGTATAAGCTCTACCAGCTTATCTGGGACAGATTCCTTGCTACACAGATGGCAGCATGCAAACTCGATACAGTTACATGCCAGGCATCATGCAACAACAGGATCTTCAGAGCTACAGGTGAGACTGTTACATTTAAGGGATTCCTTGTTCTATACGATGATATCGCAGAAGATCAGAACAAGACTGACGATACAGACGGCAAGGCAATTATTCCGCCTCTTGAAGACGGCATGAAGCTTGAACTTTTGGACCTTAAGTCTTTGCAGAAGTTTACAACTCCGCCGCCGCATTATACAGAAGCTACACTTATCAAGGCTTTGGAAGAATACGGAATCGGCAGACCTTCAACATATGCGCCTACGATCTCTACGATCCTTGACCGTAAGTATATTGAAAAGAACGGAAGACTTCTCCAGATCACAGATCTCGGAAAGATCGTTACAAATATGCTCGCTGAAAACTTCAGCGAGATCGTCGACCTCTCATTTACGGCTGATATGGAAACAAAGCTCGACGAAGTTGAAGAAGGTAAAGAAGAATGGGAAGAAGTACTTAATGCTTTCTATCCCGAATTCAATTCACAGATCAAGGCTGCCCAGGAATCTATCGATAAGATCACATTTGAGCCTGAAAAGACCGGTGAGGTCTGCCCCCAGTGCGGTGCAGAGCTCGTTTATAAGGAAGGCAGATACGGTAAGTTTATTGCTTGCTCTAATTTCCCTGAGTGCAATTACACAAAGAACATCGTTGTTTATGCAAAGGGCGTATGCCCCAAGTGCGGATCTGGACTTCTCGTACACAAGTCAAAGAAGTACAGAAACAAGTCTTTCTATACATGTGACAAGCAGGGAACAGATCCTAACTGCGATTTCATCTCTTGGGATCTTCCTATCGAAGGCAAGTTCTGCCCTGAATGCGGCAGCTACATGATCCTTAAGCACTTCGGCAAGAAGGCTTATCCCAGATGTTCTAATAAGGACTGCGCAACAAACGCAAGAAAGAGCAGAAAATCTTCAGATAAGAAGAACGAAAACGAAGATGAAGAGTGATCCTGTTGTAACTATTATCGGTGCAGGTTTAGCCGGCTCCGAGGCCGCTAATATCTGTGCGCGTATGGGCGTTCATGTAAAGCTTTACGAGATGAAGCCTGTTAAATATTCTCCTGCGCATCACTCTGAAAATTTCGCAGAGCTCGTCTGCAGCAATTCCTTAAGAGCTGCTGCCAGGGAAAATGCCATCGGTCTTCTTAAGGAGGAATTAAGGCATTTAGGCTCGCTCATAATGGAAGCAGCCGATAAGAGTGCTATTCCTGCAGGAGGCGCTCTTGCTGTTGACAGAGACGAGTTCTCAGGATTTATAACTGAATCTATTAAGAACAATCCGCTTATTGAGGTTATTCCCGGCGAGGTTACGAAGATCCCTGAAGAGGGAATCGTTATCGTTGCGACAGGTCCTCTTACTGAAGGTGATCTTTTCGAAGACATCCTTAGAGTAACAGGCGATACATCCGGCCTGCATTTCTTTGACAGCGCAGCACCTATCGTTACAGGCGATTCCATCGACATGACCAAGGCTTTCAGAGCTTCAAGATACGGCAAGGGCGGAGACGATTATATCAACTGCCCCATGACTAAAGAGCAGTATCTCGCATTCAGGGAAGAACTCGTAAATGCCGAGAGGGCAGAGGTCAAGAATTTTGACAGAGAGATAGTTTTCGAAGGCTGCATGCCTATCGAAGTCATGGCTCAAAGAGGCGTTGATACGATGAGGTTCGGACCTTTAAAGGGCGTCGGACTTATCGATCCTGCTACGGGTAAAGAACCTTATGCTAATCTTCAGTTGAGACAGGATGACAGAGCCAAGACCATGTATAATCTCGTCGGATTCCAGACAAGACTTAAGTGGCCGGAGCAAAAGCGTGTTTTCGGCATGATCCCGGGTCTTGAAAATGCCGAATATACAAGATACGGCGTAATGCACCGTAATACGTTCCTAAATTCGCCTTTATATCTTTCATCTCATTACAGCTTGAGAGCTAAACCTGACATTTTCTTTGCAGGGCAGATCACAGGCGTTGAAGGTTATATCGAATCCACGGCTTCAGGCTTTATGGCAGGATTCTATGCTGCCCAGAGAGCTCTTGGTTTGGAGCCATCTTATGAACCTGATGCATGTACGGTTATCGGCTCTATGGCTCTTTATGTTTCCGATCCTAATATTAAGAAGTTCCAGCCTATGAATGCCAACTTCGGAATCGTAAGTCCTATCGAAGGAAGATTCAAGGGCAAGACAGCTAAGAAGGATAAGAATAATGCGCTTGCAGACAGAGCATTAGAGCACCTTAAGGCATTTGAAGAAAGCGTAGAAAAACTTACCACATAATGGCTCAGGACATTAAAAACAGCAAAGATTTTGAAGAAAGAGCAAAAGGTCCTTTTGCTCATTTCTTTATATCCGGATGGAATCATCTGGTAAGGCTCATGGGAGTTAATGTCCTTTTCATGCTGTGTAATATTCCGGCTCTTGCGATTGCAGCAGGGTTTGCGATCGTTTTTATGCCCGGACTTATCAATGCTTTTGATCTTGGTAAGTTTATAAGTGTGCCAGTTAATGAAGGCATGATAACTCCTATTGATACATATGCTGTTTCTTCACAACTTTTGATGCTTCTTTATGTGTTCTTCATTGTTTCGATCACGGCAAGTCTTCTTGTATGCGTAGGACCTTTCCAGGCAGGCTTTGCTCAGGTTTATAAGGACATAAGAAACGGTACGTCAGTTTCTTTATTCGGAAGCTTTAAGGTCGGCCTTAAAGAGAACTGGAAGAAGTCACTTGTATCGATGTTTATAGGGATCTTCTTTACTGCGGTTATCTTACTTGCAGTAAGCTTTTATCTTAATATGAAAACTGATGTCGGTATCGTTATCGGTACGGTTTTCTGCGTCCTTTTTGTTGCTTTTATACTTATCCAGAATTTCGTCTATAACCTGATGGTTATGACTGATCTTAAGCTCGGTCAGATCTATAAGAATGCCATATTGTTTATTCTGATAAGATTTGCTCCTTGCCTTGCTTTGGGAATAGTCGCAGCTCTTTTTTATGTAATTATCCCATTTTATCTTTTGATGTCGGCTTCTTATGTTACGCTCGGTGTCTTTGTTTTCCTTTATTCCTTTGTTGTTGTTTCATGGGTCCAGTATGGACTTAGTTGCTATACGGGACATCTGGTAGATAAATATGTGGCAGAAGAAATAAAAGAAGAAAAATCAGAAGATGTTGAGTTAGAATTAGATAGTAAGGAAGACTAACTCATTACCTTTAAGGATAGATTTGGCAGGCGATGTACGATTTTGACCTTTTGCCCGGCGATACTGTTTTCGCGATCGAAGTAGCACTGGCATTATTTGCCATTGCTTTTGTGTCGTTTACTGCCATATCGATCTATACATTGATCAAGACTACTATTTTTCAGAAAAAGCACGAAGATAAATTAAAACTCATGGTTGACGTTGCTTATTTTCATGAGCGCGGAAAAAGAGGCAACCAGGAAGACTCCGTATATATTTCGCCATTGGAAAATCTCGAAACGAACGGCTTTGTCGCTGCATGTTCTGACGGCATGGGCGGACTTTTAAACGGTGAAGTCGTATCCAAATATGTAACCGATACTTTGTCAGAAAAGTTTCCTTTCAAATTCGAAGACAGAGCTGAGATCGCGAAAATGATCACTGAGATCTCGGATAAGGTCTATGACGAATATCACTTGAGCGCCGGTGCGACCCTTGTTATGGTTCATATCTTGGATGATCTTTTAAACTTTTATAACCTGGGTGACAGCAACATAATCCTTATCAGAAATAACCATGCGACTCTTCTTAATAACAAGCAGAATTATGCTGCGGTTATGATAAAGAAGTTTTCGGAAGGCGGTATTGATACTGTCGATGCTTATAAGGATTCGAGAGCAAGGGGCCTTACGGATTTTGTAGGAAACCATAAATGCAATGTCCAGATGACAAAAAGGCCGATGAGGCTCAGGGATAATGATATTATTATCGTAGGTTCGGACGGCGTTACGGATTCGATGCCTTTAAACCGTATCGTAAGCCACATCCATTCTGACCAGAACGCGACAAGTATTGCCCGGATGATCAAGTATGGTGTTAAATCGAGTAAAAATCCCAGACAGGATAATTACTCGGCGATTATTATCAAGCTTCGCAGGAGCACGGTGTGATAGAGTATTACACATTTAAGCACAGGGGAGATGCCCTTGATTTTACGGACGAGGTTTTCTTAAGGCTCGTTCCGAATCTTACTGTTGCTCTGTTTTACGGAAGCAAACTTAAGGTAGCACCCAAAAGCCAGGCTTTATTGTTTTCTGAGATCCTTAACAGCGAAGAGGGCAGCAAGAGCATCGAATACTTATCTTCCGTATTCGATGAATGCCTTGATGAGGAATCTGAATACCTTATCCTAAGAGTTATGAAAAACGGTGTTGAATGCTACAGGCGCGGAAGCGTGTTTGCCAAGATCGTAAAAGACGGGCAGATACATGTGCTCCCGAACGGTATCTTTGGTCTTAATAAAGGCGACGGTATTGTCTGCGCAACATCCAATTTCTATAAGTATCTTACTAATGAAGGAATCTTGGCGGATGCTCTTGTATCAGGTACGTGCAATGACTGGATGAATCTGATGGTAAGAAGAATATCAGACCAGTGCCAGCTTAAATGTGGAAATCTGTCTGCCGTAACGCTGATGCTTAACGATTAGTACCGTTTAAGTGACTTTTTAAAGCGAGCTTTATTATCCTTCTGGCAGACCTCTCGATATCTTCACCTGTTATAAGGCCTTTCTTATAAGCCTTCATTATCTTTGACGGAATATGAGGTAAGCCGGGCATAATAAGATCCGTTCCTGCTTTGCAGCAGAGTTCGTCAAGGCTCTCGTGGTGTCCTGTAGCAAACCAGTCGGTCATGACGATTCCGTCAAAGCCCCATTCGTTTCTTAATATCTTTGTCTGAAGGTCGTAATTAAGAGCGGTGTAGATACCGTTGAGCTTATTGTAGCTGCACATGACAGCTTCTGGATTTTCACCGGTTATTGCGATCCTGAATGCCTTAAGATAGATCTCACGAAGCGTTCTTTCATCCATATTTGAGGATGAGACATTACGCTTTGTTTCCAGGTTATTTGCAGCAAAATGCTTTAAAGTAGGGAAGCACCCGTCTTTATCGTGAACGCCCCTGATCACATGCTTTGCCATAAGGCCTGTAAGGACTGGATCTTCAGAATAATATTCGTAGTTTCTTCCGCACAAAGGATTTCTGTGAATGTTTAATGCAGGCGCGAGCCAGAAGACAACGCCGTATTCTTTCATTTCAGAAGCTACAGCGGTTCCCAACAATCTCGCATGATTAACATCCCAAGTCTGAGCTACAACAGTCTCAGAGGGCCATGAGGTGCAGTACTGATAGAAAAGCTCTTTGCCGTCTTTATCTTCGTCAGTTGTACCGATCTTCGAGATCTTATGTACATGTCTTAAAGATTCCGGCAGTGTAGGGATCGCAAAAAGATTATGAAGAGGTCTTGTCGAGACCTTTGTAAGATTCAGTCCCTGCGGGCCGTCTGCCATAGGCATGGAATCAACGCCTTTATGGAAAAGCTTTGACGTTGTATATCCGACAGCACCAAATACTCTGTGTCTGAAAGGACCGAAGTAAGTCCTGCCGACTAAAAGCCTGCACATATCTTTGATCGAGAGACCAGAAATGATCCTGTCTATCTCATCGTCCTTTTCGAGTTCCGGAGTCTTATAGGTGTGAGTAATTGTTTTTATCTCTGATGCTTTAATCGTATTCCTTCTTATATCATCGGGAATGTTTCTTGTGCTTTTATCGTGAATGATATAGTCGATATTGCGGCTTGTTCTTGTAATGTCTTCAGTCTTTTCCGTGATGCAGTCGCCGTCCAGCTCTAAAACGAGCAGGGGAAGATCATTTAAATAGATAACATATTCGCCCTGTTCCAATATGAACTGGTGCTTATCGTTGTCAAAACCAGCGAAATCTTTGAGGTCGAAACCAAGTGAAACGAAATCGCGTTTGCCGGGCTCGATAACAACGGTCTTAGTAAATGCCGCAAGGCTTCTTTTTTCTCTGATGAGCTTATTTTCTGGGCAGGATAACCAGAGCATAAGAACTTCACGGCCTTTGGTATCTCCTGTGTTAGTAACTTCAACATCAACAGACACTTTGGTCCTTCTGTTGGCACAGTATTTGACTTCAGATTTAAAAGTCGTATAGCTTAATCCGTAGCCGAAACTGTATCTCGGCTTGATGTTCTTTTTATCAAACCATCTGTAACCGACAAAGATCCCTTCTTTGTAGTCTTCCTGGAACTTGTCAGGGTTTCTTTCAGAGAAAGTATCAGATGAAGGGTAGTCCTCGTATTTATATCCCCAGGTGTCAGCGAGTTTTCCTGAAGGAGTTACTTTGCCGGTAAGGATATCTGCCAGAGCATTTCCTGATTCCATGCCGCCCTGCATGAGAAGAACGACAGCGGAAAACTTTATCTCATCTAAGAATGATAGGTCTATTACAGCTCCGACATTTAAAACGAGGATAGAATCCTTATAGTGCTTTGTGATAGAACGCATGAGATTGATCTCATCTTCTGTAGCATAGTAATCGCCGGGAATGTCTTTCCTGTCAGCGCCTTCGCCTGACTGTCTTGCCAAAACATAGACAGCCGTATCAGTATCTGTCTTGTTGTTAACAGCAGACCCGGCAGGAAGATAGAACGGATTATCAGCCGCATAATCCATATGTTCCATGAAAGGAACCTTGCGCATGGCTTTCTTTAGATACGTCTTATATTCATGAAGCTTTCTTTCGAACAGCTCATCGTATTCATCAAGCCAGTCTCCGGTTGTAATAGTGATACCGGCATTCTTTAATCCGTCTTCTATATTTACGTTATATCTTGGGTTGTTTTCGCCTGAACCGGTACCTCCGAAAACAGTATGCCTTGCGCCTGCACCGTAAAGAGCGACTTTTTTGGTTTGAAGAGGGAGGATGCCGTTATTTTCGAGAAGCACGATACCATCAGCACTGATAGTCCTCGCGAGATCTCTGTGTTCTGATTCCCGCTCAGATACAGTCGTGCTTTTCTGTGCATAGAAAACAGGCTTCATATTAACCTAATCTCTCGTAGAACTCTTTTCTGAAATCTCCGAGACGGTCTTCTGCGATTGCCTGACGGATCCTTTCCATGAGGACCAGGAGGAAATAGATATTGTGATATGTGCAGAGTCTTAAGCCGAACATCTCGTTTGCCTTGATCAGGTGTCTGACGTAAGCAGCCGAGAAATTGGTGCATGCGTAGCAGTTGCAGTCAGGATCCATGGGACCGAAATCTTCTGCGAACTTCTTATCTCTGATTATCTTTTTGCCGTAATCGGTAAGGATCGTTCCGTGTCTGCCCATTCTGGTAGGAAGGACGCAGTCAAACATATCGACGCCTCTGCACGAGCCTTCGATGAGATAATCGGGAGTACCGACACCCATCAGGTATCTTGGCTTTTCTTCAGGCATGAGGGGAACTGTGCAGTCGATCATGTCGATGAAAAGGTTCTTGGGTTCACCGACGGAGATTCCTCCGATAGCAAAACCGGGAAGATCAAAAGAAGTGATCGCATCAGCGCTCTTTTTTCTGAGATCAGGATACATTGAACCCTGGATGATACCGAACAAAGCCTGTTCGTCAGGTCTCTTATGAGCTTCGATACAGCGCTCGAGCCATCTTGTTGTCCTTGCCTGTGATCTGTCAGCATAAGAATGCTCAGAAGGGTAAGGGCAGCATTCGTCAAAAGCCATTATGATGTCAGCGCCAAGATCGTTTTGTACCTGCATTGAAATCTCAGGTGTTAAGAAGAGCTTTCTGCCATCGATGTGTGAACTGAATTTAACGCCTTCTTCCTTGATGTCCTTGGGCTTGGAAAGAGAGAAAACCTGGAATCCGCCGCTGTCTGTAAGGATGGCGCCTTTCCAGTTCATGAACTTATGAAGACCGCCTGCTTTGGCAACGATATCGCTGCCGGGTCTGAGCCAGAGGTGGTATGTATTGGAGAGCATGATGCCTGCGCCCATTCCATATACTTCTTCAGGGCTCATGCCTTTTACGGAAGCCTGTGTTCCTACAGGCATGAAGGCGGGCGTCATGAAGGTCCCGTGAGGTGTGTGGACCTTACCTAATCTCGCACCTGTCTGGGCGCATGTGTGAATGTGCTCGTACCATACGGGAAAGTTGGACATATCAGTTCTCCAAATCAGTAATGAACATTGCGTCGCCGAAAGAGAAGAACCGGTATTCTTCTTCGACTGCATGCTTGTATGCGTTTAATACATTTTCTCTGCCTGCCAAGGCTGATACCAACATTATCAATGTTGATTCAGGCAAATGGAAGTTTGTGATAAGTGAATTAACACACTTAAACTCATAGCCGGGATAGATAAAGATCTGCGTATAGCCTGAAGCCGGCATCATTTCAGGATCGTTGGAAGCAACGGTTTCAAGAGTTCTCGTTGACGTGGTTCCGACTGAGATTATTCTTCTGCCTTCGCTTCTGGCTTTTCTTATGATGTCTGAAGCTTCCTTGGGGAAGTCATACCACTCGGAATGCATCTCGTGATCTTCAATTGTCTCAGCCTTAACGGGTCTGAATGTTCCAAGACCTACGTGTAGCGTAAGCTCAGCGATCTCAACACCCATAGCCTGTAATTCGGCCAGCAGTTCTTTCGTGAAGTGAAGACCTGCAGTAGGAGCAGCGGCAGAACCTGAATCCTTGGAATATACAGTCTGATAACGCTCAGGATCATCAAGCTTCTCATGGATATAAGGCGGGAGTGGGATCGTTCCTGCTTTATCAAGGACTTCTTCCCAAACACCTTTGAATTCAAATCTTATAATCCTGTTGCCGCTCTCAAGCACCTGTTCGCACTCGGCTTCAAGTTCGCCGGGAATAAAGGTCATGCGCTTGCCTTCTCTGACTTTTTTGCCCGGGCGTGCTAATGTCTCCCAGTGATTGTCGTCGATCCTCTTTAAAAGAAGAAGCTCAACCGGGCTTTGTGTATCAGAACGGACGCCAAGTAATCTGGCAGGAATAACTCTGGTGTTGTTGATTACAAGAACGTCTCCTTTTCTAAGGAATTTCTTGATATCAGGGAAGTGACCGTCAATTGTTCTGCCGGTCTTTTTGTCGAGTACCAAAAGGCGTGATGCCAGACGGTCCTTTGTGGGAACCTGGGCAATGAGCCTCTCGGGCAGATCGTAGTAAAAATCAGAAGTTTTCATATTCCATGCCTTATTAATAAAAATATAACGACAGAAGTTTATCACAAAATACAAGAAAATGCGGATTCACATATCGGTATTTGATATAACAAGAATAGTTGGTTTGCTAAAATTTTCGAAAATACAACATAAGGAGAATCCCTATGAGAGCATTATTCATCGGCGGAACAGGCACTATCAGCAGTGCTATCACAAGAAAACTCGCAAAAGATCCTTCCTGGGAATTGTGGCTTATCAATAGAGGAAACAGGGCAGATACGGTTCCTGAAAATGTCCATCAGATAGTATGTGACATCAATGATGAGGATGCTGTCAAAAAAGCTCTGGAAGGCATGACCTTTGACTGCGTCGGTGAATTTATCGGATTTACCGTAGATCAGGTCGAGCGTGACTACAGGCTTTTTAAGGACATTACCAAGCAGTATATCTATATCAGCTCAGCTTCCGCATACCAGAAGCCTGCTGCAAGCTACATAATCACCGAAGGAACCGCTCTTGCAAATCCTTACTGGGAATATTCCAGAAACAAGATCGCCTGTGAGCAGTTCCTGATGGAAAAGTACAGGGAAGAGGGTTTACCGGTAACGATCGTAAGGCCCAGCCATACATACGATGAGAGATCAATTCCTCTAGGTGTTCACGGCAAGAACGGCTCATGGCAGGTCGTAAAGCGCATGATGGACGGAAAGCCCGTTATCATTCACGGTGACGGTGAATCCTTATGGCATCTGACATTTAACGAAGATTTCGCAAACGGTTATACGGCACTTATGGGCAACCGTCATGCGATCGGTGAGGCTTTCCAGATCACGGGAGATGAGGTTCTCACATGGAACCAGATCTACCAGACCATTGCGGATGCTCTTGGAGTTGAACTTAAGGCTTACCATGTATCATCAGAGCTCCTTACTGCATTGGGACCTGATTATGACTTTGAAGGAAGCCTTACAGGCGATAAAGCCGTTTCAGTGGCGTTCGATAACTCTAAGGTAAAAAGACTTGCTCCTGACCTTAAGACCAATGTGCCTTTCCATAAGGGCGTAAGGCTTGCATTAAACTACATTCTGGACCACAAAGAGTGCAGGAAAGAGGACCCTGAGTTCGATAAATGGTGCGACAAAGTCATCGAAAATATCGAGAATATGAAAAAGAACTTTTGAGATTGTTCGAAAACTATTGTGCAAAATATATATTTTTTGTTGTAAAATAAATCAGTTTTTTCGAAGGGAGACAAATTATGTCTGAGATTCCTTATAAGATTTACCTGTCAGAGAAGGAGATACCTACAGCTTGGTATAACGTCCGTGCTGACATGAAGAATAAGCCCGCACCGCTTCTTAATCCGGGTACAGGCGAGCCTTTAAAGGCGGAAGATCTTTATCCCATCTTCTGTGAAGAGCTTTCCAAGCAGGAAATGAACAATACTGATCCCTGGATCGATATCCCCGGTGAGATCGTTGATTTCTATAAGATGTACAGACCTTCTCCGCTCGTAAGAGCATACTGCCTTGAGAAGGAACTCGGAACTCCCGCACACATCTACTACAAATTCGAAGGCAACAACACTTCCGGTTCACATAAGCTCAATTCTGCTATCGCTCAGGCTTATTACGCTAAGAAGCAGGGCCTCAAGGGTGTTACTACAGAGACAGGTGCAGGCCAGTGGGGTACAGCTCTTTCAATGTCCACAGCTTACTTCGGACTTGACTGCCAGGTTTACATGGTTAAGGTATCCTACGAGCAGAAGCCTTTCAGACGTGAAGTCATGAGAACTTATGGTGCTACAGTTACACCTTCTCCTTCAATGACTACAAACGTAGGCCGCAAGATCAATGAGCAGTTCCCCGGAACAGACGGTTCTTTGGGCTGTGCTATCTCTGAGGCTGTTGAAGCTGCAACATCGCAGGAAGGCTACAGATATGTATTAGGTTCTGTTTTGAGCCAGGTATTGCTCCACCAGTCAGTTATCGGTCTTGAGACAAAAGCTGCACTTGATAAGTACGGCATCAAGGTTGACACGATCATCGGCTGCGCAGGCGGTGGATCCAACCTCGGTGGTTTGATCTCACCCTTCGTTGGCGAGATGCTCAGAGGCGAAGCTAAGTATGACATCATTGCAGTTGAGCCTGCTTCATGTCCTTCACTTACAAGAGGTTCTTATGTTTACGACTTCTGCGACACAGGCCGCGTTTGCCCTCTCGCAAAGATGTATACATTGGGTTCCAACTTCATGCCCGCACCTAACCACGCAGGCGGCTTAAGATATCACGGTATGAGCTCTATCGTTTCACAGCTCTATGATGACGGATATCTCAGAGCTACATCAGTTAAGCAGACTGACGTATTCGCAGCTGCAGAGAAGTTTGCAAGAGTTGAGGGTATCCTTCCTGCACCTGAGAGTTCACACGCAATCAAGGTTGCTATCGACGAAGCTCTTAAGTGCAAAGAGACAGGCGAAGCAAAGAACATCGTATTCGGTCTTACAGGTACAGGTTATTTCGACCTCGTTGCTTACCAGAAGTACAACGACGGCGTTATGGATGACTACATTCCTACAGACGACGATATCGCTAAGTCTCTTTCTCAGTGCCCGAAGATCGGCTGATACAGTTTATTATTTAATCTATATAGCGGGGTTGCTATTACGGCAGCCCCGTTATTTATGAATAGTTATTGAAAATAGAACCTTAAATCAATAAAATTGTTTTTAGCTAATTGGATAGGGGAGATCGTTAATGGCTGATTTCGATAATGATTGGAAGATAACCGGCACGCCGGATCCTGCTACACCGGATCCGCAGCCTCATCAGGTACAGGCTCCAGCTCAGCCTGTTTTTCAAGCACCTCAAACTGCACAGCCTCAGGCCCAGTCTGCTTTCAAGCCGGCACCTGCAGCACAGCCCCAGGCGCCTGTTCAGGCATTCGTGCCGCAGGGAAGCAGACCTGTTCAGCCAAATCAGCCTGTAGTTATCGGATATAACGTCAATGGACCTGTTTACCGTAATGCCAACGGCTTTGTAATGCCTGCACGTCAGGAAGACCATACGGCTGAAAGAGAGGCTAATCTTAATGAGATCGCCAAGATGATCAATCATTTTTCACCGAAGGTCGATGTTTTCCAGGATTATGAGAACTGCTATAAGGATATTTTAAAGTACACAAAAAGGAGTGTTGCGCCTTTTGTTTGGGGGATCCTCACCATCCTTCACAGCTTTATAGTTTTCTTTATTGCTTTTACATCAAAATTTAAGAACACCATTCTTATCTATTCGATAGTTGCTATAGTCATTCTTCTTTTTGGTGCAGCCTTGATCGCACTATTTTTTATTAAGAAAAAGAGACATGCCCAAAAACTGGAAGAGCTTTATGTTAAATTCCAGGAATTATCTGACCAGCTTAAGATAATCTATAACGGTTACAGCAACTGCGCTCTTCCTTCTGAATATACGGATCCGAGGCTTTTGTACCAGTTCCAGTCTATGATCTATCAGGGAAGGGTATTTTCCATAGGAGCTGCTCTCAATTCATTGCTCGCTGCGCCCGGCGTTTATCAGAAGATAATGAGTGCCAAGAAGGAATTTGAATTAGATACCGCAGAAAAGTTCAACGGTAAGGCATGCTTCTTTAATGCTGTACGCTTTTTCGGAATTAAGTAGTACTGTCGTTATTCATCTTTGACAGCTGTTCACGGCGCTGTACTGTCGGGATCGTTATCACAAAGCACGCGCCGCCTTTTTCTTTGTTATAAGCTTTTACGGAGCCGCCGTGTTCTTCGGCGATTGCCAATGCCAGTGCAAGACCGATACCGTGCTTACCGTCTGCGCCTTTTGAGAAACGCTCGAAAAGGTGTTCTGCGACTTCCGGAGCAATACCCGGGCCGTCATCTGAGATCTCAAATACGACTTTATCTCCGTTTTCGGTCTTATAAGATCTGAAAGTAACTGCCGTCTTGCAGTATCTTAAACAGTTGGAGAAGATGTTTTCGAGACATCTTATGAGGTCATTCTCGTTGCCGTAGATATATGCGTTCTTAAGCTTGATATCATTGATGATGGCCTTGTCTTCGTGAATGAAGTTGCCTCTGACCTTATCGATTATAAGATCGCAAATTTTCCTTGCGTTGATCGTCTGCTTTTTGACTTCATAGTTTCCGCTCCTGCTCATGTCCATCTTGGAGATTGAGAGGAGGTTTTCAACTAGTCCTGACAATCTCCCGGTCTCATCTATAATGACGTCAATAGCGTTATTTCTTTCCTCGTCACTTTCGAAAACACCGTATTTAAGACCTTCGGCGTAACCCTGGATAGACATCAGTGGAGTTCTAAGTTCGTGTGAAGCGTTTTGGAAGAATGTCTTCTGTTCTATATCAGATTCTTCGAGCTTGTAGGCCATCTGATTCATTACGTCTCCCAATTCCGAGAGCTCTTTACTGACGATGTGTCCCCTTACGGGTTTAAAGTCTCCCTTTGCGATTCGTTTAGCAAACCTTGAGAGCTTCTGGGTAGAGAAGATGAGAGGATATGTCATCAGGATACTCAAGATACCTGCGATAATGCTCGCAAGAAGGGCAGCCTGAACGAGCGCAAGTGAGTTAGCCGCCATGAATGAATAGTAGGATGCGGAGTTTACATAGACGCAGAGATAGTAATTTGAGAACAATTCATCGATAGGAGACCGTTCGTTGTTTTCGCCGATCTGAATATCCGTATTTGCGGGATCTTTATGTGCCTGTTCTCTTGGTGCAAAACCAACAGTTCTGTAATAAACGATAGTGCCGTCCAGATCTATCGTCTGAGTCTTATTGAGAGCCTCATAGCCGTTTTCTTCTATTACTTTGCTGATAACCTTTTTCGAAGTATTTGTATATGAAACAGAATAATAAGCATTTGGCCAGAGGACAGTAAAGTTCCCGGTACGCTCGTCCAAAGTGTAAAGCGCGATGCTTGCCTGGTTTGAGAGGTTATCGGAAGTTGCGATAGAATTATAAAGATATTCTCTTATTGCCGCATCGGCATTCTCGTCTTCGGGGTCGAGCTGCAATGTAAATGTCTGGGTCAAGCTCTGTGTTGATTCAACAGCTTTATCGAGACGGCTGTTGCACTGATCCTTGATGTAATCTTTGAAGATGGACTGGATATAGATGTTGATGATAAAAACGGCCAAAATGATAATAACGATCTCGACCGCATAAAAGTGCAGCGAGATCGGTATTCTTATAGCCGATTTATTTTTTGAAGGCTTTTTTGTTGATTTAAACCATGCCTGAGCAGGCTTGTCAGTCATTAGTCCTGATTGTCTCCGTCGTCTTCGTCATCTGCTTCTTCGGTTGTTCTGTCTACGAGTCTGAAGCCGTAACCCCAGATAGTAGATATTTTAGCATCTGACTTTGAAATTTTCTTCCTTAATCTTTTAACGGTGTCGTCAGCAACTCTGGTTTCGACCTGAGTCTCATAACCCCAGATCTTGTCAAGCAGCTCAGCTCTCGATACAGCTCTGTCCCTGTTTGAGATAAGGTAAGTGAGGAGCTGGTATTCATTAGGTGTAAGAGGGAGGGGCTTGCCCTGCATTGTTGTCTCTTTGGTTTTTCTGTTGATGATGATGTCGGCAAATTCGTAAACGGCATCATTATCAGGTTTATCACCGGTCTTGCCAGTGATCTCTTCCTGTCTCTTGAGGATGGATTTAACCTTCGAAACGAGCTTGATAGGTGAGAAGGGTTTTGTGAAATAGTCATCACTGCCCATATCAAGACCCTGGATATAGTCGGTGTCGCTGTCCTTAGCCGTGAGCATGATGATCGGAACATTAGATGTCTTACGGATCTCCTTAAGAATGAAGAAACCGTCGTGACCGGGCATCATTACGTCAAGGATGATGAGATCTGCGGGCGAGTTTGAAAATACTTCGAAAAGCTTATCGCCTGTGGGGAAGCCTGTTACGTGGAATCCTTCTCTTTCTAAGAATGTCTTAAGCAGGTTTCTGATATTATCGTCATCGTCAGCGATATAAATAAGTTTGTTCATTATTATCTCCATGTGTTCGATTTTTTACCAATTCATTCTATATTAATTTTTTTGGATATTTGATTTTAAAATGGTGCAAATATGAGGAAATAGAGCAAAAAACTTTAGTTTTGAATTGGTTTATGGTTTAATTTGTTTGCTTAACAGAAAGAAAGTTGAGGAGATATTTATGTCTACAGTACTTGTTACCGGCGGAAACGGATATATCGGTTCACATACAGTTATTTCTCTTCACGAGAACGGTTACGACGTAGTGATCGCTGATAACCTCTCGAACAGCAAGATGGAGGTTCAGAACCGTCTTGAAAAGATTACCGGTAAGAGATTCAAGTTCTACAACGTTGACTGCTGCGATATAGATGCCTTAAGAAAGGTTTTCGAAGAGAACAAGATAGATGCAGTTATTCATTTCGCAGGCCTTAAAGCAGTCGGCGAATCAGTTAAGATACCTTTGGATTATTATTCAAACAATATCGGCAGCATGATAAACGTATGCCGCCTTATGACGGAATTCGGCGTAAACAACCTGGTATTCAGTTCTTCAGCAACCGTTTACGGTTCCAGCGAGGATGTTCCTTTTACGGAAGAGAGCCCTCTTGGCGTATGCACAAACCCTTACGGCTGGACAAAGTGGATGCTTGAGCAGATCTTAAGAGACTATGCTAAGTCAGAGCCTTCAAAGAGGATCTGCCTCTTAAGATATTTCAATCCTGTAGGAGCTCACGAGAGCGGCCTTATCGGTGAAGACCCGAGAGGAATCCCTAATAATCTTTTCCCTTATATTTCAAAGGTTGCAGGCGGCACATTAGAGTGCCTTACTGTTTTCGGAACAGATTACAACACACCTGACGGAACTTGCCTTAGAGACTACATCCACGTAGTAGACCTCGCAGAAGGCCACGTAAAAGCGATCAAGTACCTTGAAAAGACTGATGAGCCCGTCTGTGTATTTAATCTTGGTACAGGAAAGGGAACTTCAGTAAAAGAAGCAGTTGCTGCTTTCGAAAAAGCCTGCGGTCATGAGATCAAGCACGTTTTCGGTCCCAGAAGACCAGGCGATATTGCAGTCTGCTATGCTTCCACAAAGAAGGCAGAAGAAGTACTGGGCTTTAAGGCTCAATATGGAATCGATGAGATGTGCTCATCCTGCTGGAAGTGGCAGACAATGAATCCGGAAGGTCTTAAGGACTGATAAGGATCTTAAAGGATAATTATGGATAATCGTAATAAAAATGTGAGAAGTCATTCTGATGCAGAAGCATTCCAGTATGGCTTTTCCAAAGATGTAACAAGAAATAAAGCAAAAACAAATCGCAAGACCAAAAAGCTCAATCACATGAAGATCCGAGTGGTAGGCGGCGTTATCGCCGGCCTTTTGGGCGTTCTTGTCGGTCTCGCATTATTCGGTCTCTGGTATAAAGATTATCTTTTAAACCAGATCACATATGAGACGACAGATTCAAACCAGATCGCAACTATCATTGACGAAAACGGCGAGACTGTTGTTTTAAATGAAGTAATGGAATCTACAAAATTCACTTATGTTCAGGATACTCCGGTTAAGAACTTCCTCCTGATAGGTATCGACAGCAGAAGCAGTAAGTACAGTAAAGACGGAAAAGGTGACAGATCCGACGTTATCGTTGTAATGTCCATTGATTCCAATAAGGGTACGATCAAGCTCGTTTCTATCGCAAGAGACTCTTATGCTTATTTCCCGGGCTACTCAAAGCCTCATAAGATCAATGCTGCGATGTCTTACGGCGGACCTACATTATTGCAGGCCACTGTCGAAAACTGCTTGAGGATCAAGATCGACGGCTATGCATATGTTAATTTCAGCCATATGGCCAACATAATTGATGCTGTCGGCGGAGTTTATGTAAACATGACATCCGGCGAAAAGAAGGTCGCAAACCAGTATATACGTGAACTTTCAAAGACAGCTGCGCTCATCACCGATACAGGCAATGAGACTTGGCTCAACGGAACTCAAGCAGTTGCCTATGCCAGGGTCAGATATGTCGGTAACGGTGACTACGAACGTATGGAAAGACAGGTCGAAGTCTTAAGGAGCGTCATGAAACAGTACATGAAGCTGTCAGCTGCTAAAAAGCTCGCCTGCATGGATGATGTTCTTGGCGCCATAGTAACCAATATCGATAAAAAAGATGTTGAGAAGTATGCAATGGATTTCCTTCCTTCTTTGAAAAAGGCTGAGATGCAGTATCTCCAACTCCCGATCGACGGATGCCTTAACCAGGGTACCTATGGCGGCGAGTGGAGCATGCGTGTCAACTGGAATGCTATGATCCCTTATGTTCAGGAATTCTTCTATGGCGAGAAGTATGATTTTGACCCTGTAAAACTACCGCCGAAAGCACCTGAATTAAGTAGTTGCAAGACGGATATACCACTCGAAAAACTCATTCACTAGTGTTTTTGACTTTTTTTGATTTTCGTATTGACAGTCACCCGATTAAGAATTATATTTTGTTGTGGTTAGCACTTAAGGTAATAGAGTGCTAACCGCAATTTCATTGTATTGGAGGTCTTTTTTATGACAATTAAGCCCTTAGCAGATAAGGTAGTAGTAAAGAAACTTCAGGCTGAAGAGACAACAAAGAGCGGCATTATCCTGTCCTCCGGTGCTCAGCAGAAGCCTCAGATCGCAGAGATCATTGCAGTAGGTCCTGGCGGAATCGTAGAAGGCAATGAGATAAAGATGGAAGTCAAAGTAGGCGAGAAGGTAATCATCCGTGATTATGCCGGCACAAACGTTAAGCTCGACGGCGAAGAGTACATCATCGTACGCCAGGATGACATCGCTGCTATCGTTGAAGATTGATTATAAATTTGGAGGCGAATATATATGGCAAAAGACATTAAGTACGCTGAGGACGCAAGAAAAGCTCTTGAAGAAGGCGTAAACAAGGTTGCAAATACCGTTAAGGTCACATTGGGACCTAAGGGAAGAAACGTTGTACTCGATAAGAAGTATGGCGCACCTCTTATCACAAACGACGGTGTTACGATCGCAAAAGAGATCGAATTAGAAGACCGTTATGAAAATGCAGGCGCTCAGCTCGTTAAGGAAGTTGCTTCCAAGACAAACGACGTAGCAGGTGACGGTACAACAACAGCTACACTCTTAGCACAGGCAATCATCCGTGAAGGTATGAAGAACGTTGCTGCAGGCGCTAACCCGATCATCTTGAGAAAAGGTATCTCCAAGGCTGTTGATACAGCAGTTGCTGAGATCCTCGGCAAGGCTAAGCAGGTTGACGGTTCCAAGGACATCGCACGTGTTGCTGCAATCTCCGCAGGTGATGAGGAAGTCGGCAAGATGATCGCTGAAGCTATGGAGAAGGTTACATCTGACGGCGTTATCACAGTTGAAGAGAGCAAGTCAATGCTCACAGAACTCTCTGTTGTTGAAGGTATGCAGTTCGACAGAGGTTATATCTCACCTTACATGGCAACAGATACAGATAAGATGGAGACTGTTTTCGACGAGCCTTACATTCTTATCACAGATAAGAAGATCTCCAACATCCAGGATATCCTTCCTGTAATCGAGCCTCTCGCACAGTCCGGCAAACAGCTCGTTATCATTGCTGAAGATATTGAGGGTGATGCTCTTGCAACACTCATCGTCAACAAGCTCAGAGGCGTATTCACATGCGTTGGTGTTAAGGCACCGGGCTTCGGCGACAGAAGAAAGGCTATGCTCGAAGATATCGCTATCCTTACAGGCGGTCAGGTAATCACATCTGACTTAGGTCTTGAGCTCAAGGATACGACTCTTGACCAGCTCGGCAGAGCTCACCAGGTTAAGGTAAACAAGGACAACACGATCATCGTTGACGGTGAAGGTGAAGAGGGCGCAGTTAAGTCACGTGTTGCTCAGATCAAGGCTCAGATCGAAGAGACAAAGTCCGATTACGACCGTGAGAAGCTCCAGGAGCGTCTCGCTAAGCTCTCAGGCGGTGTTGCTGTAATCAAGGTCGGCGCTGCTACAGAGACAGAGATGAAGGAAAGAAAGCTCAGAATCGAAGATGCTCTCAATGCAACAAAAGCTGCAGTTGAAGAAGGTATCGTTCCCGGCGGCGGAACAGCATATGTTAATGCTCTTCCTGCTATCGCTAAGCTCCTCGATGAGACGGAAGGCGATGTAAAGACAGGTGTTAAGATCGTTCTTCGTGCACTTGAGGAACCCGTTCGCCAGATCGCTGCAAACGCTGGTCTTGACGGCAGCGTAATCTGCGAGAAGATCAAGAACTCCAACCCCGGCACAGGTTACGATGCTTTGAACGACAAGTATGTTGACATGTTCGAAGCAGGTATCGTTGACCCTGCAAAGGTTACACGTTCTGCTCTCCAGAATGCCGCATCCGTATCTTCAACACTCCTTACAACAGAAGCTGTAGTAACAGATATTCCTGAGAAGGAAGCACCTGCTATGCCTCAGCAGCCGATGTATTAATCGAACGCTATTGTTGCGCTCGCTAGGTCCTCCGCGCGGAGCTTGTGCGGAATCGCTCGCGCAATCAATATCGTTCTCACATATCAAAAACCTTAAGGGCCGCTCCGGTTGGGGCGGTCCTTTTGTGAATGAATGAAGAGGGGGCTTTTAAATGAAAGAAGAGGAGGCCCTTTTGGGTGAATGAGTGAGGCGTGGGTCTTTTCGGCGAATGACTGAAAAAATGACTGATTTCGGGTTTTCAGTCACTGTTTGAGTCATTTTCACCCCAAAATGACTGGAATAGTGACTGTTTTGGGAAAAATTGTCTTTGTTTGAGTCATTCGCATGATAAAGAACTTTACAAGCGAATCGCTCGCCGAAAGAAGTGCTCTTCACGTGTTAGAAATTTGACCTGCACCTCGCCCATCACTTTCATTGACGAAAATCTGTACGGAAATGACCAAAATCGTCAATAAATCCGTCAATCAGAGGCCTTTTTGACGATTTTATTGACAGTTTGAGCTGTTTTCGTACAGTTTTTCGTCAATCGGCCAAGCACCGTGTTTTTGTGTGCTTTTCATCATTCAACCAGGCACCGCTTTCGCGTCATGCCGACTTATTTTTCATAGACGGCTAAAGCACCCAACATTTTTTACTTAACACCTCTATTTGTGTATAATAACTCCTGTTTGAGGTGAATCATGTTACAGGACAGTTTTATTGAGACAAGCGTTAAGCGCAAGACAGGCTTTACTGAGGTAATTTTCAACACATTCCTTATTACTGCCTGCATAATCACGATTTTCTTTATTAATTTCATTCCGCTGTCACTCGGTTATAATGCCTGGTTTATTACCGGTATTATTTCGTTTGGTATCGTTGCGGGCGTTGTTATCCTCATTAAGCGTGAGAGCAAGATATATGAGATCGAGATGTCCAATGACCTGGTAGATTGTGCCGTGATCCACTCTGATAATAAGCGTGATGATCTTTTGAGCTTTTCCATAAAAGACTGCGAATATATTGGCCCTGTTACTTCAGACAGGTATGAATCTGACAAAGCTGACAGCAATCTTGTAATCAAGATGACTGACTTTAAGAACTTCGATATAGAGGATACTTACTGGTATTTTCTGGTCGTCAATGAAGGCTATAAGATTATGCTCGTCTTCCATTACAAGGAAGAGATGTATCCGGTCTTCAGAAGATATAATCCCAGAAACACTATAGCTATGGCGATGCCCAGGAAATCGAAGCCTGTTGAAACTGAAAAGACGAAGAGCGCTGAAAAATCCAAAGCCGCTGAAGAATTCAAGGAAGCCGAAAATGAGTGAGGTCGTAAAGTTCACTGATATGGAGGCTTATTGCAAGGCTACCGAATGCGGTATCGGCGATAAGCTCTATTGCTCCACATTGATCGGTGATCTGCAGGAGGCCGCCGAGAGAAGTTCTTATGCGCTCGGCTATGGCACTGATTTCCTTAAAGATAATGAGATCTGCTGGATCATATTGAAGATGAGGCTCCATTTTACTGAGCTTCCGTCCTGGCATGAGACATTCAGGATCAGGACTTGGGCAAATTATTTAGATAAGTTCTATTTCGGCCGTGATTTTGAGATCTATTCGAGTGATAACAGGCTCATCGGCATGGCAACTTCCGTTTGGATCCTTGCTGACTGGAATACGCACAGGCCCGTTATCGCCAATAAGCGTCCGGAACTTCCGCCGCCGCTTATTCAGGATCCGAAGCTCGTATTCGGTGAAAAGTGCCCCAAGATAAGATTTCCTGACAGAAATGAAGTTGCAGGTGAGTCCGACAAGCCTGTGATCATCAAATATGCTGATTTCAACGAACTTGACCGCAACAGGCATGTAAATAATTCCAGATATACAGCCTGGGCTTACGACGCGCTGTTTAAGTGCGGCTATGACGTGACTCTTATTGAGGATCTCGTGATAAATTACAACAGCGAGGTCAAGGCAGGGGAGAAGGTCGAACTTTTCATTTCGGAAAAGGACGGCAAACTCACTGTTTTCGGCTATAAGAACATTGATACCAAGGTGTTTGCCGTTGAAATAACCATGAGAAGCGTCTAACATTCTCAATCATTTTTGCCTATTTGCGCTTTTTTGTTTTTCTTACTTTGTTATAATAGAGAGTTGTATCAGACTTTCTGGAGGTAGCAATGATCGAGATTAACAATCTTGTGAAGAGATATGGCGACAAAAACGCGGTTAAAGGCATCTCTTTCACAGTAAATGATGGCGAAGTCCTCGGCTTCCTGGGACCTAACGGTGCAGGCAAGACCACAACGATGAATATCATTACCGGATATCTTTCATCTACTTCCGGTAGTGTAAAAGTAAATGGTCACGATATCCTTGAAGAACCTGAACTGGCGAAAAAAGAGATCGGATACCTTCCTGAGAATCCGCCTCTTTATACCGACATGACCGTTAAGGAGTATTTGAATTTCATCTGCGATCTTAAGGGTGTTGCCAAGGAAACGCGCAAGAATCAGCTCGAAAATATCGTTGCCATGGTTAAGATCTCAGATGTCTATGGCAGACTTATCGGAAACCTCTCAAAGGGTTATAAGCAGAGAGTCGGTATTGCCCAGGCTCTGGTCGGCAATCCGTCGATCCTTATCCTTGACGAACCTACAGTAGGTCTTGACCCTAACCAGATCATTGAGATCAGAAGACTCATCAAAGCACTTTCAAAGAATCATTCTGTAATCATCAGCTCACACATTCTTTCTGAGATCCAGGAGATTGCTGACAGAGTTGTTATCATCAACAGGGGCAAGATCGCTGCTATTGATACGATCAGTGACCTTTCAAAGAGACTTTCTGGCCAGTCAAAGCTGCTTTTGACATTCAGAGGTCCTGTAAAAGATGCTATTACCAAGATACGCACTGTCAGAGGCATAAGTTCTGCTGTATCGAGAGTAGTAGACAGCAAGTTCTCACAGGTAGAGATTACGATTGCAGCCAGTGATACGACTGACACGAGAATTGCTATTTTCGACTTAATGGCCAGGGAAGGATGGCCGATTTTAGAATTCCGTTCATTGGATCCTTCTCTTGAAGAAGTCTTCCTCAGCATTACTTCAGGCAAAGGAGGCGTTAAGTCATGACAGCTATCTTTAAGAGAGAATTCTTATCCTACTTCAGATCTCCTGTCGGATATGTGGCAATCGCTTTATTCTCATTCCTTTCAGGTTTCATTTTCTATTCCCAGTTCGCAGTAGGAACTGTAGACATTGCGAGCGAAGTAATTACGCTCAGAAGCTTTTTTGTAGTTATAGTTCCGATCATTACGATGGGACTTCTTTCCGAGGATAAGAAGAGGGGAACGGATATCCTGTATTACACGACACCCGTTAATCTCTTTAACGTGGTTATCGGCAAGGTCCTCTCAGCATTCGCTTTATATGCGATTATGTTCATCAATGTTATTATTCACATCATCGTTACTGTCTGCTGCGGCGGCGTGTTCGGTGTTGGTGCTGTAGGAACTATCATCGTATTCTTCTTTATGGCTTTTATGTATATCGCTATCGGTCTTTTTGCTTCTGCAATAACAGACAGCCAGATCGTTTCCGCTATCGTTGCGTTCATCATTATTCTTGTTACTCAGATACTGGGTACTATCGGTGATTATCTCGGTAATGCTTTTACTTCTGTCTTTTCAGGTCTTAATTCCAAGTTCGCGTATGCAGTAGGAAATGCGATTTCAAAAGCCATTACATGGCTTGATCCATTCTTGAAGACTCAGGATTTTCGCTTGGGAATATTCTCCGTTTCTTCTCTCATTTTCCTCGTTTCTGTTGGTATCCTGTTCCTCTATCTGACATTCAGGGTGCTTGATAAGAAGCGCTGGAGCCAGAATTGACGGAGGTGTTTGGCATGCAAAACAAAGTAGTTACTGAAAATAAAAATACTGATAACCGTTCGGATAAGATAAAGCTCTATTCGATCGGTGCTGTCGTTCTGCTTATTGCAATTCTTGTTTTGGCAAACGTTCTTTTTGAGAAGATCCTGGGTAAGGCTCTTACTTTCGATTTTTCTGATAATCTGTCAAATTCATTGTCACAGGTTTCCATTGATTATCTTGATTCATTGCCTGCTGATACCAAAATCCAGGTTGTCGGACTTTTTGAAAAGCCTGATAACATTTCCGGAACACCTTATCAGTATATAATTCCGCTCTTAGACGATTATGTTAAGAACTCAAAAGGCAAGGTTACAGTTGAATATGTTGATCCTAATGTAAATCCGCAGATTATAAATCAGCTCGATCCTACGAATTCTTTTGATCTTCAGAATAATCTTGAGTCTTTTGTTATCAAAGTAAATGATAACATTAAGATCGTTTCACCTTATGATTGTTATTCTTACGATTCTGATTATCTTTCACGCGGTTACTATTATGTAATCGGAAACAATACTGAATATACTCTCACAAATTCAATGTATATTCTTACTCAGGGTTATTCCTGTAAAGCCTATGTTGTTACCGGCCTTGCCGAAAAGGGAAACATATATCTTTCTTCGATTCTTGAAGGTATGGCTATTGAGTATAATGAGCTTCCTGTTTCCGAGAATTTCACGATCCCTGAGGATTGCGATCTGTTGATCCTTAATGGACCTAACAGCGACATTTCAGAAAAAATGCTTCTGGCAATGACAGAATATGTCTCCAAAAACGGAAAATTATTGGTCTCAGTTAATTTCAACCTGAATAATGTAGGTGAGAGGTATCCCAGACTTAATCAGCTTTTGAACCAGATCAATATCAATGTTGATCCGGCCCTGATCTCAGAGAACGATCCCTGGCATCAGCTTGGAGGATTAACAATTGATACTTCCGTTAATACTGTTGATGATTTCAAAGATTATGTAAAAACAGGTGCACTGCACAGTTCTTATGCCAGATCTGTAAGTGCTGCGAATCCTTTAAAATCAAACGTTGCGGTTTATCCCGTTCTGGTTACCAGCGAAAATGCATCCACTGTTGAACTTGACAGCAGCGGAAACAGCATTGCCGGTACGTCTATTGACGGAAAACAGTTTAATGTCTGCATGTATGCTGTAGGTGAAGGTTCTGATCCTGTAAAAGCATTTGTTTTCGGTACGACAAATTTCACTTCTGACGAATATATAAGCGCATACGGTCTGAATGACTCAAATGTGACATTCATTAAATCATGCATCAGAGAACTTACGTCTACAAAGAATGTTTCAGTATTAGATGTTGCTACCAAAAATGTTGATAATTACACAATTAATACTGATAAGGCTACAGCTTCTGCTTCAACGGCAGTCTTGATTGTCTTTATGATCCTGATCCCGTTGGCTCTTGTATCAGCTGCAGTCATTATTTATGCAAAGAGGAAGAGCCTCTGATATGAAGTCAGTAAAGAATCTTCTTGTTCCGTTTATTATCCTGGTTGCGTTGTCTGTATTCGCAGCTGTATATTTCATTGCCGACAGCTTTGCAAAGAAGAAGGTAGACGAGAACGTTGAAGGTACATTTACAGTCTTTACCTGCAGTGCAAGTGAAATAACCGGCATTTCTGTCAGGAACAACGAGAGCGGCTACACAGCAGTTGTTAAATGCTCAAAAGACGGTGCGGGAAACATTGTCTGCGAATTTGCAGGTGACGATTATAAGTCTTCCGAAAAGTATTCACAGTCCAAGCTTTTGTCTTTTGTTAATGCCTTGTCGAATTTCTACAGCGGGACCAAGATAAGTGCTGAAGGCCGTTTGGCTGATTTCGGACTGGATAACCCCAGATTCAGGATCACTATTGAAACTGTTTCCGGCACAACAAATATACTTTTGGGCATTAAATCACCCGATAACCAGTATTGCTATTTGTGCATTGAAGGAACATCTGATGTTTATACAGTTGAAGTCAACAAAGAAAATTATGCTGAATCCAGAGGAATTGATTTCTACGAATCCCTTATCGTTAAAATCGATTACAATGACGTTAAGACCGTACACTTTGACAGAAAGACTGACGGTTTAACGCTTGATGCAAAAGTAATTGTTAATGACAGCGGAATGACGGACTTTGAGCTTTATTCGCCTTATGTTCACGGCACGAGCGGTTATTTCGGCACGATGTTCGATACGCTTTCAAACATAACGATCGTTGATTTCGTAGAGATCGGCGCAGCTGAACTTAAAGATTACGGTCTTGATGTTCCGGTATATCATTTTGTTTTCAATATGACTAACGGTTCGAAAACGGAATATTTCTTTAGTAAACCCATCAACGGTTATTACTATGGTTATATCAACGGAACAAACAAGTATTTCATGCTTTCTGAATATCAGCTTAACAGTCTTGATATCGCTGAGAATGTGCTTATCGATCCTTATATCTGCTATTGCTATGCCAAGGATTACACGACGATCATCGGAACATATAAAGACAAGTCCTTTAAGTTAGAACTTGATATTCCTTCCGGTAATTCAATTGTTGCCGAAGAATCAACAGTATCTTTAGACGGCAGAAATGCCAAAATCACCGATTCAGCAGGCAGGTCATACTGTTCAGTTCTTTTCGAGAGTATTGCCTGCATTAAGATTGGCGGTGTTGAGGTTGCTGATAAGACAAAACCTTCATCTGAAGCTGAACTTACTCTTACCTTTATTGACAAAAACTATGTTACGACTGTTTATGAATTCTATCCTAAGGGTACGGATTCCTACTATGTCTTCAAGAATGGAGAGTACATGAATTTCTATGTGTACGCTTCTGAAATATTTAACGATGGCGGTTCTGACACATATAACTACGGTTATTGGAGAGCTTATGAACTTCTGTACAAGGCAATTACTGATAACATGAACGGAATATACGATTTGTAAAGTGATGAACAGGGAAATGGATAATAGCAAAGGAAAAGTAAAACCTAATAAAAAGAACCAAAAGCCTTCGCCCAAGAAAAAGGACGGAAGCATATCTCAGAATGCAATAAGAAAAGCGCTTACGATCGCAGTAATGATCTTCTCGCTTATGCTTATCATCAGCATCGCCTTGATCTTTGTCGTATCTAAAAAGATCGAATCTCTGGCAGGTGCCGATGCTCAGATCAAGCTCTCGGCTCAGGGCGGTTTCTCGTGTGAATATTCAGAAGCTCAAAAGCTCTATCCTTATGGTGACGGCGTTATCAAGGTCACTTTGGAAAGAATCGCTTATCTTAATCTTTCAGGTAATGAGGTATTCTCACAGCCGGTATCTTACAAGAACCCTCAGTGTGCTATATTCGGCGATTATGTAGCTGTCTTTGACAGAGACGGTTATAACTTCACGGTCCTTGATAAGGACGGTATCTGGTACAGCAAGCCTATGGCTAATCCGATCAAGGCGGTCCAGATGTCCGATGCCGGCTTCATCGCTGTAATTACAGGCGGTGAGGACTCTTTCGGAGATGTCACTTTATATGACAGGACAGGAAACCAGCTGGCTGTTTGGACATCTTATAACTCAGGTTTCCCTGTATGCTGCGCATTTAACAGCGATTCCTCGCTCCTTGCCGTATCAACTATCAACACGAGCGGTGCCGTCATAGTGCCCTATATCAGAGTTTTCTCTATATCCAGGAACGATAAGGGTTACGAAGTGCAGGATAATGCGGTTTATACGACTGATGACAACGTTATATTCGCATCTCTGTACTATGTCGGAAACAAGCTCTGCTGCTTTACTGCAAATTCATTATATGAGGTCAAAGATAACAATCTGGCCAGGATGAACTATGATTTTTCTGCGATCAGCTACGTTAAAAACGTCAACGGAAACCTGTTCATCACATATTCTGACGGTATCAGCCAGTTAAGCAAGCTTGCAGTTATCGATTCTAAGGACAGCATCCTTTATAACTCCAACATCGGAACGAATATCGTTGCTGTTACGCAGAATAAGAACACTTACGCGATAAGCGTCGACAGGCGAGTCTTCATCGTTAATTCCAACGGCGTGATCACCAACGATTATGCAGTTGACGAAGATATCATCAGAATGAACTTCATTTCCGGGAATAAGCTCTGTGTCGTATCGGCGAGCGGTGTCCACACGATTAACTAAGGTGATCTTATGGAAACTGAAGTAAAGCTTGCGTTTAAAGATAAAGACAGTCTTTTCAAGGTAGCACTGTCAGAAGATTTCCGTAAGTTTTTAGGGGATTCTGATCCTGAGACGATGCTTCTCGAAAACAGTTATCTCGACACAACTGACATGAAGATCTTAAAGCGCAATGCGTCCGTAAGGCAAAGGCACGTTAAGGGTACAGAAGATTATTTTGAAGAGACAGTAAAGTTCAGAGGCGGCGCTTCAGGCGGTC